>NZ_JAFBCR010000001.1:965986-1287982 GCF_016907795.1 Kocuria palustris
CGGAGACCACGGCCACCGGGATGCGCACCGGGTCGCCGCTGGAGCGCTGTCCCACCACGGCTCCGGCCGACAGCGACTCGGCGGTCTCGGACCAGGCGATCAGGTCGATCGCGTCCTCGTGGTGGTGGCGCACCGCCGCGCCGCGCTGCACCAGACGGCGCGAGAGGTCCTGCACCAGGGCGTCCTCGTGGACGGCGGCGTCGGCCAGCTCCATGGGATCGTGCACCAGGATCGGCTGCGTGGCCGGCTCGGCCGCGGGCTCGTCGCCCTGCTCGGCCCGGGCGGGCTCCTGAGCCCCCACCAGCGAGAGGTGCGGGCGCTTGGGACGGTCCTGCGCCTCGGGCCGCTCAGCGGCCTCGACGGGCTCCGGCGACTCGTGGGCGGCCTCGGCCTCAGGGGCCTCGGCCCCGGCATCCCCTGCCTCCGAAGTCCCGGCGGCGTCCTGGAGAACTTCCTGCCGCTCGTCCTTCTGTGCCAGCAGCGGCTCATCGGCGGCGCCGATGCGGATGTGCCCGGCCTCCTCGATGCGCAGCAGCAGGCGATGCAGATCGCGAGCGCCGTTGTGCAGAGAGCTGGGCTCCAGCTCCTCGGGACGGATGGACGAGACCACGATCGTGTTCAGCCGCGAGCGCGTCATCCCCAGGACGAAGCCCCGGCGGCCGTCGCGGTCCGAGAGCTGCCCCAGGTAGGGCAGCACGCGATCGTGATCGGTGCGCCCGAAGCCCACGCTGAAGATCACGGTGTCGCGCTGCAGCCCCACGGCCCGGTGCAGATCCACCACGCGGAAGGACTCGGGCCCGGGCCGGAAGAACTCCGCGAGCTCGGGGCGCTGCCCCAGCACGGCGCTCACGCCCTGGGCGACGCGTGCGGCATGGCGGGCGCTCGGGGTCACGACGGCCAGCGAGCGCTCCGGGTGCAGGCGCGCGTGGCGGATCACGAGCTGGACCACGCGGCGCACCTCGGCGTTCGGGGACTGCACGCCCTCGTGCCCGGCGGCCAGCTCGCCGTAGCCGTCGGCGACGTACTCGACCTCCAGGCGGGAATCGCCCTCGGTGAGCGCGGCGCCGGAGGGCAGGCGAGTGAGCTGCCCCCCGTAGAAGTCCGCGTTGAGCTGATCGAACAGGTGAGCGTCCATGTCCCGGTACAGCACGCGCAGCTGACGGCGATCGACGACTCGCGAGAGCGCGTCGAACGCGGAGTCCACCTCGGTCACCGGCCCGGAGGACTCCCCTGTCATGGGCGCCACGGTGAAAGGCTGCGGGCGGCCCAGGGCGGGATCGCCGAAGACGACGACCTGGCGAGCACGGGTCACGGCGGGCAGCACGGCCGCCAGCGGCGTCGACTCCCCGTCCAGGACCACGACGGCGTCGATCTCGAGGTCATCGGGAAGCGCAGCCGAGAGCACGAGCGGGCTCGCGGTCCACACGGGGGCCAGCGCACGGGTGAGGTCGCCGCAGGCCTTGAGCAGCTGTGGCAGCGGGGCGCTGCCCTGGCGCAGCATGTCGCGCAGCTCCCCGGCGGCCTCCGGCTGCTCCCGCAGCAGACGGCGCCAGCGCTGGGCCTGGGCCCAGATCAGGCGCTGCGGACCGGAGGAGATGTGCGCGGAGTCGGCGCGGCGGAAGTCCTGCTCGGCGCGGCGCAGGCTCGAGCCGTCCGTCATGGGCAGCAGGCCGTCATCGGCGGCCATGGCCTCCAGCGAGGACTGCCACCAGGCCAGATCGAACTCCTCGGCCACCCGGTGCCCGGGCACGCGCCGAGAGGTCAGGTCCTCGACGAACTCGCCGAGGCCGCGATCGCGCAGGCCCTCGAGCAGCAGCGTCCGCTCGGGGATGGTCTCCAGATTGGCCTCATCGTCGATCAGCTGGGTGAGCACCTCGCGCAGCTCGGCGACGTCGAGCTCCATCAGGCCCCCGCCCGTGCGGGAGCCCTCCAGGGCGATCATCAGGCCCTCGAGGTCCTCGATGAAGCGCTGCTGGATCTCGGCGACGTCGTCGACCGCGTCCGAGATCTCGGGCTTCTCGATCGTGGTGGACCAGGAGCGCCAGCGGTCGCGCTCCGACTGGACCTTGACCAGGGAGGCGTGCAGGTCCGAGAGGTGGACGCCCGGTCGGATGTACTCCTTGGCCGCCTTGCGCAGCCGCGAGCGCTGCAGCCCGGACATCTCGATCGCGTGATCGCGCCGCCAGGACGAGGCCGCCGTGGCCGCGATCAGGTCCGTCACCGGACGGTCGAAGATGTCCGGGGTGAAGGAGCGCAGGGAGGACTCGACCTCCTGCAGCAAGCGCAGCTGCTGGCCCCATTCGGGGATCGTGGCCCCGGCGCGCATCCCCGAGACCGACATCACCGTGCGCATCCCGGTCTCCAGGGTGGTCAGCTCGAGCAGCAGCGACTGGGCCAGGTGACGGGCCTGCCGGGTCTCCTCGTCATTGACCAGGCGCGCGCCCTCCCACGGCCCGTCGAGGGTCGCGGCGTCGAAGGCTCCGAGCTCCGCGGCCCTCTCGAGCTGGCGGGTGATCTCGGCGCGGTGGGCGGCGGCGTCCAGCACCCCGCGCGAGAACCGGACCCGGGTGGTGGGCCCGTCCGGGCGGGAGGTGAGCTCGGCCAGGGCCTGCATGGCCTGATACGCGGAGGCCTCCACGCGCGGGCGCTGGCGGTGCAGGGCCTCCATGTGCCCGGCCAGCAGGTCGCGCACGGAGCGCAGCCGGTTGTGCAGGGCGCGCAGGTCCGGCTCCTGGGCGCGCTCGGCGCGCGTGATCGACTCGACGAGCTGGCCGGCGACCTCCTCGCCCGTCAGGTGCGAGCCCAGCTGCAGCACCGACGACGACAGCCCGAGCATCTCGAAGCCTCGGTGGAAATCGGCCAGGGCGGCCCGGCGCTCCCCCAGCACGAGCACGGAGCGGCCCTGGGCCACGAGCGCGCCGACGGTGTTCACGGCGGTCGCGATCTGCCCGGTGCCGGGGGCTGCGGTGACCACGAAAGAGTCGCCTTGCGTGGCGAGGTCGACGACCTCCTGCTGGGAGCTGTCGGCGTCGAGCAGCAGCAGCTCGGAGTCCGGATCGCGCTGATCCAGCGGCACGGAGCGGTTCTGCAGCGGCTGCGGCTGCGGGATCTTGCCGACGGCCGTGGACTTCAGGCGGGCCAGGTCGCGGATCACGTCGGTGCGCGCGGGCACGTGCTCATCGGCGGGACGGTCGTGCAGGTCCGCGAAGGTGGAGACCAGGAGGCGGTGCTCCACGTGCATGCCCGGGACCTCGGAGGCGACCATGCGCAGGGACTCGAGCACCGGTGCCGGATCCAGTCGGCGCGTGCCGTAGGCCAGGCGGGAGATCTCGCCGGTGGTCAGGTCCACCCCGTGATCGGCCAGCAGGCGCCGGACCATGGCCGGGTTGAGCTGAGCGGGGCCCACGATCTGCAGATCGAAGTCATCGCCGTCCGAGCGCGGGCGGATGGTCACGGGGGCGAGCAGGACCGGGGCGATGAACCGCCGCTGCGTCGAGTACCGGTCGCCGTGGCCGCGCTCCCCCGCCTCGTGCGGGCCCTGGGCGTCCTCCGCACGGGGACGCGGCTCCGCCTGCAGCCAGGAGGCGGTGCCGGCCGCCAGGTAGGCGGCATCGAGCCCGTGCTGGGCGGAGAGCTCGTGGATCTTGGTGCGCAGGATCCGCGCCGCGCGCGACGCCCGCTGCAGCCCCGCCTGCTCGCGCATGATCGTGGACAAGCGGGTGGGGCGGCCCATCATCAGCTGCGCCTGCCCGGAGGAGTTGGCCTCCGTCAGGTCGATGCAGACGTTGTCGACCTGGTTGAAGTCCAGCAGCGTGTCCGGGCCGGTGTAGGCGTCCATCTGCCGCGTCCAGGCCTGCAGCGAGACGGTCTCCTGGCCGCTGCGGTGGGAGGACGCGGAGCCGTGCGGAACGGGGGCTCCGGACTCGGACGAGGGGGACATGCTTCTCCTAATAGGTGAGCGCCGCGGCCTGGGCGGGCCGCGGCGTCGGGGACTGCTCAGTCGGCGCGGGAGACGCCGCCTGCGGGAGGCGGCAGGGCCGTTGCGGCCCCGCCGCTCACTCCCACTCGATGGTTCCCGGCGGCTTGGACGTCACGTCCAGGACCACGCGGTTGATCTCCTGAACCTCGTTCGTGATCCGGTTGGAGATCCGCGCCAGCAGGTCCTCCGGGAGGCGGGACCAGTCGGCGGTCATGGCATCCTCGCTGGACACGGGGCGCAGCACGATCGGGTGGCCGTAGGTGCGGCCATCGCCCTGCACGCCCACCGAGCGGACGTCTGCCAGCAGGACGACCGGCATCTGCCAGACCTCCTGATCCAGCCCGGATTCGGTGAGCTCCTCGCGGGCGATCGCATCCGCGCGGCGCAGGATCTCCAGGCGCTCGCTGGTCACCTCGCCGATGATGCGGATGCCCAGCCCCGGACCGGGGAACGGCTGCCGTCCCACTATCGACTCGGGCAGGCCCAGCTGGCGGCCGACCTCGCGGACCTCGTCCTTGAACAGCTCGCGCAGAGGCTCGACGAGCTCGAACTCGAGGTCCTCGGGCAGCCCGCCGACGTTGTGGTGGGACTTGATCGTGGCCGCGCCCTCGCCGCCGCCGGATTCGACGACGTCAGGGTAGAGGGTCCCCTGGACCAGGTGGGTGACCTTGGCGCCCTCATCCGCAGCGGCCACGAGCACCGCCTCCTCGGCGGCCTCGAATGCGCGGATGAACTCGCGGCCGATGATCTTGCGCTTGGTCTCGGGGTCGCTGACTCCCGCCAGGGCATCGAGGAAGCGCTCGGACTCCCGCGCCACGTGCAGGTTGACGCCGGTCGAGGCCACGTACTCCGTCTCGACCTGCTCGACCTCGTCCTGGCGCATGAGCCCGTGGTCCACGAGCACGCAGGTCAGGCGGTCCCCGATCGCGCGCTGGACGAGCGCTGCGGCCACCGCCGAGTCCACGCCGCCGGAGAGCCCGCAGATCGCGCGGCCGTCGCCGACCTGCTCGCGGATGCGCTCGACCTGGGCGTCGATGATGTTCTCGGTGGACCACGTGGGCTTCAGCCCGGCGATCCCGAAGAGGAAGCGCTCGATCGTGGCCTGGCCGTGCTCGGTGTGGCGGACCTCCGGATGCCATTGCACACCGGCCAGGCGCCGCTGCTCGTCCACGAACGCGGCGACGGGGGCGCCGCCGGACGACGCCAGCACGCGAAAGCCCTGGGGGGCCTCGGTCACGGAGTCCCCGTGGCTCATCCAGACCTTCTGCAGGCGCGGGGAGCCGGTGAGGATCGAATCCGGTCCCGGCACGTCCTGGCCCTCGGGCGCGGTGTCCGCGACGCCCAGCGAGGCGTCGACGATCGTGGCGCCGTACTCGCGCGCGCCCGTCTTGGCCACCGTCCCGCCCAGGGCGTTGGCCATCACCTGGAAGCCGTAGCAGATGCCGAAGATCGGGATGCCGGCCTCGAAGAGCTCGGCATCGCGCACCGGGGCGCCCTCGGCCCACACCGACGACGGCCCGCCGGAGAGGATCAGCGCAGACGGCTTGCGCTGCAGGATCTCCTGCGTGGACAGCGTGTGCGGGATGATCTCCGAGTAGACGTCCGCCTCGCGGACGCGGCGGGCGATGAGCTGGGCGTACTGGGCTCCGTAGTCGACGACCAGGACCGGGCCCTGGGACCCGTGGGCTGCATCGGCGGTCTCGGATGCGGACGTGGTGCTGGGCTGAGATGTCACGGTGCTGGGCTGAGATGTCACGGCCGACAGTCTAGGTCACCGCAGGGCTGCGGCCGGTCGGCGCCTCAGTACCGCTTGGCCGCCTTGGGGAACGAGGCCAGCTCCTGGGCGGTCGAGCGGTGGATCTTGCGCTCGACGATGAAGGACAGGAACGGCACCACGCCGCCCAGGGCCATGACGATGAACTGCGGGAACGGCCATCGCATGAGCATCCACAGGCGGAAGCACGAGAACAGGTAGACCACGTAGAACCAGCCGTGCACGATCAGCACCCAGGTGGAGATGTTGACGCCGCCCTCGATGTCCATCAGCTCGTTGTCGCGCAGGCCCAGGGCCACGGACTCCCCCGTGCCCGCCATGGTGCCCCCGGCAATGACGTCGAAGCCCATGGCGTAGCGCAGGATCATCTCGGCCACGAGCAGCAGCAGGAACGTGCCGGAGATCCAGGCCCAGACCATGTAGAAGTTCAGCCACCACCTGATCTGGGACTCGGTCCCGCCGAATCGCCGGCGCGTGCGCAGCGCCGAGTACTGCGGCAGCTGGCCTGGCTCGCGGGCCTTCGACGGATCCGCCCCCTCCGGCGCCGTGACGCGCACGCCGTCGGTGCGCTGCTTGGGCCGGGGCGTTCCCTCCTGCGGGGCTCCCTGGGTCATCGCTGCTCTCCGCTCTGCGGGTCGATTCGCCCGCGGTCCTCCGGTTGGTCATCTGCACCGGCCGGGACGCTCTGGTCCGCGGCGGGCTGGTCGTCGAAGTAGAAGTACTCCCCGGCGACGGGATCGTAGTAGTAGAACCGCTGGGCCTCCTGATCCCAGGCGTAGGCCAGGGACTCGCCGTCGAGCTCGAACCAGGCAGCGGGGTCCTGGCTGCGCCGGTGGTCATCGCGCACGGAGGAGAACCAGATCCACAGCGCGAAGCCCGCGAAGACGACCCACTCGACCGCGTAGAAGATGTTCAGCGGGTCCAGCGAGGTGTCCGTGGGCTGCTGATCGACCGAGACGGCCTCCAGCTGCGGCGACATCAGGCCGCCCTGCTCCGGCAGGGTGCCGTCGTCCTCCGCCAGGCCGGTCGATCCGTCCTGGGGCGCGGGCTGCGCGGCAGGGGCCTCGGCCATGGCGGTGACGAATCCGGAGTAGATCGGCACGTCCCACACGTTGGACAGCTGGGCCGGCGACAGACTGGCGTAGCGCTGCGGCTCCTGGTCCTGGGTGGAGACCGGGGCCTCCTGCGGCAGCAGCCGCCCGGCCACGGAGACCTCCCCCTCGGGAAGCTGCGGGATGTGCTCGGGGTCATCCGTCCAGCCGCGCACGACGGGCAGCACCAGGTCTGCATCGGCGCCCGACCAGTCGTCCTGCGTTCCCGGGATCTGCAGCCCCGCCACGACCCACCACCCGGAGCGCCCGTCCTGCAGGCGGTCCTCGATCAGCACGGTCGAATCCGGCAGATAGGTCCCGGTGGCCTCCACGGCGGTGTCGACCTGCTCGAGGGTCGAGGCGGCGCCGGGGTCCAGGGTCTCCTGCAGCGGGCGGACGATCTCCTTGCCCGGGTCGTAGACGGTCTGCGCGTCCCGGCTGGATTCGAGCTGCCAGCGGCTCAGCAGGACGAAGACGAGGGCGACGCCCAGGCAGACCGCCAGCACGAGCAGGGATCTGGGTCTGAGGGCGGTCCGAAGCACCGCTCCAGTCTAATGACGCCCTCGGACGCCGCCGAATCGCTCCCGGGATGCGCGAAGGGGCGCGCACCGCAGCGGTGCGCGCCCCTTTCCGCGCTCCCGACGGCTCAGCCGTGGACGACGACCTCGGTGCGCTGGAAGGACTTCAGGTCCAGGTAGCCGGTGGTCGACATGGCCCGGCGCAGCGCGCCGACCAGGTTGGAGCTGCCGTCGACCTGGCTCGAGGGCCCGTGCAGAACCTCCTGCAGCGGCCCCGCGGTGCCCACGCGCGTGCGCACGCCGCGCGGGACCTCGCCGTGATGGGCCTCAGCACCCCAGTGCCAGCCGCGCCCGGGGGCCTCCTCGGCCCGAGCCAGGGCGGTGCCCAGCATCACGGCGTCGGCGCCCATGGCCAGGGCCTTGACGATGGTCCCTGACGTGCCCACGCCGCCGTCGGCGATCACGTGGACGTAGCGCCCGCCGGACTCGTCCAGGTAGTCCCGGCGAGCTGCCGCCACGTCCGAGATGGCCGAGGCGCCGGCTGCGTGGATGCCCAGCACCTGCTCGGTGCGCATGGAGGCCCCGCCGCCGAAGCCCACGAGCACGCCGGCGGCGCCGGTGCGCATCAGGTGCAGGGCCGGGGTGTAGCCGGCCGCTCCGCCGACGATCACGGGGACGTCGAGGTCATAGATGAAGCGCTTGAGGTCCAGCGGCTCCTCCGCCTGGGACACGTGCTCCGCCGAGACGGTGGTCCCGCGGATCACGAACAGGTCCACGCCCGCCTCCAGCACGGTGCGGTAGTGCTCCTGCGTGCGCTGTGGGGTCAGGGCGCCGGCCACGATGACGCCGGCCTCCCTGATCTCCCCCAGCCGCTGGGTGATCAGCTCGGGGCGGATCGGCGCGCGATAGATCTCCTGCATGCGGCGCGTGGCGGCCGGGAGGTCCTCGCCCGACAGGGACGCGATCTCCTCGAGCAGCGGCTCGGGATCGTCGTAGCGGCTCCACAGCCCCTCGAGGTCCAGGACGCCCAGGGCGCCCATGCGCCCCAGCGCGATCGCGGTGGCCGGGGAGGTCACCGAGTCCATGGGCGCGCCCAGGAAGGGGGTCTCGAACGTGTAGGCGTCGATCCGCCAGTCCGTCGAGACCTCGCGGGGGTCGCGCGTGCGCCGCGAGGGCACCAGGGCGACCTCGTCCAAGGAGTAGGTCCGACGGGCCCGCTTGCTGCGGCCGATCTCGATGTCGTAGTTCAGGTTCACGTCAGCGTCCTTGTCTCCAGCGCCGGATCGGGTCCGATCAGCGCTTGTAGTTGGGGGCCTCGACGGTCATCGAGATGTCGTGCGGGTGCGACTCCTTGAGCCCGGCGGAGGTGATCCGCACGAAGCGGCCCTTGTGCTTGATCTCCTCGATCGAGCGGGCGCCGGTGTAGAACATGGTCTGGCGCAGACCGCCCTCGAGCTGGTGGATCACCGAGGACAGCGGGCCGCGGTAGGGCACCTGGCCCTCGATGCCCTCCGGGATCAGCTTCTCGTTCGAGCCCACGTCCGCCTGGAAGTAGCGGTCCTTGGAGAACGACGTGTTCCCGGCCCGGGTCTGCATGGCCCCCAGCGAGCCCATGCCGCGATAGGCCTTGAACTGCTTGCCGTTGATGAAGATCAGATCGCCCGGGGACTCATCGGTGCCGGCAAGCAGCGAGCCGACCATGACCGAGTCCGCCCCGGCCACGAGCGCCTTGCCGATCTCGCCGGAGTGCTGGAGGCCGCCGTCGGCGATCAGCGGCACGCCGGCCGGGATCGCGGCCTTGGCGGATTCGTTGATCGCGGTGATCTGCGGGACGCCCACGCCGGCGATGACGCGCGTGGTGCAGATCGAGCCCGGCCCCACGCCGACCTTGATGCCGTCGGCCCCGGCGTCGATCAGCGACTGGGCGCCCTGCCGGGTGGCGGCCTGGCCGCCGATCACGTCCACGTGGGCGGCCGACGGCTCGGCCTTGAGCCGGGCGATCATGTCCAGCACGCCCTGAGAGTGCCCGTTGGCGGTGTCGATGAACAGGGCGTCCACGCCGGCCTCGACGAGCGTCATGGCCCGCTCCCACCCGTCGCCGAAGAAGCCGACGGCCGCACCGACCCGCAGGCGGCCCTCGTCGTCCTTGGTGGCGCGCGGGTACTGCTCCGCCTTGGTGAAGTCCTTGATGGTGATCAGCCCGCTCAGCGCGCCCTGATCGTCCACGAGGGGCAGCTTCTCGAGCTTGTTGGAGGCCAGCAGCTTGAAGGCCTCCTCCTTGGGCATGCCCACGCGCCCGGTGACCAGAGGCATGGGGGTCATGACCTCTCGCACGGTGCGGGTGTCGAAGTCCGACTCCGGCAGGTAGCGGGTGTCGCGGTTGGTGATGATGCCGACCAGGCGGGTGCCGTCCTCGACCACGGGCAGGCCCGAGACCTTGTAGTAGCCGCAGAGGCGGTCGAGCTCGCGCAGGGTGGCCTCCGGGCTGACCGTCACGGGATCGGTGATCATCCCGGACTCGCTGCGCTTGACCAGGTCCACGTTCTCGGCCTGATCCGCGATCGACAGGTTGCGGTGCATGACGCCCATGCCGCCCAGGCGGGCCATCTGGATCGCCATCTTGGCGGTGGTCACCGTGTCCATGGCGGCCGAGATGATGGGCGTCTCGAGCTCGATGCGCCGCGACAGGCGCGTGCGCGTGGAGGCCTCCGACGGGATGACATCCGTGCTGCCCGGCAGCAGGAGGACGTCGTCGTAGGTGAGTCCGACGAAGCCGAACGGATCCTCGGACAGGGCGGTCGGGACGGGGGCTTCTGACACGGGGAGGACCTTTCCATCGACGGCACGGCCGACGCCCCGGCGGCTCCCGGGCGCGGTGCGGTTTCGAGAGGACAGTCTAGGACCCTTCACGGGCCCTCGGCCCCTCCGCCTGCCGAGGCGGCCCTCACTGCAGCTGCGGCAGAGCGGGCTGGTGCTCCACGACCACGCCGTCCCCGGCCAGGGCTGCGGCCAGGCGGTCGCCGAAGGTCCAGGCCAGCGAGCGCGAGTAGGGAATGGACAGGTGCCCGCTGTCCCACTGCACGTACATGTTCCCGATGACGGGCGGGCAGGTCCCCTCCGGGCAGATCTGATCGGTCATGTCCATCTCGGCGTACAGCGGCAGCTCCTCGGCCAGCGGCTGCATGGGATCGGGCTGTCCGAGCATGGGATGGGTCTTCTGGCACTGCGGAGCCTGCGCGGACCCCTCCTCCATGACGCATTCCGGCGGAGCCTGATCGAACCGCGGGATGTCGCGCACTCCCAGGACGCGGTAGCCCTCGCCCGTGACCTCGCGCACGCGCTGGTCGTAGTCCGGCTTGTAGTACTCGCCCTCGGCGTTGGTGAAGGTCGACTGGGTGATGATCAGATCCGGGTCGATCTGATGCACCAGGGGCATGGAGCCGTCGAGCCAGGGGCCGCACTCGTCATCGAGCTGGTCCTCGTGGCTCGTCCAATAGCAGCCGGGCCTGATGTAGCTGACCACCCGCCAGCCGTTCGCCTCGGCCACCGGCCGCAGGGCGTCCAGCCAGTGCTCGGAGTGCGAGTTGCCGATCAGCAGCACGGTCTGCGACGGGTCCTCCGCGGGCACCGATTCGCGGCACCACTGCTGCGATCCGACGGGGATGTCCCATTCGCTCGGGCATGCAGCGCCCCGGTCCGGCGCCTGGTCGTCGAGCTGGGCGGCCAACGGAATCGTCGGGGCGTCGGGATCCGGCGCGGTCTGCACGTCGTCTCGCAGCACGAGCGCACCCGGGTTCGAGGCCGTGGGGCCGTCCGGGGCCTCGGCGACGTCCGCGCGCAGGCTCTGCTGCCAGGCAAGGACCGGCCCCAGACCGACCGCCAGACACACGACGACCGCTCCGGCCAGGCGCAGCTTGGTGGCCTCGGGCCACTTCCAGCTCTTCAGCGGCGTCTCGATGAGCTTGGTCGCCAGGATCGCCAGAGCGAGCGAGAGCACGATCAGCACCACCCCGGAGCGCGGCCCCGCCTCCGGGCGGTCGCGGATGACCAGGTAGGTGATCAGCAGCGGCCAGTGCACGAGGTAGAGCGCGTAGGAGGAGTCCCCCAGGCGCACCAGCGGCTTGGCGGCGAAGATCCGGTCCAGGCCGAAGCGCGAGTCCGTCTGCCCGGCGACCATGATGGCGGCCGCCGAGAGCAGGGGCCACAGGGCGATCCAGCCGGGGAAGGCCCCCTGCACATCGACCAGCAGGCCCACCAGCACCATCGAGACGAACCCCACCCACCCCAGCACCACGCGCAGCCACCGCGGGAGTCGGATGAAGGGCAGCGCCAAGGCCAGCAACGAGCCCAGGGCGAACTCCCACAGCCGGGTTCGGGTGTCGAAGTAGGCGAACTCCTGCTGGGTGGCGGTCGTGACGATCGAGAACACGAGCGAGGCGGCGAAGATGGCGCTGAACAGCACCGCGAGCACAGGCACGGGCCGCAGGCGGGACCGGCCGCGGGTCAGCAGCCAGGTCAGTCCGAACAGCAGCGGCCACAGCAGGAAGACCTGGCCCTGGACGGACAGGGACCAGAAGTGCTGGAACGGGCTGGCCGTGGAGCGGTCGGCGGCGTAGTAGTCCACCGAGGTGAGAGCCAGGACCCAGTTCTCGGTGTAGGTCAGGGCCGCCGCTGCCTGACGCAGGGCCTCCTCGACACGGTAGGCCGGGAAGAACAGAGCGACCAGCACCAGGGTGCCCAGCACCGTGAGCACCGCCAGCGGCAGCAGCCGCTTGAAGGTGTGCAGCCAGTAGCGTCCGATCCGCAGCGGGCGCCCGCCCTCGAGCTTGCGCACGAACGACAGCGTCATGAAGAACGCCGAGATCAGCAGGAAGATGTCCACGCCGCCCGAGACCCGCCCGAGGAAGACGTGGTAGAGCACGACCATGATCACGGCGACGGCGCGCAGCCCCTGGATCTCCGGGCGGAAGCCGGAGTACCTGGCCACGGATTCCCGGCGGCGGGCGTCGTCCGCGGTGCCGCCTGTCTCCTGCTGCTCGGACATGCTTCTCCTCCGTGCTGCGGCCACGGCAGCGGGTCATGCGGAAGCCTGCATGCCTGCGCAGCCTCCGGGGGAAATACGGGCGTCAACCTACCAGCGCAGGCTGCCCGCCCGCGGCATCGTCCGAGGTGCGCAGAAGGCCCGGCTCCCGCCGCGAGTGCGACGGGAGCCGGGCCTGTCCTCGGCCTGCTGCGGCCGCTGTCAGCGCCGCAGCTTCCGGATCAGTGCTGGTGGCCGTGGCCGTCCTGATCGTCCTCCGCGGGCTTGTCGGTGACCAAGGTCTCGGTGGTCAGCACCAGGGCCGCGATCGAGGCCGCGTTCTGCAGCGCAGAGCGGGTCACCTTGACGGGATCGATGATGCCCGCCGCCAGCAGATCGGTGTACTGATCGGCCTTGGCGTCGTAGCCGTGCCCGAGCTCCATCTGCTCTACGCGCGAGACCACGACCCAGCCGTCCTGGCCGGCGTTCTGCGCGATCCAGCGCAGCGGCTGGCGCAGGGCGCGGCGCACGATGTCCGCGGCCACGGCAGCGTCGCCGTCGAGCTGGGCCTTGACGTCGTCGATCGCCGCGGAGGCGTGGACCAGCGCCGAGCCGCCGCCGCCCACGATGCCCTGCTCGAGGGCCGCGCGGGTCGAGGAGACGGCGTCCTCGATGCGGTGCTTGCGCTCCTTGGCCTCGACCTCGGTGGCCGCGCCGACCTTGATGACGGACACGCCGCCGGCCAGGCGCGCCAGGCGCTCCTGCAGCTTCTCGCGGTCCCACTCGGAATCGGTGCGCTCGACCTGGCCGCGGATGTAGTCCACACGCTCGGAGATCGCCTCGGCGGTGCCGCCGCCGTCGATGATCGTGGTCTCGTTCTTGGTCACGGTGACCGTGCGGGCGGAGCCCAGCTGCTCCAGGGAGACCTGGTCCAGGGCGATGCCCAGCTCGGAGGTCACCACGGTGCCGCCGGTGAGAACCGCCAGGTCCTCCATGATCGCCTTGCGGCGGTCGCCGAAGCCCGGGGCCTTCAGGGCCACGACGTCCAGGGTGCCGCGCAGCTTGTTGACGACCAGCGTGGACAGGGCTTCGCCCTCGACGTCCTCGGCGATGATCGTCAGCGGCTTCTTGGTCTGCACGACCTTCTCGAGCACCGGCATGAGCTCCTGCGCCGAGGAGATCTTGCCCTGGTAGAGCAGGACCAGGCCGTCGGACATGACGGCCTCCTGGCGCTCGGCGTCCTTGACGAACGACGGCGACAGGTATCCCTTGTCGAACTGCATGCCCTCGGTGACCTCGAGCTCGATCTCCGTGGAGGAGCCGTCCTCGATGGTGATCACGCCGTCCTTGCCCACGACCTCGAAGGCCCGGGAGATCAGCTCGCCGATCTCCTCGGACTGCGAGGAGATCGCAGCGACCTTGGCGACCTCGTCGCCGGAGACCTCGCGGGCGTCCTCGAGCAGGCGATCGGCGACCGCCTGGACGGCGACCTCGATGCCCTTCTTGATCTGGCCCGGGGCGGCGCCGGCGGCCACGTTGCGCAGGCCCTCCTCCACGAGCGCCTGCGCCAGGACGGTGGCGGTCGTGGTGCCGTCGCCGGCGACGTCGTTGGTCTTGGTCGCGACCTCCTTGGCGAGCTGGGCGCCCAGGTTCTGGTAGGGGTCGTCCAGCTCAACCTCTCGGGCGATCGTCACGCCGTCATTGGTGATGACGGGGGCGCCCCACTTCTTGTCCAGGACCACGTTGCGGCCGCGCGGGCCGAGGGTGACCTTGACGGTGTCGGCCAGGCGGTCGACACCCTCCTTCAACTGATTGCGTGCGTCCTCGCGGAAGAGCAGCTGCTTGGCCATGGGCCGGATTCTCCTTCGGGATCGACGGGCGCGGGCCCGTCGGGATGACTGGGGTCTTGATCGACGAGAGAGGGCGCCGGCCATGCGGACCCGCGCAACCGCGGGGCACGCGGCGGGCGCCCTCTGCTCGGACCGCCTGAGGTGATCAGGGGGTCGTCAGGCTCACTTCTCGACGACGGCCAGCACGTCGCGCGCCGGCAGGACGAGGAACTCCTCGCCGTTGTACTTGACCTCGGTGCCGCCGTACTTGGAGAAGATCACGAGATCGCCCTCCTTGACGTCGACCGGGATGCGGTTGCCGGAGTCGTCGACGCGGCCCGGGCCCACGGCCATGACCTTGCCCTCCTGGGGCTTCTCCTTGGCGGTGTCCGGGATGACCAGGCCGGAGGCGGTGGTCTGCTCGGCCTCGACGACCTGGACGACGATGCGGTCTTCAAGCGGCTTGATGGAGATCGACACGATGTCTCCTTCTCTCATGGATTCGAAGTGTTGCTGAAGCTGTCACGGCGCCCCGCCGAGGTGCTGCTCCCCGCTGCTGCGAGGACCCCGGTGCTGGTGCGCCAGAGGATCTGCCAACCGTCGTCGCGGTGCCGATCGGCCCGAATCCCTTAGCACCCCCCGAGGGCGAGTGCTAAAGCCACCTTAGAGACGGCGCTGGCAGTCGGTCAAGGCGAGTGCCAGCTGCACACCGCGGAGGAACGAACGCCCCGGAACGACTCCCAGCCGGCCTGCAGACTCCGAGGAAAGCCCTGGCAACAGCTGGGAGAATCCTTTAAGGTCACCAGTAAGGTAATCCTGACCTACTCAAGGTGAGGCTCACCTTGCTCCGCCACCACGTCGTCGACAGACAAGAGGATGCTCCCATGCCTGCACCCAGCCGCCGCTCCGGCGCCGCACTGGCCGCCCTGCCCCTGGCCCTGGCCCTCGGACTCACCGCCTGCGGCGGCTCCGGCGACTCGGACAGCCAGAGCAGCTCCGGGGAGACCGACAGCATCGAGGTCGAGGACAACTTCGGCACCGAGACCGTCGCGCTGCCGCCGCAGAACGTGGTCGCCACCGACAACCGCACGTTCGAGACCCTGTGCGAGTGGGACGTCGAGCTGGCCGCGGCGCCCAAGCCCCTGCTGCCGGAGACGGTCGAGTGCTGGCAGGGCGATGACGTCGTCGACATCGGCAATCACCGCGAGCCGGACCTCGAGGCCATCGCCGGCGTGGAGCCCAGCCTGGTGGTCAACGGCCAGCGCTTCGGCGACTACCACGATCAGATCGCCGAGCTCGTCCCGGATGCCGCGATCGTGGAGTTCGAGCCCCGCGAGGGCGAGGACTTCTTCGAGGAGCTCAAGCGCCAGACCTCGGCCATCGGCGAGATCTTCGACAAGACCTCGGAGGCCGACTCGCTCAACGGCGGCCTGGACGATGCCGCCCAGCGCGTGTCCGACTCCTATCAGGAGGGCGACACCGTCATGGCCGTCAACGTCTCCGGCGGCGAGATCGGCTACATCGCCCCGGGCGTGGGACGCACCTTCGGACCGCTGTTCGACGAGTTCGGCTTCACCCCGGCCCTCGAGGTCGAAGGCGCCTCGGACGACCACCAGGGCGACGACATCTCCGTCGAGGCCATCGCCGACTCCGACCCGGACTGGATCGTGGTCCTGGACCGCGACGCCGGCGTGAGCTCGGAGGAGGGCGCCACCCCCGCCGCCGAGGTCATCGAGCAGTCCGAGGCGCTGCAGGACGTGACCGCCGTGAAGGAGGGCGACATCTACTACGCTCCGGCGGACACCTACACCAACGAGGGCATCCAGACCTACACCGAGATCTTCAACGGCCTGGCCGACGCCTTCGAGTCCAAGAGCAGCTGACCTGCTGATCTGTCAGCGGCGGCACCGGCGTCGAGGCCCGATGCAGGTGCCGCCGCTGAGGCATGCGCCTCGTGCCCGGCCTCCCGGGACGAGGCGCATGCCTCCGCACCGCCCGACCATGCTGAGGGGACCCCGATGACCGAAGCCCGCACCGGCGCCGAGGCGAGCACCCGACGATCCGGGCTCGCCGCAGCCCTGCTCGACTGGAAGCTGTGGCTGGCGACCGCAGCGGTCGCAGGGCTGCTGGTCCTGTCCCTGTTCACGGGGGTCTACGACCTCGGCTCGGAGGGCGGCGCTGAGATGCTCGGCATCACCCGCCTTCCCCGCACGATCGCCCTCGTGCTGGCCGGGGCGGCCATGTCCATGTCCGGGCTGGTCATGCAGCTGCTGACGCAGAACCGCTTCGTGGAGCCCACGACCACCGGCACGACCGAATGGGCGGGGCTGGGCCTGCTCACCGCCATGATCGTCTTCCCGTCTTCCACGCTCATGACGCGCATGGGAACCGCCATCCTCTTCGCCTTCGTCGGCACGATGGTCTTCTTCCTCTTCCTGCGCCGGGTGTCCCTGCGCTCGTCGCTGATCGTGCCCATCGTCGGCATCATGCTCGGCGCCGTGGTCGGCTCCGTCTCGACCTTCCTGGCGCTGCAGACCGACATGCTGCAGAACCTCGGCGTGTGGTTCGCCGGCAGCTTCACCTCGGTGCTGCGCGGGCAGTACGAGGTCCTGTGGATCGTGGCGGCCGTCGTGGTCGTGGTGTTCATCGTGGCCGACAGGCTCACGGCCGCCGGGCTGGGCGAGGACATCGCCACGAGCATCGGGCTGAACTACAGCCGGATCATCCTCTTCGGCACGATCCTGATCGCGATCGCCACCGGGGTGGTGACCGTCGTGGTCGGCAATCTGCCGTTCCTGGGGCTGATCGTGCCCAACATCGTCTCGATGATCCGCGGCGACGACCTGCGCTCCAACCTGCCCTGGGTCTGCCTGCTGGGCATCGCGATCGTCACCGTGTGCGATCTGCTGGGGCGCACGCTGATCGCCCCGTTCGAGATCCCCGTCTCCGTGATCCTCGGCATCGTCGGAGCCGTCGTGTTCGTCGCCCTGCTGCTGCGCCAGCGCCGCAGCGCCTGATGGAGGACCCCCGGATGACACTCGCCAGACCCACGACCGCCAAGGCCCAGCGCTCGAGCGCCGGGGCCTTCGCGACCCCCGCCGCCCGCCGGCGCTACGTCATCGTGGTCGTGGTGCTGCTCGCGCTGTCCGTGCTCTTCGCCGGCGGTCTGCTGGCCTGGGACAACCCGCTGCCGTTCGGCACGCCGGGGTTCTGGCGCATCGTCGAGCTGCGGCTGACCAATGTGATCGTGATGGGCGTGGTGGCGTTCTGCCAGGCCATGGCCACCGTGAGCTTCCAGACCGCCACCAACAACAGGATCATCACCCCGTCGATCATGGGCTTCGAGTCCCTGTACGTGGCGATCCAGACGGGCGTGGTCTACTTCGCCGGAGCCGCCAGTCTGGTGGCCTTCAGCGGCATGACCCAGTTCGTGGTCCAGGTGAGCCTGATGGTCCTGCTGGCCACCGCCCTGTACACCTGGCTGCTCGCCGGGCGCCGAGGCAGCATGCACGTCATGCTGCTGGTCGGCATCATCATCGGCGGCGGCCTGGGCTCGGTGTCGACCTTCATGCAGCGTCTGCTGACCCCCAGCGAGTTCGACGTCCTCAACGCCCGGCTCTTCGGCTCCGTGTCCAACGCGGATGCGAGCCTCCTGCCGATCGCGATCCCCCTGTGCCTGGCCGCGGGGCTGGCGCTGTGGCTGTCGGCCCGGCGGCTGAACGTCGTGGCCATGGGCGCCGACGTCTCGAACAACCTGGGGCTGAACCACCGCTGGGAGACCATCCGGATCCTGTTCCTGATCTCGATCCTCATGGCCGTCTCGACCGCCCTGGTGGGCCCGCTGACCTTCCTGGGCTTCCTGGTGGCCACGCTGGCCTACCAGTTCGCCGACACCTACGACCACCGACGGATCTTCCCGGTCGCCATGCTCATCGGCTTCGTGGTGCTCTCCGGGGCCTACTTCCTGATGCACCACGTCTTCTACGCCCAGGGCGTCGTGGGGATCATCATCGAGCTCGTGGGCGGCTCCGTCTTCCTGTACGTCATCCTGCGAAAGGGACGCCTGTGATCACCCTGAACACTGTCCGCAAGCACTACACCGATGAGGTCCGCATCGGCCCGGTCGACCTCGAGATCCCCACCGGCGGCATGACCGCGCTGGTGGGGCCCAACGGCGCCGGCAAGTCGACGCTGCTGACCATGATCGGACGCCTGCTGTCCCTCGACGAGGGGGTCATCAAGGTGGCGGAGATGGACGTCGCCAAGTCGAAGTCCAAGGACCTGGCCAAGATCCTGTCGATCCTGCGGCAGGAGAACCACTACGTCACCCGCCTGACGGTGCGCCAGCTCGTGGGCTTCGGGCGCTTCCCCTACTCCGGGGGACGGCTGAACGTGGAGGACGAGCGGATCATCTCGAAGTACCTGGACTTCCTGCACCTCACCGAGCTGCAGAACCGGTACCTGGACGAGCTCTCGGGCGGCCAGCGCCAGCGCGCCTACGTGGCCATGGTCCTGGCCCAGGAGACGGATCACGTGCTGCTGGACGAGCCGCTGAACAACCTCGACATGAAGCACTCGGTGCAGATGATGCAGTTCCTGCGCTCCGCCTGCCGTGAGCTCGGCCGAACGATCATCATCGTGCTGCACGACATCAACTTCGCCGGGCACTACGCCGATCACATCTGCGCGGTGAAGGACGGGCAGATCGCCCGCTTCGGCACCCCGGAGGAGATCCTGACGGACGAGGTGCTCACGGAGGTCTTCGACACCCCCATCACCGTGATCGACGGCCCCAACGGCCGGCTCGCCTCCTGCTACTGATCCTCGCGTCGCCGCGCAGGTCCGTCGATCACCGTCCGCTCAGAGGCTAGGGTCGAGGACGTGGAAGAGACCCCCTCCCCCGAGACCGCCGCCGAGTCCCTGGCCGCGCTGCTCACGCCCGAGGGCATGAGGCTGCTCGACGGGCTGGGTCCTTACCGGGAGGACCAGGCGCTGCAGCAGATCTCGCGGCTGCGGGCCGAGGGGTTCGCCCCCGAGCTGATCTCCGCGGCCATGACCCAGTCGCGGCTGCGCACCGCGGCAGTCGCCAAGTTCGGCGAGTTCGCCCAGCACATGCTCTTCACCCAGGACGGCCTCGAGCAGGCCACCCGGCTGAGCGTCTCCGCCGTCCACGCCAGCCGGTACGTCCAGGCCGGCGTGCGCCGCGTGGCCGATCTGGGCTGCGGGATCGGCGCCGACGCCATGACCCTGGCCTCCGCCGGGCTCGACGTCACCGCCGTGGAGCTCGATGAGACCACCGCGGCCGTGGCGACGGTGAACCTCACGCCGTTCCCCGAGACCCGCGTGGTCCAGGCCGACGTCCAGAGCCTCGACCTCGACGAGCTGCCCGGCGGACGCCCCGAGGCGCTGTGGCTCGATCCGGCCCGCCGCGAGACCGCCGGAGCCTCCCGGCGGATCTTCGATCCGGAAGCCTTCTCCCCTCCCCTGTCCTTCGTCCAGGCGCTGGCCGATTCCGGGATGCCGGTGGGCGTGAAGATGGGCCCGGGCCTGCCGCACGCGGCCGTGCCGGAGGGGTGCGAGGCGCAGTGGATCTCCCACCGCCGCGACGTCGTCGAGGTCGTGCTGTGGTTCGGAGCACTGGCCCGCCCCGGGATCCGCCGCGCCGCCCTGGTCATGGGCGAGCAGGGCCACCACGAGCTGATCTCCTCGGAGCCGTTCCCAGACCCCGACGACGCACCCCTGACGGTCTCCGAGGACAGCGACGACGCCGTCCCGCCGATCGCCGCCGGCGACGTCGTCTGGGAGCCCGACGGAGCCGTGATCCGCGCCGGACTGGTGCAGGACCTGGGCGATCGTCTGGGTGCACGCCTGGTTCATCCCCGCATCGCCTACTTGACGGCCTCCGACGTCCAGGACCCGTCGACCCCGTTCGCCCGGGCCTACCGCGTGCGCGAGGTCCTGCCCCACACCGTCAAGGTGCTCAAGTCCTGGGTGAAGCAGAACCGGATCGGCACCCTGGAGATCAAGAAGCGCGGCACCGACGTCACGCCCGAGCAGCTGCGCCGGCAGCTCAAGCCGTCCGGGCCGAATCGCGCCACGCTGATCGTCACGCGGCTGTGGGACAGCGACGAACAGGGCCGCACCGGCGAGCGCCGTGCGGTCCTGGTCGTCGAGCCGATGAGCTGATGCCGCACCACCGCACCCCATCGCTGCTGATCGGCTGCGGATCTGCGGCCTCGGCGCTCCCATTCGTCGAAGCCGCAGCTCCGCATGTCGTCGATGTCGATCAGCTGCCGATCTGCGGCCTCAGCGCCGCGACGGGCAGCCGGGCTCAGCCGCCGAAGCGCGCGGCCAGCTCCTGGTGGCTCCCGGGCTCCGCGGGCTCGACCGGGGCCGACTCCTGGGCCTGGTCATAGCTCATCTGCATGGCCACCACCCGGGTGGCGGCCTCGTCCAGGCGCTGCTGCGGGATGGCACCGGACTCCACGGCCTGCACGATGTCCGCGTGGGCCGCGGCCTCGTCCTCGGGCATCACCAGCAGATCCGCGCCGGCCTGCAGGGCCGCACCGGCAGGGGTGGTGACCCCCGAGTCGACGGGTCGGCCCGGTCCCACGACGTCCTTCAGGGCCCCCATGTCGAGGGCATCGGTGACGACCGCCCCCTGGAAGCCGAGATCCTCCCGCAGCGCCTGGTAGGCCTTCGGCTCCAGCGTGGCGGGCACCTGGGCGTTCCAGTCGCTCACGGCGATGTGCCCCATCATGATCGTCGGGGCGCCGGCGTCGACCGCGGCACGGAACGGTGCCCAGTCCCCATCCTTCAGGGTCTCGACCGGGGTCTGCTGGACCGGCAGCCCCACGTGGGAGTCGGTGCTGACGGAGCCGTGGCCCGGGAAGTGCTTGGGCGAGGAGATCAGTCCCGCATCGGAGAGTCCGCTCATGGCGGCCACGGTCTGCTCGGAGACGATCTCGGGGTCGTCGCTGTAGGCGCGGTCCTGGACGACGGCGTCGTCGGGGCTGGTCACATCGGCCACGGGGGCGAAGTCCATGGTGAAGCCGAGCCCGGCGAGCTCTGCACCCATCCCGGCGGCCGCCTCGCGGGTCAGCTCCGGATCGTCCGCGGCGCCGACGGTCTGCGCGGAGGGCCAGACGGTCAGGGGCTCGGCCAGGCGGGCGACGGAGCCGCCCTCCTGATCGACGCCGATGATCCCGGACCAGTTGCGCTCCTGGGGGCTCAGGGCCGCACCGACCCGCTCGTTCTGCGAGCGCATGGCCTCCACGTCGACGTCCGAGGCGCCGCCGCCCGCGCCGGCTTCCTCCGTGATCCCCTGCCCGTCGGCGGTGGGGACGTTGGCCCCCATGACGATCACACCGCCCAGGTGCAGATCCCCGATCTGGCTGATCTGGGCATCGACCGAGGCAGGGTCCGCCCCGCTCCAGGTGGCCAGGAGAACCTGCCCGGCCTTCTCCTCGAGCGTCATCTCGGACACTGCCTCCTCGGCCGCGGCACGGGTCCGCTCATCGGGCAGCAGTCCGGCGGCCTGCTCGCCTGAGCCGGCCTCGGAGCGGGCGGAGGATTCCGACGGGCTCGCGGCACTCGCCCCGTCCGAGGCGGTCCCGGAGGGCGTCGTCCCTTCCGACGGCGCCTGCTGGCTTCCGCAGGCGCTGAGCACGAGCCCTCCGGCGAGGACGAGGCCGAGCCCGGCGCGACGGGTGCGAAAGCGGGCACGGACAGCTACGGAGTCCGGCAGGGCGGGGGTGCGACGGTCGACGGGGGGAAGTTCATGACGCGGCATGCCGTCCAGGGTAGCGATCCGCACCGCGAGGGCTGTGCGCTGTTCTACAGTGGGATCCGCTCGGATGCCGCCGAGCGGATCCCCGGACGTCCTGCCAGCGAGGTGCCATGAACATCGAATTCAGCTCATCGCCGCAGTCGACACTGGGCATCGAATGGGAGGTCGCGCTCGTCGACGCCCAGACCGGCGCGCTCGTGCCCCGGGCGGAGGAGATCCTCGCTGCCGTGCACAGCCAGGTTCCGCAGCGCGCCGAGGACGGCGATCACCCCGTGCTGACCGGCGAGTTCCTGAACAACACCGTGGAGATGGTCACCGGGGTGTGCCGCAGCGTCGGGGAGGCGGTGGGTCAGCTCGAGCAGATGCTCGGTGAGATCCGCCGGGTGACCGACCCCCAGGGCATCGAGATCTACCCCGCGGGCACCCATCCGTTCTCCCGCTGGCAGGACCAGTCGGTCGTGGAGAAGGACCGCTACTTCACCGTCCTGGACCGCGCTCAGTACTGGGGGCGGCAGATGGTGATCTTCGGGATGCACGTCCACGTGGGCGTCGACTCACAGGACAAGGCCCTGCCGGTCCAGGACCACCTGCTGGCCCATTACGCCCACCTTCTGGCGCTGTCGGCCAACTCTCCGTACTGGAACGGCTTCGACACCGGCTACGCCTCCCACCGCGCCCAGCTCTTCCAGCAGCTGCCGACCGCGGGCATCCCCTACTCGTTCCAGAACTGGTCGGACTTCGAGCTGTGCGTCTCCGATCTGCTGGCCACCGGCGTGATCGACGACATCAGCGAATCCCGCCTCGATGTCCGCCCCGTGCCCAAGTACGGCACGGTCGAGATGCGCTTCTGCGACTCCCCCACCTCCGTGCGGGATCTGAGTGCGATCGCAGCGCTCACCCAGTGCCTGGCCGAGGAGGCCTCGCGGATCGTGGACTCGGGGCGCAAGGTCGAGCAGATGCGCCCGTGGCTGATCCGAGAGAACAAATGGCGCGCCGCTCGCTACGGGCTGGAGGCGATCATCATCCGGGACAACGCCCTGGAGGAGCTGCTCGTCACCGACGACCTGGCAGACATGCTCGAGCGCCTGCAGCCGATCGCCGTGGACCTGGGTTGCGTCGAGGAGCTCGCCGGGGTGGCCCGGATCATCGCCGAGGGCACCGGCTCCACGCATCAGCGCGCCGCCGTGGCCGCCCACGACGGCGACCTGCGCTCCGCCGCCCTCGACGTCGTGCAGCGCGCGCGGCGCGAATAATCAGACCCGATCCCACATCATCTGCTTCCTAAGATTGCTCTTCCAGAATTTGTGACTGGGATCTCTTGGTGGAATCTCCTTACGAAGGCGACGCACTCCGAGAATTTTACCCCCGTGCATTCGGTAAAACATATTTCCGGAATTTTGTTTTCCGAAGTGCCTAAGTATTTCCGCCATCACAGGGGCCGAGACTTCAGAAGCCCTTAAATGCACGATTGCAGATTTTTCGCCGGAGCGCGGCACCCCTCTCGAACTGGTTAAATTCAACACCAAATCCAAGTGAGTGCCAGGGAAGACGGCTTGCCATTCGTCGTCCAAGCCTTCGAGCTGGATCAGAAGACCAAGGGGATGGGCCCCCGGGTCAGCAGCGTAGGTCATGTGCGCCAATCCATTCGTCCTATGCTCATCGATGATCCACCTATTTCGACGCGCCTTCACAAGCTGAGAAATCTCAACCACAGCTTTGGTGCATTTTAATACCAACGTTGCCGCTTTAAAAAGCACTCCCAGCTCAATACCACCTGCAGAAGCTCCCATCCCAGGGACCGGATCGATCCGCCCCGGATCGAATCCCCTCTTTTCTAGATAATGGTGAACAAGCTGACCAGCCTTCACGATCTCATCCATTCCGCCAAATGGTGGATTCACGTAAACGGTCAACGAAGAACGATCCTGCTCGTCTTCCCCTGGGATGAAATCATCAGCAGATACCACTAGAACTCCAATCGTCAATCAGCCGGAAATACGTCTCTTCATTGATTTTTGGACACCGTGGCCACGGGCAGCCCGGGATCGGCGGTGAACTCGAGCCCGGTCGGCTGCGCCCCCACCGAGACCAGCCGCGAGCCCAGAGCCGCCACCATGGCGCCGTTGTCCGTGCACAGGCTCAGCGGCGGAACCACCAGGCGTATGCCGTTCTCGGTGCAGCGCTGGGCGGCCAGTGCGCGCAGTCGCGAGTTCGCCGCCACTCCCCCGCCCAGCAGCAGGGTGGACAGCCCATGCTCGCGCGCAGCCAGCATGGCCTTGGACGTGATGACATCGGCCACCGATTCCTGGAAGGAGGCGGCCACATCGGCGACCGGGACCTCCTGGCCCTCGGCCTCGAAGGCCTCGACCACCCGGGCCACCGCGGTCTTGAGACCGGAGAACGAGAAGTCGTAGCGGTGCGGGCCAGGCGCCTCCGCGCTGCCCATGTACTTGCCGGCGGCCAGACCGCGCGGGAAGCGGAAGGCCTTCGGATCCCCCTCGGCGGCGGCGCGGTCGATCACGGGGCCGCCCGGGTAGCCGAGTCCGAGCAGGCGGGCGACCTTGTCGTAGGCCTCTCCGGCGGCGTCATCGATGGTCGAGCCGAGCATCTCGACGTCCTCGGCGATCTCCCGCACGGCCAGGATCTCGGTGTGCCCGCCGGAGACCAGCAGCGCACCCAGACCGGGCACCAGGGAGCCGTCCTCCGCGATCAGGGTCGGGGCGCCGTCGTCGTCGGGATCCAGCAGGCCCACCGAGACGTGGGCGACCAGGTGGTTCACGGCGTACAGCGGCTTGCCCGTGGCCAGTGCGAGCGCCTTGGCGGCAGAGACGCCCACCATGAGGGCACCGGCCAGACCGGGGCCTGCGGTCACGGCGATCGCATCGAGATCCTGCAGGCGCACCCCTGCGGTGCGCAGCGCCTCCTCGATCGTGGGCGTCATGGCCTCCAGGTGGGCGCGGGCGGCGATCTCGGGAATGACCCCGCCGAAGACGGCATGCTGGTCCATCGAGGAGGCCACGGCATTGGCCAGCAGGCGCCGCCCGCGCACGATGCCCACGCCGGTCTCATCGCACGAGGTCTCGATGCCCAGGACCAGGGGGCTGTCGGTCGTGGTCATCGCGGGTCCTCCCGGGGGTCGTCGTGCGCTGCGGCGGACAGGTCCATGTGGCTCGTCAGGTCGGTCGTGCTCGGCGGGCGCTGGGTGCTGACTCCCGCGGAAGCGTCGCCGTCGGCGCTCAGCGGGGCGAGCATGATCACCGCGGTCTCCCCGTCCGGGTAGTAGCGCGGGCGCTGGGCGATCTCCGTGTAGCCGAAGCGCCGGTAGAGCGACTGCGCCGTCTCATTGGACTCGCGCACCTCCAGCAGGACCTCCTGCGCACCGCGCCGACTCGCGATCTCGTGCAGCGCCTGCAGCAGGGCCGAGCCCAGGCCGCGCCCGCGCAGCTGCGGGATCACCGCGATGTTCTGCACGTCGGCGGTTTCTGCCACCACCATCACGCCGGCGTATCCCACGATCCGCTCGTCCTGCAGCGCCACCAGGTAGCGGCGGGTCACATGCGAGATCTCGGCGGCGAGCATGTCCTCGGACCAGGCGTCGCCGGGGAACAGCTCCCGCTCCAGGCGGTGCAGTGCGGCGACGTCCTCGAGCGCCGCCGTGCGCAGCTGCCACGGCCCGCTCACGCCCCGGCCTTCTTCCGAGGCCCGGGCACCTTGGCGTCGGAGTCGCGCAGGTACAGCGGAGCAAGGTCCTGCGAGAGCTCTTGGCCCGCGGCCAGCGCCTCGGCGGCGGCCATCCCCAGCGACGCCGCGCTCGCCTGCCACTGCGACGGCGCCTGCTGCGGCCCGCCCGGCACCGGCTCGACGACGGCCTGCGACAGCTGCTCGGCGTAGAGGCCGGCACCGCGGCCGTAGACCGGCAGCTCGGGCAGCTCCTGGGCAGGACCGACGCGAGGCCCGTCGACGAGCAGCGGCGCCCCCGTGCCCTGCAGTCGGTACTGCGCCCAGTAGACCTCACGGCGCCGGGCGTCGGCGGCCACGACGAAGGACGACGGCGGCTGCGGAAGCGCCGCGACGTCTAGGGCCAGAGCGGCCAGGCTCGTCATCCCCCAGACCGGCAGGTCCCAGGCGTAGCCGAGCACGCGCGCGGTGACCAGTCCTGCGCGCAGGCCGGTGAAGGGCCCGGGGCCGGTGCCCACCAGGATGCCGGACAGGTCCTCGGGCGCCGTCCCGGACCGCTGCAGGACGTCCTGGACTGCCGGGGTCAGGACCTCCGCGTGGCTGCGGGTGTCCTCGGTCGACCACTCGGCCAGCACCCGAGCCTTCCCGGGCGAGGCGTCGTGGTCGCCGGAAGGGGGTCCTGGATCGTCGTCGATCTGCAGGAGCGCGACGGAGGCGGCGGAGGAGGAGTCGAGGCACAGCAGAAGCACCTGGTCAGTCTAAGCCGCCGCCTCACGTCCCCGCTCAGCGCGCGAACAGGCCCAGAGCGTCCCAGGCCACCCAGCCGCCCTCGGCGAGGACGAACTCGACGGTGTTCTCACCGGCGCGCAGGGCCCCGGCCGGGAGCTCGAGCTCGTGGCGCGAGCGCTTGAGCGGCGAGCCGGTCGCCGTGGCATCGCCCTGCCGCGAGCCCTTGTTCGACCCCCGCGGCAGCTCGATGCCGCGCACCGGCGTCCCGTTGACGGCGATGTCCAGCCTCCCGCCCAGCGAGGTCGTGTCCACGAGCCACAGCGCCAGATCAGTCGTGCCCGGGGCCTCGTCGAGGTCCACGACCCAGCGGGCCCGATAGGACTTCCGGCCCGCCCAGGCGTCGCCGGGACCGGGCAGCAGGTACGGCCAGGCCTGACGGGGCTCGTCGTCGCCCTGGCGGAACTCGATGAGCGCCTGAGGGTAGGCCTTCGGGATCTTCGCGTAGTCCTTCGGGGCGAACTGCAGCTCGTGGGTCCTCCCGTCGAAGGAGCCGATCGCGGCCAGCTCCGTGCCGGTCTCGGTGACCGAGGCCTGCGAGGCTGCGATCAGCGGCCGGCTGGACAGGGACAGGCGCCCCGCATCGCTCACGGCGATGACCGTGAGGCTGTGCTGCTCCCCAGCGGGGTCCAGCCCGTCCAGCACGAAGCGCGGGAAGACGGTCCGGCCCACCAGGTGCTCCGGGTCCGGCTCACGCCCCCTGCCCCGGGGCGCTCCCGAGTAGATCCGGTAGTGATCGATCAGCGGCTCCCAGGGCAGCGCCTGCCACCGCAGCTCGAGGCGGCCGATCCCCGCCTCGGCCTCGAGGTCCTGGACGGTCTGCGGGCGCGGGCTCATGCTCGGTCCTCTCCGGCCGGGGCGAGTCCCGGCTCTCCTGCTCGGGTGCTGAAGCGCGCCGAGAGCTCCTTGGGCGCTGTGTCATCGGCCTCGATCCAGGGCACGGCCCAGAAGCTCGAGGTCATCTCCTGCGGGGTCAGCCGGACGTGGACGTAGCCGCGGCGCCCGTCGTAGTGGCGCACGTAGGGGTGACGGGTCCAGTCCGCGGTGTGGGCATCGGTCTCGGATCCGTCCCCGTCGGAGGCCACCGACGTGCAGACCAGCTCGACGCCGATCGTCTCGGAGGACGGATCCGCGAAGTCCTCCTTGAGCTCGGCGGCCACGTGCTTGTGGATGTCGCCGGTGAGCATGACCGGGTTGGAGACCTCGGACATGGCCGCCATCAGGCGTCGGCGGGCTGCCGGATAGCCGTCCCACATGTCGGTGCGGTCCTCGGAGACGGCCGTGAGCACGACCCCGTTGGCCAGCACGTCCCAGGTGGCAGTGCTCTGCGAAAGGCGGCCCTCGATCCAGGACTCCTGCTGGGCGCCCAGGATCGTGCGCTGCTCCCGGTTCTGCTCCTGGGCATCGGCAGGCTCCGGATCGCGGAACTGCCGCGAGTCCAGGAGGCTGAAGCGCGCCAGCGTGCCCACGTCGAAGCCGCTCGTGATGTCCGCGTCCGGGCCGGTGGGCAGGGCCTCGAGGTCCAGGGGCATGTTCTCGTAGAACGCCCGGTAGGCCACCGCGATCTGATGCTCGAAGTCCTCCGGGGACACGTCCTTGCCGGAGACCGCCGCGGCGTAGTTGTTCTGGACCTCGTGGTCGTCCCACACCGCCACGGCCGCCGCCCGTGCATGCACGGCCTGCAGGTGCGCATCCGACTTGAAGAGGCTGTAGCGCAGCCGGTACTGCTCGAGGGTCTCGATCTCCACCTCGTGCGCTGGCGCGACGCTCGCGCCCTGGCGCCACAGGTTGTCCGCTGTGATCCCGTACTCGTAGATGTAGTCCCCCACGAAGACCACGAGGTCCAGGTCCTCCTCCTGGGCCAGGTGGCGGTGCGCGGTGAAGTGCCCGTGGTACCAGGCCTGGCAGGAGACCAGGCCGAAGGAGAACGCGTCGGTCTGCTGTCCCGGGGCCGGCAGGGTCCGGAACCGCCCCACCGGGCTGACCTCCTGGCCGGATCGGAACCGGTACCAGTACTGCGTGTCCGGAGCCAGCCCCTCCACGCGAGGATGCACGGAATGCGCCAGCTCGGGCTGGGCCAGGGCATTGCCCCGCCGCTCCACGCGGGTGAACTCCGGGTCCCGGGAGACTTCCCAGCGCACCGGCGCCGGCCGCAGCGGCATCCCTCCGTGCCCGTCCTCGGCCAGTGGGTCCGGGGCCAGACGCGTCCACAGCACGGCGCCGTCGGGGCGCGGTGCGCCGCTGGCGACTCCCAGCCCGAACGTCGCCCCGGCTGCCTCCCCGGACTCGCTCGCCTCGGCAGGGGCGCTGATGCCCAGGGCGAGCGCGGTGCCGGTCAGGCCTCCGAGCTCCAGGAGCCGTCGTCGGTTCAGGGTGTGCGGGGCCGTGGTGGGTGACATGGGTCCTTCATGGGGAGCGGGTTTCGGGGGAAGGCCCCACCGTCCCCGCCTCAGGTTTCCCGTACCCGAACTGGCGCTGAATGCCCCTGGACCTGCCGGTCACGAGTGGTTGAAGACGTCGACGCATCGGCTGGGGCCGATCAGATCGTGCGGGTCCCCGGGCCGTCCGCGCCTGCGCAGTGTCATCGGCCGATCAGAGATTCCTCCACCCGGACGCTCGAGGCCGCACCTTCGCATCCCCTCAGTGCTGAGGGACTGCGAAGCTGGGCCCTCGTCGGAGAGCGGGTCAGCCCAGCCAGGCCAGCGCGGCCGTCCTCGTCGGTGGTCGTCTCGGTGGGGGCGTAGTCCAGCCCTGTCCTCTGCTCGACCGGCAGGGCGTCGAAGTCCGCCCGGTTCATCACCACGGGGCCCTGACCGTTGGCGAGCACGCCCACCACGCCGCCGCCGACGCGCTGGTGGACCTCGAAGCCGAAGCCCTCCAGGCGCTCGGCAATGATGCCGCTGGTGCGGGTCTCGTGCATGGACAGCTCGGGGTGGGCGTGGAGGTCGATGTAGACCTCGCGCTGCCCTTCAAGCTGCTCCTGCACGGCGTCGAAGACGACCGCCGGAGCACCCGCCCCGGGCACGGGCAACGTGAGCTCAGCCCTGGTCGGCGAAGTCGTGCAGCGCTTTCGGCACGCGGTCCCAGCGTGGGCCGATGCCGCGCAGCCGCAGCGTCCGCGGCTCGTCGACGGCGGCAGCTTCGTCCTCGTCGTGGTCCGCGGCGAACTCCGCCAGCACGTCCGACAGCGAGCGCTGCCCTCCCTGCGGCCGCTCGATCTCGATCTCCAGCCGAGAGTCGCTGAGCCCCTCGACTTTGCCGCGCCCCCACTCGATGACCGTCACCCACTCGGCGAGGGTCACCTCGAGGTCGATGTCCTCGACCTGGGCCGCATCGGCCAGCCGGTACGCGTCCACGTGCACGAGCCCCGGGGCGCCGGGACGGGGGCCGTGGGCTTCGTTCGGGTGGCGACGGGCCAGCACGAACGTGGGCGAGATGATCCCCTCCACCGCTCCCAGGCCGCGGCCCAGGCCCTGCGTGAAGGTCGTCTTGCCGGCCCCGAGGGGACCGTCCAGCAGGATCAGGTCACCGGCTCGCAGCTCGCGTCCCAGCCGCTCGGCCAGGCGCTGGGTCTCGATCGCCGAGCCGACCTGCACGGTGCGCTCCCAGCGCGGCGCGCTGCCGCCGGACTCAGCCATCGGCGCGGCCCTGGCCCGTCTCGGATGCGTTCGCCCGAGCGTGGGCCGCACGCTCCTGCGCCACCCGGTCGAACGCGAGGTCGGCGCGGGTGTCCACGTGCACCCGCTGCACGCGCGGGGAGATCCGGGTGATGATCTCGTAGTCGATCGTCCCGGCGGCCTCGGACCACTCGCGCACCGAGGGGGCGCCCTCGCCGCCGAAGAGGACCGCCTCCGCACCCAGCAGATGGCTCATGTCCTCCGTGGTCCGCAGGTCAACGACCATCTGGTCCATGGCGATCCGCCCGACGACCGGGTAGGTGCGGCCCTCGATCATGACCGGGGCCCCGGTGGCCACGCGCGGCACGCCGTCGCCGTAGCCCATGGGGATCAGCGCGAGGGTGGTCGCCTCGGAGGTGCGGTAGCTCAACCCGTAGGAGACCCCCTGGCCCGAGGGGACCCGCTTGATGTTGGCCACCGAGGTCCGCAGGGTCATGGCAGGCAGCAGCCCGAGCTCCTGGGCGCTGCGATCGGCGAACGGCGAGACGCCGTAGATCCCCACGCCGGTGCGCACGATGTCCCCGCGCGTGGTCTGCGGATCCGCGAGCGCACCCGGCTGCCCGAGCGACAGGGTCGCCGGCGTGTTCGCCAGGTGGGTGAACCGCGGGGCGAGCCCCGCCTCCCGTGCCTGCCGCACGGCGGCGGCGAAGGCCTCGACCTGCTCATCGGTCTCCGGGCGCTCGGGCTCATCGGCGACGGCCAGGTGGGAGAAGATCCCGTCGACGCGCAGCGCACCGCCTCGCTCCAGCCCGCGGACGGTCTCGAGGACCTGCGGCCACTGCGACAGCGCGAAGCCGTTGCGGCCCAGGCCGGTGTCGACCTTGAGGTGGATCCGAGCCGTGCGCCCGATCCGCTGGGCCGTCGCCGCGATCTCGAAGAGCTCCGCACCGGAGACCCCCAGAGCGATGTCCCGCTGCAGCGCAGTCTCGAAGTCGGTGTCCGCGGTGTGCAGCCAGGCCAGGATCGGGGCGCGGATCCCGGCCTCGCGCAGCTCGAGGGCCTCGCGCACATGTGCCACGCCCAGGCCCTGCGCCCCTGCGACCAGTGCTGCACGGGCCACCGGCACCGCACCGTGGCCGTAGGCATCGGCTTTCACCACGGCCATCAGGGCGGCAGGATGGGCGAGCTCGGCCAGCACCCGCACGTTGTGGCGGATCGCGGCGAGATCGACGACCGCGCTTCGCTCGGGCGCCGCGCCCTGACGATGGACGTCTTGGGCGACGAACGCTGCGGCAGGCGGCTGGCTGCGGGTGTCAGGGGCTTGGGGATCGGTGCTCACCGGACCATTGTGGCACCGTGGTCGCGCGCCCAGCGGCCCTAGAGTGTTCGCGTGCTCACCTCCGAAGATCCCTGCGCCGCTCCGACCGGTCCGTCGCAGAAGTGCCTGCGCATTGCGATGCTGTGCCTGCACACCTCTCCCCTGCGCCAGCCCGGTCAGGGGGATGCGGGCGGGATGAACGTCTACGTCCGGCACCTGGCGAGCGAGCTGGCTTGCCAGGGTTATGCGGTCGATCTCATCACCCTGTGGCGCGACAGCGAGCACCCCGGGCAGCGGCGTCCGGCGCAGACCGTCACGGCCCAGCCCGTCGGCGAGCTGCCGGGGCTGCGGCTGGTGAGCGTGACTCTGCCCGAGACCGCGAGCACGGCCAAGGACGAGCTGCCGCGGCACCTGCCCGCCGTCGCCGCGGCTCTGCGGGCCGCCGCTGCGCAGCTGCTGCCCCGCCCCGATGTCCTCCACGGGCACTACTGGCTCTCCGGGGAGGTCGGCCGGGATCTGGCGCAGGACTGGGACATCCCGCTCGCGCTGACCCTGCACACCAGTGCCCGCGGCAAGAACGCGCAGGCGGCCGCCGGGGAGGCCCTCGAGCCGGAGGTCCGCGAGTGCGCCGAGCAGCGCCTGATCCGCGAGACCTCGGTCCTGGTGGTCAACACCGCCGCCGAGGCCGAGCAGATGCGCGAGCTCTACGACGCCGACCCCGCCCGGACCCACGTGATCGCCCCGGGCGTGGACCTCGAGGTGTTCCGCCCGGACGGCCCGCAGCCTCCCGACGCTCCGTCCTCCGAGCCGCAGTCCGCTGCCCGCCAGGACCACGAGCCGGTGATCGGCTTCGCGGGGCGCCTACAGCCGCTCAAGGGCCCGCAGATCCTCCTGGAGGCGATGGGCCTGCTGGCCGCCGATCCGAAGGCCCCGGTTCCCCGCCTGCTGCTGGCAGGGGTGGGCGACGACGCCTTCACCGACTCCCTGCACCAGCAGGCCCGGACTCTCGGCATCGAGGACCGGATCGAGTGGCTCGGCTCGCTGCCCGTGACCGAGCTGGCCGCCGCCATGCGCCGGGCGGATCTCTGGGCGGTGCCGTCGTCGTCGGAGACCTTCGGCCTGGTGGCCCTGGAGGCCCAGGCTTGTGGGACCCCGGTGCTCGCCTCGGATGCCGGCGGGCTGCGCTCAGCGCTCGACGACGGCCGCACCGGCTGGCTCGTCGGTCAGCGCACTCCGCAGGCGTGGGCCGAGGCGCTGCGGTCGACCTTGAGAGATCCCGTGGAGCTGGCTCGGCGTGGCCGTGCCGCCGCCGAGCGCGCCCGCGGCTTCTCCTGGGCGGCCGCAGCTCGGGCCCACGTCGAGCAGGTCTATGCCCCGTCGCAGAGGGGGATCACGCCCGGACCTACTGTGGCAGCCATGACGACTTCAGCGCTGAGCCCCCAGGACCTGGCAGATCACCTCGACCGATTCCACGCGACCGGCCCGGTGGCCACGCCCCGGCAGGCCAATCTGGCGAACATCCAGGGCTTCCTGGACTCCTCCGAGCACCAGTACATGGGCGTCACCCCGACTCCGGGCACCACGTACGACGGTGTCTTCCGCCTCATGGTCGAGCGCGTCGGCATCAGCGCCGACCCGTCCTTCACCGAGGGCGTGGACACGATCAGCGCCCAGCTGTGCGTGGCCGCGCTCGAGCGCTACGCCGCGGTGCTCGCCGACGCCGTGCGACCCGGCGCCACGATCTTCTTCGCCACGGCTCACCCCGCGGCCCTGCCTCCGATCTACTCCCGCCTGGCCGCAGCCGCCCGCGCGGCAGGTGCCGAGGTGCTGCACATGCACGGCGGCATCGCCTGGGACGACGGGCAGGTGCGCCAGGTCTCGGATGTGATGATGGTCGAGCAGTACGGCGGACTGCGGCACACGCACCGCCCGGAGCCCATGGAACTGGCCCTCGATCGCCTCGCCGAGCAGGCCGGCGATCCCTCGTTCCTGCCTGATCTGGTGGTCTCCGATCACGGCATGGCAGGTGCCGCCGGCTCCCGCGGGGCGCGGGTGATCGCGATCGCCGACTGCAATGACCCTGCCCCGTTCGTGGGCGAGCAGCAGGGCCTGATCGAGGTCGTCGTGCCGATGGACGACAACATCCCGCCCGAGGCCTACGCCCCGCTGACCGACTTCGTGCTCGAGCGGGCCGGGCTGCCGATCTGCTGAGCGCTCGCCCGCAGCGCAGGGTGCGGGCACGACGAAGGGGACGCTTCCACTCGGAGGCGTCCCCTTCGTGCTGCCTAGCCGCCGACCGGCAGGCGGCCCCTCAGCGGTCCAAGCTCAGTCCTTGGTGGACTCGGTGGCCTTGGCCCAGATGTTCACCCCGGCGTCCCGAGCGAGCTCGTCGATGCGGGAGAGCTCGTCCTGGGAGAACTCGAGGTTCTCCACGGCCTTGGCGCTGTCGGCGATCTGCCGGGCCGAGGAGGCTCCCACCAGCGCGGAGGTGACCTGCCCGCCGTCCTGCGGGCGCAGGGTCCAGGCGATCGCCATCTGCGCCAGGGTCTGACCGCGCTGCTGAGCGATCTCGTTCAGCCCGCGGATGCGCTCGATGTTCTCGTCCGTGAGCCATTCGGGGTTCAGGGACTTGGAGGCCGCGGCGCGCGAGTCCTCCGGGATGCCGTTCAGGTACTTGTCCGTGAGCATGCCCTGGGCCAGCGGCGTGAACACGATCGAGCCCATACCGGCCTCCCCCAGCACCTGCACCAGGTTCTTGCCGCCGGCCGGGCCGTCCGCGTTCTCGGAGGGCTCCTCGATCCAGCGGTTGAGCAGCGAGTACGACGGCTGGTGGATGACCAGCGGCGTGCCGAGCTCGCGCATGATCTGCTGGGCCTGGGCGGTGTCGTCGGCGCTGTAGGAGGAGATGCCCACGTGCAGCGCCCGGCCCGAGCGCACGATGCGGTCCAGGGTGCGCATGGTGTCCTCGATCGGGGTCTCCGGATCCGGACGGTGGTGGTAGAAGATGTCCACCCGGTCCAGGCCCATGCGCTCGAGCGACTGATCGAGCGAGTCGATGAGGTACTTGCGCGAGCCGCCGAAGCCGTAGGGGCCCGGCCACATGTCCCAGCCGGCCTTGGAGGAGATCACGATCTCCTGGCGCAGATCGGCGAAGTCCTCCTTGAGCACGCGCCCGAAGTTCAGCTCGGCCGAGCCGTTGGGCGGGCCGTAGTTGTTGGCCAGGTCGAAGTGGGTGATGCCCGAGTCGAAGGCCTGACGCAGGATCTGCTTCTGCGTGGCCATGGGCTTGTCATCGCCGAAGTTGTGCCACAGCCCCAGCGAGATCGCGGGCAGCTTCAGGCCCGAGGTCCCGAGCGTGCGGTAGGGCATGGACTCGTAGCGGTCCTCGGCGGGCGTCCAGCGGGTGTCATCTCCGTAGATCAGCATGTGCCCATCCTTCCACCGCCCGGCGACAGCGCAATGGGAGCAGCAGGACGCACCGCTTCGGAGCCGAAGCGGCCTCCGCTCCCTGGAGGAAGCGGAGGCCGCTGGATCATGGCGGACCGTCCAGCACAGCCTCTCAGGCCCTGAGCACCGCTGCGCCGCTGCCCTGGAGACGGATGGACTCCCCGGCCGGCTCCTCGGCGCCGTGGCTCCACAGCACCGACGAAGCGGCACCGCCCAGCGGCACGTCCACGGCGTCGTCGCCGAAGTTGAAGGCTGCGGACACCGGGCCGCGGTGCAGCACGAGCCAGCGGCCGTCCTCTTCGAACTCGGTGCGGATCGTCTCGAAGCCGCCGCGCAGCTCGGGGGTGCGTCGGCGCAGGTCGATCAGTTCCCGGTAGGCGGCGAGCACCTTCGCGTGATCGCCCTGCTCACGCTCATCCCACTTCAGGATCGCCGAGTCGAAGGTCTCCTGCGCCTGGGGATCCGGGACGGAGTCCTCGTCCCATCCCATGCGCGCGAACTCGGCCTTGCGGCCGCTGCGCACGGCATCGGCCAGCTCGGGCTCCGGATGCGCGGTGAAGAACGGCCACGGGGTCGAGGCCGCCCACTCCTCGCCCTGGAAGATCATGGGCGTGTACGGCTGGGTCAGCAGCAGGGCCGCGGCCAGGATCAGGCGATCCGTGGACAGCGTCTGCGAGAAGCGGTCGCCGGTCGCCCGGTTGCCCACCTGATCGTGGTTCTGCGTGTAGGTCACGAACTGCCACGGCTTCTGCCGCTGCGGGTCGACGGGCCCCCCGTGGGAGCGCCCGCGGAAGGACGAGAACGAGCCGTCGTGGAAGAACGCCCCCTCCATGGACTTGGCCAGCGCCCCCAGCGAGGCGAAGTCCGAGTAGTAGCCCTGCGACTCCCCCGACAGCGCCCAGTGCGCGCCGTGGTGCCAGTCGTCGAGCCACTGTCCGCTCATCCCCAGGCCGTTGCGCTCGGTGCCCTCGACCATGCGGACGTCGTTGAGGTCCGACTCCGCGATCGTGAAGGCACGACGACGGGTGCGCTGCGAGGTCTCCGCCACACGGTCCGAGATCTGCTGGAGGATGTGGCGGGCGCGGGAGTCCTTGAGCGCGTGCACGGCATCGATGCGGAAGCCGTCGACGTGGAAGTCCTCCTGCCACATGCGCACATTGTCGAGGATGTGATCGCGCACCCCGTCGGAGCCGAAGTCGTCCAGGTTGATCTGCTCGCCCCACGAGGAGGCACCGGCGGTGAAGACCTCGAAGAACTCGGGCAGGTAGTTCCCGGATGGGCCCAGGTGGTTGTAGACGACGTCCAGCACGACGGCCAGGTTGCGCTCGTGGCAGGCATCCACGAAACGCTGCAGGCCGATCGGCCCGCCGTACTCCTCCTGGGTCGTGTACCAGGCCACGCCGTCGTAGCCCCAGTTGCGCGAGCCGTTGAACCCGTTGACGGGCAGGACCTCGACGGCGTCGATGCCCAGCTCGGCGAGCGCATCCAGGTGCTCGATCGCGGCCTCGAAGGTGCCCTCCGGGGTGAAGGTCCCGATGTGCATCTCGTAGAGCACGGTGTCCTCGAGATCGGCCCCGCCCCAGTCGTGGTCGGTCCACTCGAAGTCGGCGGGGTCGTAGGTGCATGACAGCTCGTGCACGCCCTGCGGCTGGCGCATGGAGCGCGGATCCGGCAGCACGGCCGATTCGATCGTGCGCTCCTCGGGCGTGCCCGGGTCCAGGACCTTGGAGAGGATGTAGCCGTAGCGCACCGTCGTGGACGGCACGGACTCGGCGGCCTCGTCCGGCAGCGTCCACCAGCCCATGGGGCTGTGCTCGCCGGAGGCGTACTCGGGAGCCGGCTCCAGCCCGCGCGGGCTGTGCCCCGGCAGGTCGAGGGCCTTGATCATCTCGTGGTCCTGCCCGTCGATGCGCACGACGACACCCGCCGCATGCGGGGCGAAGACGTCGAAGCGATCCAGAGGGGCTCGGCCGTTTCCTGCGGAGTAGGACATGTCGTCCTCCGTTCTGCGGTGGGGAGACGATGCGTGCGCCCGCCTCGGAGAATGATCGTTCGGTATAACGGTGGAACAGCTCAGTCGCGGACCAGCAGTGCGACAGGCAGCAGGTCGAGCACCTCCCAGACCCGCACGGTGCCGCTGAAGCTCCCGCCGGTGAGGGCATCCTTCCACTGCCCGTCGGGCAGCACCAGGCTTGTCTCGCCCCAACCGCCGGCAGCCTCCAGCCCCACGGGAAGCCGCGTCGCCAGGGTCAGCGCACCGCCGCGGTCGAAAGCGAACAGGTGTTCTGCCTGCTCGCCCTCCGCCTGCAGCGGTGCATAGTCCGAGAACAGCTCCGGGCGGTCGCGGCGCAGACGCAGCGCCCGCGAGGTCACCAGCAGCTTGGCATCGCCGGTCTCGTCCACTGCGGGCACGGAATGCTCGCGCGCCACCGAAGGATCGTCGCGGCGCTCGTCGAGGGCGGCCAGTCGCTGCGCGATCTCGGCGTGGCCCACCGGGCGGCGGTTGTCCGGATCCACGAGCGCAGGAGCCCACTGCTCGGAGCCCTGGTAGACGTCCGGCACGCCGGGCACGGTGAGCTGGATCAGCTTCTGCGACAGCGCGTTCGACCAGCCCGGTGCCTGGACTCGACGCACGATGCCCTCCACCGTGCCGCGCACGGCCGGGTCCTCCAGCACCAGGTCGATCAGCCCGCTGAGATCTGCCTCGAAGGCCTCGTCGCCGTCGACCCATGCGGTCGCGGTCCCGGACTCGCGGGCGGCCTTCAGTGCGTAGTCCACGGCGCGCTCGCGGCTGATGGGCCAGGCCCCCACCATGGCCTGAAGCACCAGGTTCACCAGCGTGCGATCGGCCAGCGGACCGACGCCCCTGGCTTGGGCATCGCGCTCCACGGAGGCGAGCGCCACGGCCCACTCCTCCCCGATCTCGGCGAGCACGCTGATCCGCGCGCGCACCGACTCCGAGCGCTTGGTGTCGTGGGTGGACAGGGTCGTCATGGCCAGCGGCTCGTCGCGGTGACGACGCGCGAACTCGTCGTGGGCCTCCTGAGCGGACAGCGAGAACGACGACGGATCCCCGCCCACCTCGGTGAGCGAGGTGAGACGGGAGTAGCGGTAGAACGCACTGTCCTCCACGCCCTTGGCCATGACCATGCCGGAGGTCTGCTGGAAGCGTCGTGCCGCCGGAGTCAGCTCCGACTCGTCCTCGACCCCCAGCCCCAGGACCGGGCCCAGAGCGGTGAGCACCTCGGCCAGCTCCGGACGGGAGCCCTGCGAGGCCTCCAGCGCCTCGGCCAGGTGCTCCGAGCCCCACGGCAGGTAGGTGCGGTAGACGCCGAAGCAGCTGAGGACCTCGCTCAGGGCGTCCACCAGGGTCTCGTGCGAGACGCCCTCCAGGGCGGGCTCGACGGAGGCCTCGCGGGCCAGGCGCTCGACCTCGGCATGCAGGGACCCGTCCGTCACGGCCCGCTTGGTCCCGTGGATCATCCGCTCCCAGTCGCCCTCCTGAGCCTGCTCGGCGCTCGAGCCGGCGCGCAGGGAGGCGTCCAGAGCGGTCAGCGGGTACTCCCCGTCCGGGTCCACGAGCAGCCGGTCGATCACACCCAGGGCGTCGTAGCCCGTGGTGCCGGCCGTCAGGCCCTGCTCCAGCCATTCGCGCGGCAGCAGCTCCCCGGGCTCCAGGATCTTCTCGATCAGGGTGTAGCGCCCGCCGGTGAGCTCGGCCAGCCAGCCGAGGTACTGCGCGGGATCGCGCACCCCGTCCGGGTGATCGATGCGCAGCCCGTCCACCAGGCCCTCGTCGATCCAGCGACGGACCTCCACGTGCGAGTCCTCGAAGACCTGGCGGTCCTCGACCCTGATCCCCGCCAGGGTGGCGATCGTGAAGAAGCGGCGGTAGTTCAGGGCAGCATCCCCGCGGCGCCAGTTGACCAGCTGGTAGTTCTGCCGCTCGTGGATCATCCGGGCAGGCTCCGTGGCCCGGCCGTCGTCATCGAACATCGCCGTGCCCTCGGCCACCGGGTAGACGTTGTCGAAGTAGGTCAGCACCGGCTGCCCGTCGCGCAGCTCGACCTCGAGCTGCTCCAGCGCCTGGTCGGCCCGACCCGGGCGCGGAGTGCCGTCCTCGTCGGCGTCGTCGCCGAGCACCGGGATCATCACCCGGTCGCCGAAGGACTCCCAGTCGACGTCGAAGGCCTGCGCGTGCTCGGAGCCGCGTCCGTCGCGCAGCAGCGACCACCACCACGGGTTCTCCGGCGGGGAGGCCACGCCCTGGTGGTTCGGCACGATGTCCACCAGCACGCCCAGGTCCAGCTCGTGCGCCGAGCGGCAGAAGCGGTCGAAAGCATCCCTGCCCCCGCGGGCCGGGTCGACCTCGGTGGGATCGGCCACGTCGTAGCCGTGGTCCGAGCCGCCCACGGAGCGCAGGACCGGCGAGAGGTAGACCCAGTCCGCGCCGAGCGCCTGCAGGCGCTCGAGCTGCTCGACTGCTGCGGTGAGGTCGAAGTCGGGGGTGATCTGGAGTCGGTAGGTCGAGGCGGGAATGCGCACGTGGTCTCCTCGTGTGCTGGTGCAGGAGCACCTCTCCTGCTGCGGATCCTGGGTGGGAGGGCCGGCCCCGATCGGTCGGGACTGGCCCCAGTCTCAGGCGAGCCGGGATCACCCGGCTCGCGGCTCACTCGTCCGGCTGGGCCTGGGACGCGTAGGCGGCGACGGAGGCCGCCACCGAGGTGTCCGGCTCGTCCTCGGGCTCATCCCACTGGCGCAGCACCACCATGGACTTGGGCTTGAGCACGAACTCCGTCGAGTGCGTGAGCACCGAGCCGTTGCCGTGCTCGCCGGCGGTGTCCAGCAGCTCCTCCCACGTAGATCCGTACTCGGCGGGCGGGAGGGTGCACGTGATGTCCTCCGGGGAGGAGTTGAACCACACCAGGAAGTCGACGTCGGTGATCTGGCGACCGCGGGCGTCCTTGCCTGTGATGCCATGGCCGTTGAGCCACATCCCGAGCGTGCGGGACAGGGGCTCGTCCCAGTCGGCCGGCGTCATGGCCGAGCCGTCGGTGCTGATCCAGGCGATGTCCGGCATGGGATCCTCGTCCGTGCGCTCGTCCATCTCGACCGGACGGCCGTCGAAGAACTGCGCGCGGCGGAACGTGGGGTGGTCCCGGCGCAGGTGGATCAGCGCGGAGGTGAACTCCACGAGCGGGGCGTCGGCGGCGTCCCAGTCGATCCAGGAGATCTCGTTGTCCTGGCAGTACGTGTTGTTGTTGCCGCCCTGGCTGCGTCCGAGCTCGTCGCCGTGCAGGAGCATGGGGGTGCCCTGGGAGAGCATCAGCGTGGCGATGAAGTTGCGCTGCTGCCGTGCGCGCAGCGACAGGACGTCGGCGTCGTCCGTGGGGCCTTCCACACCGCAGTTCCAGGAGCGGTTGTGCGACTCGCCGTCGTTGTTGTCCTCGCCGTTGGCCTCGTTGTGCTTCTCGTTGTAGGACACGAGGTCGCGCAGCGTGAAGCCGTCGTGGGCCGTGACGAAGTTGATCGAGGCGAACGGACGGCGTCCGCTGTTCTCGTACAGGTCCGCCGAGCCCGTGATGCGGGAGGCGAACTCGCCCAGGGTCGAGGGCTCGCCGCGCCAGAAGTCCCGCACGGTGTCGCGGTACATGCCGTTCCACTCGGTCCACTGCGGCGGGAAGTTGCCCACCTGGTAGCCGCCAGGGCCGACGTCCCACGGCTCGGCGATCAGCTTGACCTGGGAGACGATCGGATCCTGCTGCACGAGCTCGAAGAAGGTCGAGAGCTTGTCGACGTCGTAGAACTCGCGAGCCAGGGTCGAGGCCAGATCGAAGCGGAAGCCGTCGACGTGCATCTCGGTGACCCAGTAGCGCAGCGAGTCCATCATCAGCTGCAGCGCATGGGGGTGGCGCACGTTGAGCGAGTTACCGGTGCCCGTGTAGTCCATGTAGAACTTCGGGTCGTCCTCGACGGTGCGGTAGTAGGCGTTGTTGTCCACCCCGCGCATGGACAGCGTGGGCCCCAGGTGGTTGCCCTCCGCCGTGTGGTTGTAGACCACGTCCAGGATGACCTCGATGTTCGCCCGGTGCAGGGCGCGGACCATGGCCTTGAACTCCTGGACCTGCCCGCCGAGGGTCGAGGTCGAGCAGTAGTCGTGGTGCGGGGCGAAGAACGCGATGGTGTTGTAGCCCCAGTAGTTGCGCAGGCCCTTCTCCAGCAGCGTGGAGTCCTGCACGAACTCGTGCACCGGCATGAGCTCGATCGCGGTGATGCCGAGCTTCTTCAGATGCGAGATGGTCGCCGGGTGGGCCACGCCGGCATAGGTGCCGCGCTCGTTCTCCGGGATCTCGTCGAGCTGCTGCGTGAGCCCCTTGACGTGGGCCTCGTAGATCACGGACTTGTGGTATTCGCGCTTGGGCGGGCGGTCGCCCTGCCACTCGAAGAACGGGTTGATCACCACGCCCTTCATCATCAGCTCGGCCGAGTCCTCGTCGTTGAAGGAGTCCTCGTCACCGAACTCGTAGGAGAACAGCGGCTGGCCCCACTCGCGCACGAAGCCGTCCACGGCCTTGGCGTAGGGATCCAGCAGCAGCTTGGAGGGGTTGCAGCGCAGGCCCTGCGACGGTTCCCACGGGCCGTGCACGCGGTAGCCGTAGCGCTGACCGGGCTCGACGTTGGGCAGGAAGCAGTGCCAGACATAGCCGTCGACGGCCTCGACCTCGATGCGCTCCTCGGTGCCCTGGTCGTCGAACAGGCACAGCTCGACCTTCTCGGCGACCTCGGAGAACAGAGCGAAGTTGGTGCCCGTTCCGTCGAAGGTCGCCCCGAGGGGGTAAGCGGTTCCGGGCCAGACTTCGGTCACGACGATGATCTCCTGAAGGTGTAGGGGTTCGGGATCCGCCGCCTGACCCTCGAGGGACGCAGACAGAAAGGACTCCCGGTGCGTCGGCGCACTGCACCGAGCCTAGCGCAGGTGCCGACATCAGGGCCGGACGGCCCCCGTCCGTTCGCGCTCGGCCCCCCTCAGCTGCCCAGATCCGCCCCGGATCCCGCGTCCCCGCGGGTCAGGGCCGCGCGGATGTCCTCGGGGCGGCAGGGCTGCGGGCCCTCTCCTCCCCGCCGCGAGGCGCGCCCCTGCAGCACCACGGCCAGCGCCGCCAGCAGCGACCAGCGCCCGTCGCCTGCGAGCCGGTCGCGCAGACCGCCCCGCAGATGCTCGGGCAGCGAGCTGTCGGCCAGCCACGGGCCCAGGGCGCGCTCGAGCCGCTGCGGCTGGGCGGAGTCGTGGGCCAGCAGGGTTCCGAGCATGCCGGCCAGGCAGTCCCCGGAGCCGGCGGTGGCCAGCCACGGGCTGCCGTCTCCGGCCGTCAGGACGCAGGATGCGCCGTCCCGGTCGTCGTCCGGGTCCGGCGCGCCCTCCGCGGTGCTCGGAGCCGCGACGGTCGTGGTGGCGCCCTTGAGCACGACGGTGGCCCCGGTCGCCCGGGCGGCCGTTCGCGCCCAGTGCACGGGGTCCGCCTCGATCTGCTCGCGCTCGGCAGCCGCGACGCCCTCCGGAAGCCGGTCCCAGGCCTCGCACCAGCGCAGCAGCTCGGCCAGCTCGCCTGCGTGCGGGGTGAGCACGATCCACGGCCGCAGCCGCGTGTCGGCCAGGCTGCGCCCGGCGATCTCCAGGGCTCCGGCATCGAGCACCGCAGGGATCCTGCGCTGCAGCGCTTCGGCCAGCGCCTGCTCGCAGCGCTGGTGCTGCGCCTCGTCGACGGCGCCCGGGCCCGCGATCCAGGCCTGCACATGCTCGTCGGCGGGGGCACTATCGGAGACCACGGCCTCGGGGCTCGTCAGGTTGACCATCCTGCGCGTGGACTCATCGCCCAGGTACCGGACCATGCCGGTCCCGGCGGCCAGCGCCGAGCGCACCGTCAGCACAGCGGCCCCCGGGTACTCCTCGGACCCGGCCACGATCCCGACGACGCCGCGGGTGTACTTGTGGTCCGAGCCGACCGGGCGCGGCCACAGCGCCTCGAGATCGCGATCCTCGAGCCGCAGGACGTCCGGGGATCGCAGGTGCGCCTCGATGCCGATCGGCACGACCTCCACACGGCCGCACAGCCGATCGCCGGGGGCGGTGAGCTGGGCCGTCTTGGCCGCGCCGAAGGTCACGGTGGAGGCGGCGGGAAGCACAGGACCCTCGAGCGCCCCGCCGTCGGCGCTGAGCCCGGAGGGGACGTCGACGGCCACGACGACGGGCCCCTGCCCCCCTGTCTCCTGCGAGCGCTGGTCGAAGGATCGCGCGAGCTCGGCCATGGCACCGCGCAGCCCGCCGGAGGCCCCGGTGCCGAGCACCGCGTCGATCACCAGGTCCGCGCCGAGCAGCAGGTCCAGGGCCTGCTCAACGTGCTCGTCGTCCAGCGACCATGCGCTCACGACTCCGCCGGCCTGCCGCAGAGCGCGAGCGCCGTCCTCGTGCAGCGAGTCGGCCGTGGGGATCGCCGTCACCGCCACACCGGCGCCGCGCAGCGCAGCGGCCGCCCAGAGCCCGTCCCCGCCGTTGTTGCCCTTGCCCGCCAGGACCACGGCGCGGGATCCGGCGACCCGCCCCCGACGAGTGCGCAGGAGGCGCCGGCAGTGCAGCTGCAGGCCGTGCGCGGCCACCGCCATCAGCGCCGGGCCCCTGCCCTGCTCGAGCAGCGGCTGCTCGGCCGTGCGCACGGCCTCTCCCGAGAACCCCGGGCGCATCACAGCACCGCCTCGGCGTCGTCGGGGTCCGCCGAGCCGAGCGATTCCGGATCCGCTGAGCCCGTCGATTCGGCGATCACGTAGGCCATGGCCAGGCCCCCGTCGTGGGACATGCTCAGGTGCCACCGGTCGATCCCCTGACGGGCCGCCTCCCGGGCCACCGTGCCCTCGGTGCGCAGGATCGGGGCGCCCCATTCGGTCTTCTCGATCCAGCAGTGCTGCCAGATCATGCCGGGCGGCGCCTTCAGCGCCTTGGCCGCGGCCTCCTTGGCCGCGAAGCGCGCAGCCAGCGACTGCAGCGGCAGCACCCGCTCGCTGGGCACGAACAGCCGCTCGCGCAGCCTGGGCGTGCGCTCGAGCTGCCGCTCGAACCGCTGGATGTCCACCACGTCGATGCCGCTGCCGATGATCATGCGAGCCAGCCTAATCCCGGTGCGCTGCCCCCGATCCTTCGCAGGAGGTCATCACGGACCGCCTGGATCGGGGCGCGCCGCCTCGGCGGACTACGATGGCGCCGATGAGCACAGCCCCCGGAATCCACCGACTGTCGCCGTTCGTCGAGCTCGACCGGCTGACGTGGTCGCGCCTGTCCGATGAGATCGAGCTGCCGCTGGATGAGGCGGAGATCGAGAGCCTGCGCGGCCTGGGAGATCATCTGGACGCCGACGAGGTGCGCGAGGTCTACCTCCCCCTGTCCCGGCTGCTCACCCTCTACGACACCGCCGCCACCGCGCTGAACAACTCGACCAATCAGTTCCTGGGCCAGGAGCACGCGCGCACCCCGTTCGTCATCGCGATCGCGGGGTCAGTGGCCGCCGGCAAGTCCACCACCGCCCGCCTGCTGCGCGAGCTCATGGCCCGGTGGCCGTCCACGCCCAACGTCCAGCTCGTGACGACCGACGGCTTCCTGCACCCCAACGCCGAGCTCGAGCGCCGGGGCCTGATGCACCGCAAGGGCTTCCCGGAGTCCTACGACCGTCGGGCGCTGCTGCGGTTCGTGGCTGACATCAAGTCCGGGGCGCTGGAGGTCCGGGCGCCCAAGTACTCGCACGTCACCTACGACATCCTCCCGGACGAGGAGGTCGTGGTCACCGCCCCGGACGTCGTGATCATCGAGGGCCTCAATGTGCTGGCCCCCGCCAAGATCGGACCCGACGACCGCGCGGCCCTGGCCCTGAGCGACTTCTTCGACGTCTCCATCTACGTCGACGCCCGGACCCAGGACATCGAGCGCTGGTACGTGGAGCGCTTCCAGCAGCTGCGACACGGCGCCTTCGCCGACCCGGACTCCTATTTCCACCGCTATGCGAGCCTCTCCGACGAGGAGGCCGAGGAGGTCGCCACCGACATCTGGCGCCGCATCAACGAGCCGAACCTGGTCCGCAACGTCCGGCCCACCCGCGGCCGAGCGCAGCTGATCCTCTCCAAGGACTCGGACCACTCGATCCGCCGCGTCCTGCTGCGCAAGAACTGACCCCCCGAACATCCGCACCGCACCCCCGAGCATCGGAGCCCGATCATGACCACCCCCCTCCCACGCCGCCTGGCCGCCTCCGTCACCCTGCTGGGCCTTCTGGGCCTCTCGGCATGCGGATCCGAGCAGCCGCAGGAGGACTCCAGCAGCTCCGCCGCCGCGGACTCCGCCCAGAGCGGCGGCGCGGAGGCAGAGGCTGAATCCGGCGCGGCCGCCGTGTCCGACGCCGACGTCGACACCTCCACCTCGACCGATGTGGTCGTCAACAAGGCGCGCCCGCTGGATCCGGAGGACTACGCCCCGGAGCCGCTCGAGGACATCGAGGGCCAGCAGCTGCGCGAGGACGCAGCCGGAGCCGCCCAGCAGATGCTCTCGGACATGCGAGACGAGGGCATCACCGTGAGCATCACCTCGGCCTACCGCCCCTACGACGAGCAGGTCACCACCTATCAGCACTGGGTCGACGTCAACGGCCAGGAGACCGCCGACACCATCTCGGCCCGCCCCGGGCACTCAGAGCACCAGACGGGTCTGGTCATGGACATCGCCGACGGCTCCGGCTGCGACCTGCAGGAGTGCTTCGCCGACACGGCAGCGGCCCAGTGGGCCGCCGAGCACGCGCAGGACTACGGATTCGTGCTGCGCTACCCCCAGGACGGCGAGGACGTCACGGGCTACGCCTACGAGCCCTGGCACTTCCGCTACATCGGCGAGGAGCGCGCCCAGGAGTTCGCCGACTCCGGAGCTGCCACGCTCGAGGAGTTCTACGGAACGGGCCCCGCACCGGACTACTCCTGACGCCCCAGGTCACGACGGGGTCGCGCCCCGAGAGCAGTGTGACGGAAATCACCTCTGAGATCCGAGAAAAAGCTTCCCGGCAACAGGTTGACACGTCCTTCACCGCTACTGTTGCCCTCATGCTTCAGGGTTTCAAGGAATTCATCATGAAGGGCAACGTCATCGACCTTGCCGTCGCCGTCATCGTGGGCGGCGCGTTCGCCCCCGTCATCTCCACGCTCGTGGACTCGGTCATCATGCCGCTGATCTCGGGCCTGATCGGGTTCCCCAACTTCGATCAGTTCCTGGCCATCCAGGTCAACGGCACCGAGAACTACGTCCGCCTGGGCGCGTGGCTCACCGCCATCATCAACTTCCTCATCATCGCCGCGGCCCTCTACTTCGTGGTCGTCATGCCGATGAACAAGATGATCGAGCGCCGCAACCTGCGCCTCGGCATCAACCCGGACGAGGAGGAGGTCGACCCGCAGGTCGCCCTGCTCACCGAGATCCGCGACGCGCTCGTCCCGGGCGCCGGCCAGGCCGAGAGCGTCTCGCCCAAGGACACGCCGTCCGTCTGAGCCCCACAGGCTCCACCACCCCCATTCACCTCATGATCTGAGAGCACAGCGCCGGGCGGCGCTGGGAGAGAGAAGAAGGCCCCTGCCGCGACTCGCGGCAGGGGTCTTCTTCTGCGCTCGGAGCCGCTGATCAGAAGCAGGAGGAGCCCCGACGGGCGATGCCGTCGGGGCTCCTCCTCATCCTGCGCCGCCGCTTCAATCGAGCAGGCAGCGGGTCTCAGCCGCGGCTTCAGCCCAGGGCGAGCCGCTGCCGCACGACCTCGGCCAGCGCGGCGGCCTCCTCGTCGGCCTGCTCCTGCGTGGCGGCCTCGACCATCACGCGCACCACGGGCTCGGTCCCGGAGGGACGCAGCAGCACACGGCCGGTCTCCCCCAGTCGCTTCTCCGACTCCGCCACGGCCTCCGCCACGCCCTCGTCGGTCGAGGCGGCGGAGCGGTCCACGCCCTTCACGTTCAGCAGACGCTGCGGCAGGCGGGTCATGACCGTGCCCAGCTCGGACAGCGGCAGGCCGGTCCCCGCCACCTGAGAGGCCAGCATGAGGCCGGTGAGCAGGCCGTCGCCGGTCGTGGCCCAGTCCGCCATGATCACGTGACCGGACTGCTCGCCGCCCAGGTTGAAGCCGTGCTCGACCATGGCCTCGAGGACGTAGCGGTCCCCGACCTTGGTCTCGACGATCCGGATGCCGCGCTCCTGCAGGGCGAGCTTGAGCCCCAGGTTGGACATCACTGTCACCACCAGGGTGTCGTCCTTCAGGCGCCCGGCCTGGTGCATGGCCACCGCCAGGATGCCCATGATCTGGTCGCCGTCGATCTCCTGCCCCTGGGCGTCCACGGCCAGGCAGCGATCGGCGTCGCCGTCATGGGCGATGCCGAGGTCCGCCCCGTGGGCCACCACGGCCTCCTTCAGCGGCCCCAGGTGGGTCGAGCCCACGCCGTCGTTGATGTTGAGGCCGTCGGGCTGGGCGCCGATCACGACCAGCTCGGCCCCGGCATCGCGGAACGCGTCCGGAGACGGACCGGAGGCGGCGCCGTGGGCGCAGTCCAGAACGATCTTCAGCCCCTCGAGGCGGTGCGGGATGGCCGCGACCAGGTGCATCACGTAGCGGTCCTCGGCGTCGGTGAGGGTGCGGATGCGTCCCACCCCGGCGCCGGTGGGCCGACGGAAGTCCTTGGCGTCGTAGACGGCCTGGATCCGGTCCTCCACGGCGTCCGGCAGCTTCTTGCCGCCGGCGGCCAGGAACTTGATCCCGTTGTCCGGGGCCGGGTTGTGCGAGGCGGAGATCATCACGCCGAAGTCCGCCTCGGTGTCGCCCACCAGGTAGGCCAGCGCCGGGGTCGGCACGGTGCCGGCGTCCTCGACGTCGACGCCTGAGGCCGCGAGCCCGGCGGCTACGGCCGCACCCAGGAACTCGCCCGAGGCCCGGCCGTCCCGGGCGAGCACAGCCCTGGGGCGGCGGCCATCAGCCGCATGGTCGTGGCCCAGCACGATGGCCGCTGCCTGAGAAAGGTCCAGCGCCATGTCTGCCGTGAGCAGCTCATTGGCCAGACCGCGTACGCCGTCGGTTCCGAAGATTCGTGTCATCGATCCAACATCCTAGGCCCGTGGGCCGCGCTGACGCATTCCATCCACCACATGCGGAGTCGTGGCTCGGCTGGACACTGGGCCCGGGTCTCGCCGCCGACGAGTGGCAGCGGCACGGACAGCCGCCGAGGAGTCCCGTCGCAGGCGCCCTGTCGACGCGACAGCGCCCCGCCGCTGACGGACGATGTCCGTGTGCGACGGGGCGCTGGGTCAGGCAGTCCCGATCAGGCGGGAGCTGCGCAGAGGCGCTGGATCAGCGCTTGGAGTACTGCGGGGCCTTGCGGGCCTTCTTGAGGCCTGCCTTCTTGGACTCGATGACGCGGGCGTCACGGGTCAGGAAGCCTGCCTTCTTGAGGGTCGAGCGGTTGTGCTCCGCGTCGATCTCGTTGAGCGCGCGGGCGACGCCCAGGCGCATGGCACCGGCCTGGCCGGAGGGGCCGCCGCCGTGCACCAGCGCGATGACGTCGTAGGCGCCCTGCAGGTCCAGCAGCGTGAAGGGGTCGTTGACCTCCTGCTGGTGCAGCTTGTTGGGGAAGTACTCCTCCAGCGTGCGGCCGTTGATCTTCCACTGGCCGGAGCCGGGGATCAGGCGAACGCGAGCGACAGCCTCCTTGCGGCGGCCGGTGCCCTGGCCGGGGACGGTCAGCGCCGGACGCTCGGTGGCGACGGCGGACTCGGCGGCTGCGCCGGTGGACTCGGAGGTGTAGGAGGTCAGCTCCTCACCGTCCTGCGCGAACTGCTCATCAGTATTCTGAGCCACGATGTTCTCCTTGTGTCAGTCGTTCTCGTAGGCCCGGATTACTGGGCGACCTGGTTGAACTCGAAGGTCTTGGGCTTGTTGGCACCGTGCGGGTGCTCCGGGCCGGCGTAGACCTTGAGCTTGGACAGCTGCTGAGCCGCCAGCTTGTTCTTGGGGAGCATGCCCTTGATGGCCTTCTCTACCGCACGCTCGGGGCTCTTGGCGAGCAGCTCGGCGTAGGTGGTCGCGGTGAGGCCGCCGGGGTGGTTCGAGTGGCGGTACGCGATCTTCTTCTGCAGCTTGTCGCCGGTGAGGGCGACCTTGTCCGCATTGACGACGATCACGAAATCGCCGGTGTCGACGTGAGGGGCGTAGGTGGCCTTGTGCTTGCCTCGCAGCAGGACTGCCGCGTGGCTGGCCAGACGGCCCAGGACGACGTCGGTCGCGTCGATGACGTACCAGTCACGCTGGACGTCACCGGGCTTCGGGGTATACGTGCGCACGTTGATCTGCCTTCGTTCGATGAAGAGTGGCCCTGAGTTGGGGTCAGGGGCCGGGTTCCGTGTGCCTCCGGGGCTCGGGTGAGGGCCGAGCAGCATCCGGGTCCCCAGAACCTCAGCGCACCAGATCGCCCTGTGCCCTGCAACTGGACGGCGGATCCGGGTACACGTGAACCGAGGCGGGACACGCACAACAGCAGGCCACCTTACCCGAAGCGGCCGTCCGTTTCCACCGGGGCCGGCCCCGGCTCAGGCCCCTTCCCGACGCGCTCGCGTGAGCCGGGCTCGCTGCGCCAGCTGCGAGTCCTCCGGATACACGACCTCCTCCAGGACGAGCCCCCGGGGAGGCGCCAGCAGCGTCTCGGAGGACCTGGACCGCTCCTCCAGCCTGTCCCGCAGCCAGGAGGCGGGCCGCTCGCCCTTGCCCACCCGGACCATCGAGCCGACGATCGAGCGGACCATCGAGTGGCAGAAGGCATCGGCGCGCAGCTCGACCTCGAGCAGACCGCTGTCGGTGCGCCGCAGGGAGATCTCCTGCAGCTCCCGGATGGTGGTCGCCCCCGTCCGGGGGCGGCAGAAGCTCAGGAAGTCGTGCAGCCCCGGAAGCGGCTCGACGGCCTCCCGCATGGCTGTCTCGTCCAGCCGATGATCGAGGGCCCAGGTGGACTTCCGGGTCAGCGGGTCGTGGCCGGCCGCTCCGTCGTCGATCCGGTACACGTAGCGCCGCGCGACCGCCGAGAATCGGGCGTCGAAGCCCTCGGGGGCGGGCCTGGCTCGTCGCACGACGATCGCCCCCGGGATCTCCGCAAGCCCCCGTCGGCGCCTGTCGGAGCCCAGGATCCGGCTCAGGCCTCCGGCCAGGCGCCGCTCCAGTCCGTCCGGTCGCGGACCCTCCCGACCGCTGAGCACCCGCATCGCCTGCTCGCCGGTGAGATCGGCATGGGCGACCTGCCCGCGGGCGTGCACACCGGCATCGGTGCGTCCTGCCACCACGAGCCGGGCCGGAGCGCGAACGACCAGCTCCAGGGCAGCCTCCAGGCTGCCTTGGACCGTCTCCAGCCCGGGCTGCACAGCCCAGCCCGCGAATGGCGTGCCGTCGTAGGCCAGGTCCAGGCGGAAGCGCACCGCCTCGGCGGCGCCCGCCCCTGCTGGGCTCTGCCTCTGCGTGCTCATCGCCTCGCCTCCCTCATCCGTCGTCGATCGGTTGCCGCGCTCCTGGGCGGTCCACCGGGGCGGATCCTTCAGCCCCGGCAGCGTCCTGTGCGCGATCGCCGCCCGACCAGCGCACGGCCCGGCTGCTGCCGCCGTCGGCCCTGCGGAAACGCGAAAGCCGCCGTGCGGATGCGCAGGCATCCGCACGGCGGCCGTCGTCGGCCCGAGACCCGAGAGCCTCAGAGCCCGAAGATCACTCGCCGTCGATCTTCTGGGCGGCTGCGCCGCCTGCCGGGGCGAACCCGGCCGCCTCGGCGTTGGCCTTGGTGTCGAACCAGACCTCGGCGCGGGTGGAGGCGTACCAGCGCGAGCCGGGCACGTGGAACTTCATGGAGTCCTTGTTGCCCTTGATGGTGAAGCCCTCGGGGGTCTCGCCGGACTCGAGCGGCTTGGCGGAGCCGGCGAACTCGTCGGCCTCGATGTCGCCGGAGGCCTGGGCCTCGGCATCCGCGGCGGCGGCGCTGACGCCGCCCTCCTCGGCCAGCGGGGTCGAGGGATCGGACACGACGTCCTCGGCAGCAGCCGGCTCAGCGGCAGCGGCCGGCTCGGCGGCCGGAGCCGCAGTGCGCGTGGCCGCCTCGGCCTCGGCGACGGTCGCCTTGGTGGCCACGGGCTCCATGACGAGCTCGATGACCGCCATGGGCGCGTTGTCGCCCTTGCGGTTGCCGATCTTGGTGATGCGGGTGTAGCCGCCCGGACGGTCCTCCATCGCCGAGGCGATGGTGGTGAACAGTTCGTGCACGACGGACTTGTCGGACAGCTGGCCCAGGACCTTGCGGCGGGCGTTGAGATCGCCCTTCTTGGCGGCGGTGATCAGGTTCTCGGCGTACGGGCGCACGCGACGAGCACGGGTCACCGTGGTGGTGACGCGCTTGTGCTCGAAGAGCTGCTGCGACAGGTTGCGCAGGATCAGGCGCTGGTGCGCCGGGCTGCCGCCGAGACGGGGTCCCTTGGTAGGTGCAGGCATGGTGATTGGTCTCCTGGAAGTGACTCAGCCGTTGCCGTCCGGCGCTCGGGGCGCGCGGCGGTCCGGATGAGGAGAGGCGGAAGGATTACTGAACGTCGAACGGGTTCTCGTCGTCGATGGCCGCGGGCCGCGCGGCCGCCTCGAACCCGGGAGGCGAGTCCTTGAGGGCCAGACCCAGCTCCTGGAGCTTGGCCTTGACCTCGTCGATGGACTTCGCGCCGAAGTTGCGGATGTCCATGAGGTCCGCCTCGGAGCGGGTCACGAGCTCGCCCACGCTGTGGATCCCCTCGCGCTTGAGGCAGTTGTAGGAGCGCACCGTCAGCTCGAGATCCTCGATCGGCAGCGCCATGTCGGCGGACATGGCGGCGTCGGTCGGGGACGGGCCGATCTCGATGCCCTCCGCCTCGATGTTGAGCTCGCGAGCCAGGCCGAACAGCTCCACCAGCGTGGTGCCAGCCGAGGCCATGGCATCGCGCGGGGAGATGGACTCCTTGGTCTCCACGTCCAGGACCAGGCGGTCGAAGTCCGTGCGCTGCTCGACACGGGTGGCCTCCACGCGGAAGGTCACCTTGAGCACCGGCGAGTAGATCGAGTCGACCGGGATGCGGCCGATCTCGGCATCCGCCAGCTTGTTCTGAGCGGCGGTGACGTAGCCGCGGCCGCGCTCGATGGTCAGCTCGAGGTTGAGGCTGGCCTTCGAGTTCAGCGTGGCGATCGGCAGACCCGGGTTGTGGATCTCGACCCCGGCCGGCACCTGGATGTCAGCGGCAGTGACCTCGGCGGGCCCCTGCTTGTTCAGGTACGCGGTGACGGGCTCGTCCTCCTCGGAGGACACGGCCAGCTTCTTGACGTTCAGGATGAGCTCGGTGACATCCTCCTTCACGCCCTCGATGGTCGAGAACTCGTGGAGGACGCCGTCCATGCGCACGCTGGTGACAGCGGCACCGGGGATCGACGAGAGCAGGGTGCGGCGAAGCGAGTTGCCGAGGGTGTAGCCGAAGCCGGGCTCCAGCGGCTCGATGGTGAACCGGGAGCGGTTGTCGGCCACGACCTCTTCGGAAAGGGCAGGACGCTGTGCAATGAGCACTGATGTTTCCTTTCGGCGTGCCTCCGCTATATGACGCACGCAGGTGGTGGAGCACTCTCTGGACGCTGCCGTCGGAATCGGGCCCGACGGCTGCGGAGGGCACGGCCGGCGCGAGGGGCGGGGCCCCGTCGCCGCTCAGCCGTGCCGGTGATCAGACGCGGCGGCGCTTCGGGGGGCGGCAGCCGTTGTGAGCGCTCGGGGTGACGTCCTGGATCGAGCCGACCTCGATGCCGGTGGCCTGCAGGGAGCGGATCGCGGTCTCGCGGCCGGATCCCGGGCCCTTCACGAAGACGTCGACCTTGCGGACGCCGTGCTCCTGCGCGCGCTTGGCAGCGGCCTCGGCGGCCATCTGAGCGGCGTACGGGGTCGACTTGCGGGAGCCGTTGAAGCCCATCTCGCCGGCCGAGGACCAGGAGAGGACCGCACCCGACGGGTCGGTGATGGTGACGATGGTGTTGTTGAACGTCGACTTGATGTGGGCCTGGCCCTGGGTGACGTTCTTCTTGTCCTTGCGACGCGGCTTGCGAGCGGCGGTCGCACGAGTCTTAGGGGGCATTTCTACTCCTGCTGCGTGGTGGTCTTCTGTGCATTCGGCGCGACGAGCGGTCGCACCGGTTCAGATCAGGTGAGCGCGTTACTTCTTCTTGCCGGCGACGGTGCGCTTGGGGCCCTTGCGGGTGCGAGCGTTCGTCTTGGTGCGCTGACCGTGCACAGGCAGACCGCGACGGTGGCGGATGCCCTGGTAGCTGCCGATCTCGACCTTGCGGCGGATGTCGGCGGCGACCTCGCGGCGGAGGTCGCCCTCGACCTTGAAGCTGCCCTCGATGAAGTCGCGCAGTGCGACCAGCTGGGAGTCGGTCAGGTCCTTGACCCGGACATCGGAGGGGATCTCGGTGGCCGCGAGGGCCTCCTTGGCGCGGGTCGGCCCGACGCCGTAGATGTACGTGAGTGCGATCACCACGCGCTTGTCGCGCGGAAGATCGACGCCTGCGAGACGTGCCATATCGGCTGTTCTCCTCGGTTCGTTCCGGAGGTCTGGAGCATCGCTGTCCATCGGTGGGCATGAGCCCTGTTCCGTGGTCCCCGGCCTCCGTGCCCGGGGGTGCCCGCCTGGATCTCTCCGGTCGGGAGCGGTGCCTCTGTCATCCGCCGCTGGTGCGGCGGATATCTCGCCTCAGAGCTGATTCAGCCCTGACGCTGCTTGTGGCGCGGGTTCTCGCAGATCACCATGACTCGTCCGTTGCGGCGAATCACCTTGCACTTCTCGCAGATCTGCTTCACGCTCGGCTGGACCTTCATCGCATTCCTTCGCGTTTGCTGGACGAATCGGCGCCGCCGGCAGGACCGACGACTCTCCGACTCACTTGTAGCGGTAGACGATCCGACCCCGTGAGAGGTCGTAGGGGCTCAGCTCCACCACCACACGGTCCTCCGGGAGGATCCTGATGTAGTGCTGGCGCATCTTTCCGGAGATGTGGGCCAGGACGATGTGGCCGTTGTCGAGCTCAACCCGGAACATTGCGTTCGGGAGCGCTTCGACCACGCCGCCTTCGATCTCGATGACTCCGTCTTTCTTAGCCATGTACTCCGCTCACTTCAGTGCCCGCTCCCGAAGGAGACGGGCGGGGTTCGGCTCTCTGTCTGCAGATCTCTGCTGCTTCCGGTCCCGCGCACGACAGCCGACGCCCGGGGGCGAGACAGGTGCGGGGCGATGTCCGGGCACGCAGAGGGATACGCAGACAACCAGCAGAAGACATTACGCTACTGCGGCCCTGTGGACAAGATGGTCCGGGGCCTCCTTCGGCCGCAGGAAGGGTGATCTCGATCCCTCCGGGCGGTCGCCCAGTGCTCGGCTCAGCTCGCGGCGGCCAGCTGCCCGCAGGCGCCGTCGATGTCCGAGCCGCGGGTGTCGCGAACGGTCGTGGGGATGCCGTGGGCACGCAGGCGCTCGACGAAGTTCTGCTCCACGCCCCGGCGCGAGGCCGTCCACTTGGAGCCCGGGGTGGGGTTCAGCGGGATCGGGTTGACGTGGACCCAGCCTGCTCCGCGGGCGTTGAGCTTCTCCCCCAGCAGGTCGGCGCGCCAGCCCTGGTCGTTCATGTCCCGGATCAGGGCGTACTCGATGGACACACGCCGTCCGGTGGCATCGAAGTACTCACGGGCCGCATCCAGCGCCTCGTCGACCTTCCACCGGTTGTTGATCGGGATGAGCTCGTCGCGCAGCTCGTCGTCCGGCGCGTGCAGGGACAGGGCGAGGGTGATCGGCAGGCCCTCGCGGGTGAACTTGCGCATGCCCGGCACGAGCCCGACGGTCGACATGGTCAGCCCGCGGGCCGAGATGCCCAGGCCCTCCGGCGCCGGGTCGATCAGGCGGTGGACCGCCTGCATGGTCGACTTGTAGTTGGCCAGGGCCTCCCCCATCCCCATGAAGACGATGTTCGAGACACGCTGCGGATCCTGCTCGCGGCGCCCGACCTCGCCGTCGCGGGTCATGCGGATGCCCTCGACCACCTGGCCCACGATCTCGGCTGCCGAGAGGTTGCGGGTCAGCCCCGCCTGCCCCGTCGCGCAGAACGGGCAGTTCATGCCGCAGCCGGCCTGGGATGAGATGCACATGGTCACGCGGTTCGGATACCGCATGAGCACCGACTCCACGAGGGCTCCGTCGAAGAGCCGGTGCACGCGCTTGACGGTGTCTCCGCCGTCGGCCCTGAGCGTGCGCACGGTGCTGAGCAGCTCGGGCATGGTGTCGTGCACCAGCTGCTCGCGCCCGTCCTTGGGCAGATCGGTCATATCCGCCGGATCGGAGGCGAAGCGCTCGAAGTAGTGGCGCGAGAGCTGCTCGGCGCGGAAGGGCTTGTGCCCCATCTCCTTGAGCATCTCCCGGCGTCCTGCCATGTCCGTGTCGGCGAGATGGCGCGGAGGCTTGCCGCGACGGGCGGCCTGGAACACGAGCTGGCCCGGCACCGGGCGCGGGGTGTCCGCGGTGCCGGCATCCGGGTCGGTCTGCTCCATGTCCACCGGCGGCTGGGCGGTCTCGACCTCCGAGATCTCGGTCTCGGCGTCATCTCCCAGGATCTGCGCCTCGTCGAGCTCCTCGACGGGGGCGATCGGCGTCTCGGGCCGACCCACGGTCGGATCCGGCAGCGGCTGGTTGGTCTGGCTCACGATGTCTCCAGGCCCCGGTGGGGCGGTGTCGGTTCTGCGGCGCGTCCCGATCAGGGTCGCTCATGAGGGGAGGGCTGTGTCTTCTCAGCTGCCGGGGATCGGCACGGGCGTGACGCCCAGGGGCTCGAGCTCGGAGGCACCGCCGTCCTCGGCGGTCAGCACCCACAGCCCGCCGCGGTGGATCGCCACGGAGTGCTCCCACTGGCTGGCGCGGCCGCCGTCGTCGGTGACCACGGTCCAGTCATCGGACAGGGTCGAGGTAGCGATGCCTCCGGTGACGAGCATGGGCTCGATGGCCAGGCACATGCCCGGCTTGAGCGCCGGCGAGCCGCCCGAGGCGCGGTAGTTGAGCACGTCCGGGGCCATGTGCATCTGCGAGCCGATGCCGTGGCCCACGTAGTCCTCCAGGATCCCCAGGCGCTGGCCCACGCGCTCGCGCACGTGGTCCTCGATCGCCGCGCCGATGTCGCCGACACGGGTTCCGGTGGCCGCCGCGGCGATGCCGCGCCACATGGCCTCGCGGGTCACGTCCGAGAGCAGCTGGTCCTCCTCCGACGGGTTGCCGAGGATCACGGTGCGGGCGGAGTCGCCGTTCCAGCCGTCGACGATCGCGCCGCCGTCGATCGAGAGGATGTCCCCCGTCTCCAGGACGCGCTCGCCCGGGATGCCGTGGACGACCTCCTCGTTGACGGACACGCAGACCGTCGCCGGGTAGCCGAAGTAGCCCAGGAAGTTGGACGTGGCCCCGTTGGCGGCCAGCACCTCGCGGAAGGCGGCGTCGACGTCTGCCGTCGTGGCCCCCGGGCGTGCGGCGGCCACCGCGGCGTCGAGCGCGCGGGAGGTCACCACGCCGGCACGGACCATGCCGCGCAGCTGCTCATCGGTCTTGTACTCGATCTTGCGGCGGCCGAACATGCCGCCCCCTCTCTTCTCGGGCAGTGCGCAGGGCCGGTGCTCGCGGCACCGGCCCTGCGCTGTCGTGCGACCCCGCTGGGGCCATGGTGGTCTCCGCCGCGCCGCGCACCCGTGGGTGCATCATGCTCTCGGAGGCTGCGCCGTCCGGCGGCGGATCAGGCCAGGGCCTGAGCGATCCGCTCGGTGACCTCGTCGATCGTGCCGAGGCCGTCGACCTCGGTGACCAAGCCGCGGTCGGCGTAGAGGCCGATCACCGGGGCGGTCTCGCGGTCGTAGACGTCCAGTCGGTGCCGGATGACGTCCTCGGTGTCATCCGTGCGGCCCTGCTCCTGGGCGCGGTTGAGCAGTCTCGCGACCAGCTCGTCCCGATCCGCGGTCAGCTGCAGGACGACATCCAGCTGGGTGCCGGACTCCTGCAGGATGCGGTCGAGCTCCTCCGCCTGGGCGGTGTTGCGCGGGTAGCCGTCGAGCAGGAAGCCCTCGGCGCAGTCGTCCCACGACAGCCGATCGCGCACCATGCGGTTGGTCACGGAGTCCGGGACCAGGTTGCCGGCATCGGTGTAGGACTGGGCCTCCTTGCCGAGCTCGGTGCCGCCGCGGATGTTCTCCCGGAAGATGTCCCCGGTCGAGATGGCCGGGATCCCCAGGCGCTCGGCGATGCGCACCGCCTGGGTGCCCTTGCCCGCACCGGGCGGGCCGATGATCAGCATGCGAGTCATGTGCTTCTCCTGATCTGGAGCGGATGGTGGATGGCTGCGCCGGGCCCGCTCTGCACGCCGACGTCAGCGCTTCAGCGCAGCAGGCCCTCGTAGTGGCGCTGCTGGAGCTGAGCGTCGATCTGCTTCACAGTATCCAGGCCCACGCCCACCATGATGAGCAGCGACGGACCGCCGAACGGGAAGTTCTGGTTGGCATCGAAGAGCACCAGGGCCACCAGCGGGATCATCGAGATCACGCCGAGGTACAGCGCGCCGGGCAGCGTGATGCGGCTGATGACGTACTGCAGGTACTTCTCCGTGGGCCGCCCGGCGCGGATGCCCGGGATGAAGCCGCCGTAGCGCTTCATGTTCCCGGCGACCTCCTCCGGGTTGAAGGTGATCGAGACGTAGAAGTACGTGAAGAACACGATCAGCAGGAAATACGTGACCATGTAGACCGGGTGGTCGCCGGACGCCAGGTAGGTGTTGATCCAGTTGATCCACCCCGGCATGGGCGAGCCGTCCGTGGGCGCCGCGAACTGGGTCACGAGCCCGGGGAGCATCAGCATGGACGAGGCGAAGATGATCGGGATGACGCCGGCCATGTTGACCTTGAGCGGGATGTACGTGGTCGAGCCGCCGATCGTGCGGCGGCCGATCATCCGCTTGGCGTACTGCACCGGCACGCGGCGCTGCGACTGCTCCACGAAGACCACGCAGATGATCACCACGAGGCCCACCAGGCAGACGAGCCCGAAGACCAGCGCGCCCTGCGTGTTGAAGATCTGGCCCAGGGCCGACGGGAACGACGCCGCGATCGAGGTGAAGATCAGCAGCGACATCCCGTTGCCCACGCCGTGCTCCGTGATCCGCTCGCCGAGCCACATGATCACGGTCGTGCCGGCGGTCAGCGCGATGATGATGATCGCGATGGTCAGCACCGAGTCGTTCGGGATGATCGGCAGCGGGCAGTCGCCCAGCAGCTGGCCCGACCGGGCCAGGGAGACGATCGTGGTCGCGTTCAGCAGCGCCAGCCCGATGGTGAGGTAGCGCGTGTACTGCGTGAGCTTGGCCTGGCCCTGCGGACCCTCCTCATGCAGCTCCTGGAAGCGCGGGATGACCACTCGCAGCAGCTGGACGATGATGCTCGCCGTGATGTAGGGCATCACGCCCAGGGCGAAGATGGACACCTGCAGCAGGGCTCCGCCGCTGAAGAGGTTGACCAGGTCGTAGACGCCGCCGCTGGCATTGCCCAGGGCCAGGCACTGCTGGACGTTGCCGTAGTCCACACCGGGAGCCGGGACAAAGGTGCCCAGGCGGTAGATCACGATGATCCCGATGGTGAACAGCAGCTTGTTCCGCAGCTCGGGAGTCTTGAACGCCCGTCCGAAAGCGCTGAGCAATCGACTCTCCTCTGGTCGTGGGGGCAGACCGTCGGCCGGTCTTCCGTCATCCGGCGAACGCCCTGGGACGGGCGGGGGTCGGCATGGGGCTGTGATGGCCCGTGCAAGTCTAACCATCGTGTCCAGCATCAGCGCATCGGGCCCGGGAGCGCCTCCTCACATCCGAAGGCGGCCCTCCGCCTGCGCAGATGGCAGAAGGGCCCGTCCCCCGTGCGGGAGACAGGCCCTTCTGGTCGCGATCCGGTGGCGGACTCGGGGCGGATCCTCGGGGATCGCCTAGCCCGCCGCCAGGATCACAGAGCGGTGGTCGAACCGCCCGCGGCGGAGATCTTCTCAGCGGCCGACTTGGAGAACTTGTGCGCCGTGACGTTCACGGCCACAGAGATCTCGCCGTCGCCCAGCACCTTGACCGGCTGGTTCTTGCGAACCGCGCCCTTGGCCACGAGCTGGTCGACGTCCACCGTGCCGCCCTGGGGGAACAGCTCCCCCAGGCGGTCCAGGTTCACGACCTGGTACTCGACGCGGAACGGGTTGGTGAAGCCGCGCAGCTTCGGCAGGCGCATGTGCAGCGCGAGCTGCCCGCCTGCGAAGCCCGGACGCACCTGGTAGCGGGCCTTGGTGCCCTTGGTGCCGCGGCCTGCGGTCTTGCCCTTCGACGCCTCACCGCGGCCCACGCGCTGGCGGGCCTTCTTGGCGCCCGGAGCCGGACGCAGGTGATGGATCTTCAGGGCGCTCGAGGTCGTGCCGTCCACGGACACGACGCTGTCGGTGTTCTGCTCAGCCATGATCAGGCCTCCTCAACCTGCACGAGGTGGGCGGCGGTGTTGACCATGCCGACCGTCACCTCATCCGCCTTGCGGACGACCACGTTGCCGGGGCGCTTGAGGCCCAGGGAACGCAGGGTGTCGCGCATGTTCTGCTTCTGGCCGACCACGGAACGGGTCTGGGTGATCCGGATGTCCCGGCCGTCAGCCTTGATTCGCTTCGGAGTGGTCATCACGCACCTGCCTTCTGCTGGATGCCGCGCAGGGGCGCCGGGATGGCGTCCTCCATCGACAGGCCGCGACGAGCAGCCACAGCAGCGGGCTCCTCGAGCATGCGCAGCGCCTCGATGGTCGCGTGCACGATGTTGATCTGGTTCGACGAGCCCAGCGACTTCGACAGGACGTCGTGGATGCCGGCGCACTCGAGCACGGCGCGCACCGGACCGCCGGCGATCACGCCGGTACCCGGAGTGGCCGGACGCAGCATGACGACGCCTGCGGCGGCCTCGCCCTGCACGCGGTGCGGGATGGTGCGGTCCTCGATGCGCGGGACGCGGAAGAAGTTCTTCTTCGCCTCCTCGACGCCCTTCTGGATCGCCGCGGGGACCTCCTTGGCCTTGCCGTAGCCGACGCCGACCATGCCCTCGCCATCGCCCACCACGACGAGTGCGGTGAAGCTGAAGCGACGGCCGCCCTTGACGACCTTGGACACGCGGTTGATGGTCACGACGCGCTCGAGGAACTTGTCCTTCTCCTCGTCGCGACCTCCGCGGCCGCCACGGCCGCCACGGCCGCCACGGTCGTTGCCGCCGCGTCCGCCACGATCGTTGCGACCGCCGCGGTCATTGCCGCCGCGCCCGCCGCGATCGCCGCCGCTACCCTGGTTGGACTGCTCTGCACCGGTGGACTCGGTCTGAGTCTCGGTGGTGGTGTTCTCGGTGTTCTGCTCGCTCACAGTGCCAGACCTCCCTCACGGGCGCCGTCAGCGACGGCTGCCACACGACCGTGGTACTTGTTGCCCCCGCGGTCGAACACGACGGCCTCGATGCCGGCTGCCTTCGCGCGCTCGGCGACGAGCTCGCCCACGCGCTTGGCCTTCTCCGACTTGTCCGACTCCGCGGCGCGGAGCTCGGCTTCCATGGTGGATGCGGACGCGAGCGTCACACCGGCCTTGTCGTCGATGACCTGGACGAACATGTGCCGGCTGGAGCGGTTCACGACCAGGCGCGGACGCTCGGCGGTTCCCGAGACGTGCTTGCGGACGCGAAGGTGACGGCGGTTGCGCGCCGCGGACTTCGACTTGCCCCTCTTCAACTTGAGAGCCATGGTCACTTACCTGCCTTTCCGGCCTTGCGACGGATCTGCTCGCCCGCGTAGCGAACGCCCTTGCCCTTGTAGGGCTCCGGGGCGCGCAGGGCGCGGATCTTGGCGGCCACATAGCCGACCTGCTGCTTGTCGGTGCCCTTCACGAACACCTTGTTCGCGCCCTCGACGGCGAACTCGATGCCCTCGGGAGCCTCGAACTGGACCGGGTGCGAGTAGCCGAGGGCGAACTCGAGGTCCTTGCCCCTCGGCGTGACGCGGTAGCCCGTGCCGACGATCTCGAGGCCCTTCGAGTAGCCGTCGGTGACACCGACGATCATGTTGTTGATGAGAGTGCGGGTCAGCCCGTGCAGGGACCGCGACTCGCGCTCGTCATCGGGTCGCGACACCGTGATCACACCGTCCTCCAGGACGGCGGTGATCGGCGCTGCGATCTGGTGCTGGTGCTCCCCCTTAGGTCCCTTCACGGTGACCAGGGAGCCATCGATCTTCACCTCGACGCCGCTGGGCACAGAGATGGGGAGACGTCCGATACGTGACATGTTCTCTTCCTTCCTTCCTCTGCTAGCGGGTCACCAGACGTAGGCGACGACTTCGCCGCCCACGCCCTTCTTCGCGGCCTGACGATCGGTCAGCAGGCCGGAAGAGGTGGAGATGATCGCGATGCCCATGCCGCCCAGGACTCGGGGCAGGTTGGTGGACTTCGCGTAGACGCGAAGGCCAGGCTTGGAGATGCGGCGCACACCCGCGATGGAGCGCTCGCGCTGCGGGCCGAACTTGAGGTTCAGGACCAGGGTCTTGCCGACGCGAGCCGGCTCCTCGGTCCAGTCCTCGATGTAGCCCTCGGCCTTGAGGATCTCCGCCAGGCGGGCCTTCAGCTTCGAGTACGGCATGGCCACGGTGTCGTGGTAGGCCGAGTTGGCATTGCGCAGACGGGTCAGCATGTCTGCGACAGGATCTGTCATTGTCATGGTGGGCTCTAGCCCTTCCTCGTCATGGTTTCCCGCCCGGGGGCGGGACCTGCGACGTAGTGGTTCAGTTGGTCTTGAAGGGGAAGCCGAGCGCCTTGAGCAGTGCGCGGCCCTCATCATCGGAGGTGGCGGTCGTGACCACGGTGATGTCCATGCCGCGGACGCGGTCGATCTTGTCCTGATCGATCTCGTGGAACATCGCCTGCTCGGTCAGGCCGAACGTGTAGTTGCCGTTGCCGTCGAACTGACGGTCCGACAGACCGCGGAAGTCGCGGATACGGGGCAGAGCCAGGGTCACGAGGCGATCCAGGAACTCCCACATGCGCTCGCCGCGCAGCGTGGTGTGGCAGCCGATCGGCATGCCCTCACGCAGCTTGAACTGAGCGATGGACTTCCGGGCGCGGTTGATGACCGGCTTCTGGCCGGTGATCGCGGTGAGGTCGCGCACGGCGCCGTCGATGAGCTTGGAGTCCTTGGCGGCATCTCCGACGCCCATGTTGACGACGACCTTGGTGATGCGCGGCATCTGCATGACGTTCTTGTAGCCGAACTGCTCCTGCAGCGCCGGCGCGACGACCTCGTCGTACTTGGTCTTGAAGCGCGGGGCGGTGGTGGTCTCAGTCATCACAGATCCTTGCCGGTGGTCTTGGAGACGCGGACGCGCACGGTCTTCGTCCGGCCGTTGCGCTCCACCGTCTCGGTGCGGTAGCCGACCTTGGTCGGCTTGTTGGTCTCGGGATCGACCAGGGCGACGTTCGAGATGTGGATCGGGGCCTCGACCTTCTCGATCCCGCCGGACTCACCCTGCATGGTCGGGCGCTTGTGACGGGTCATCACATTGACGCCCTCCACGACCACACGCTCGGTCTCGGTGATGACACGCAGGACCTTGCCCTGCTTGCCCTTGTTTTCCTTCTTGCCGGTGATGACCTGGACCAGGTCGCCGGTCTTGATCTTGAACTTGGGCATCAGAGCACCTCCGGTGCCAGGGAGACGATCTTCATGAACTTCTTGTCGCGCAGCTCGCGCCCGACCGGGCCGAAGATGCGCGTGCCGCGCGGATCGCCGCCCTCGGACTTGAGGATGACGGCCGCGTTCTCGTCGAAGCGGATGTACGAGCCGTCCGAGCGGCGACGCGACTTGCGCGTGCGCACGATGACGGCCTTGACGACATCGCCGCGCTTGACGTTGCCGCCGGGGATGGCGTCCTTCACGGTGGCGACGATGGTGTCGCCGATGCCTGCGTAGCGTCGACCAGAGCCGCCGAGGACACGGATGGTGAGAATCTCCTTCGCACCCGTGTTGTCGGCGACCTTGAGTCGCGACTCCTGCTGAATCACTGTTGCTCTCCTGTCGTCACGCTGGTTCTCGCACCCTTCGAGAGCAGGGGCGGGCCTTGCGGAACAGTTCGTCGGATGGATCCCCCTCCACCGGCTCCGCGCGAGGCGCTCCCGGCAGGGGCTCCGCCGCACCGTGCCAGAAGCATCTGGACTCGTGGTCTTGCCGGTGTGCCCGAAGGCGCGCCGAAGCCGCGAGCATTATGCGCTGGCACGGAAGGCAGAGGGTCGGGGCATAGAGATGCCCACACAAGGGCGAAACTCTAGCACATGAGGCACCCGCCCGACAGGCCGTGATCCGCGCCAGGACGCGGATCACGGCTTGAGCCGCATCACGTCCTGGCGGGCAGGCCCGGCCGGCGGGGACGGCGAAGCGCCCCTCCCCCGCGCGAGCGGTGAAGGGGCGCTAGCCCTGCGGTGCCCCGCATGCGGCGGGGCACCGTGAGGCTCCCGCAGCGCGGGAGCCTCAGATCACTTGGCCTTCTCGACGATCTCCACGATGCGCCAGTTCTTCTGAGCCGACAGCGGGCGGGTCTCGGCGATGCGGACGAGATCGCCCACGCCGCACTCGTTGGCCTCGTCGTGGGCCTTGACCTTCTGCGTGCGGCGGATCACCTTGCCGTAGAGGGCATGGGTGACGTTGTCCTGCAGCTGCACGACGACGGTCTTGTCCATCTTGTCCGAGACGACGTAGCCGCGGCGGGTCTTGCGATCCCCGCGCTGGTCGGTCTCAGCGGTCTTCTGAGGCTGCTCGGTCACTTGGCACCATCCTTCGAGGTCTCGGCTGCGCCGCGGATGCCCAGCTCGCGCTCACGCAGCACCGTGTAGATGCGCGCGATGTCGCGCTTGACGGCCTTCAGACGGCCATTGCTCTCGAGCTGACCCGTGGCCGACTGGAAGCGCAGGTTGAACAGCTCCTCCTTGGCCTTCTTCAGCTCGGACTGGAGAGCGGCGTCGTCGAGCTCGACGAGCTTCTCCATGTTCAGATCCTTGGATCCAACGGCCATTGATCATTCACCGCCTTCGCGACGCACGATGCGCGCCTTCATCGGGAGCTTGTGGATGGCCAGGCGAAGGGCCTCGCGGGCCACCTCGTCGGACACGCCGCCCAGCTCGAACATCACGCGACCCGGCTTGACGTTGGCGACCCACCACTCGGGCGAGCCCTTGCCGGAGCCCATGCGGGTCTCAGCGGGGCGCTTGGTCAGCGGACGGTCCGGGAAGATGTTGATCCAGACCTTGCCACCGCGCTTGATGTGGCGGGTCATGGCGATACGAGCCGCCTCGATCTGCCGGTTGGTGACGTAGGCCGGGGTCAGTGCCTGGACGCCCCAGTCTCCGAAGGAGACCGTGGTGCCGCCGGTCGCAGTGCCACCGCGCTTGGGGTGGTGCTGCTTGCGGTGCTTCACACGACGGGGGATGAGCATCAGTTACCACCCTCTGCATTCGCTGCGGGGGCGTCGCCGGAGCGCTCTCCACGACGTCCACCGCGATCATTGCGGTCAGTGCGCTCGGGACGGCGACGGCGATCGCCGGCGCCTCCGCCGCGACGGTCTCCGCCGCGGCCGCGGGACTGGGCTGCCGCCTCCTGAGCTGCGAGCTCCTTGGAGGTCAGGTCGCCCTTGTAGATCCAGACCTTCACGCCGATGCGGCCGAAGGTGGTCTTGGCCTCGAAGAAGCCGTAGTCGATGTTCGCGCGGAGCGTGTGCAGGGGCACGCGGCCCTCGCGGTAGAACTCCGAGCGGGACATCTCGGCGCCGCCCAGACGGCCGGCGCACTGGATGCGGATGCCCTTCGCGCCGGCGCGCTGCGCCGACTGGATGGACTTCTTCATGGCGCGGCGGAAGGCCACGCGCGAGGCGAGCTGCTCGGCGACGCCCTGGGCGACCAGCTGCGCATCGATCTCGGGGTTCTTGACCTCGAGGATGTTCAGCTGGATCTGCTTGCCCGTGAGCTTCTCGAGCTCGCCGCGGATGCGATCGGCCTCGGCGCCGCGGCGGCCGATGACGATGCCCGGACGCGCCGTGTGGATGTCCACGCGGACGCGGTCACGGGTGCGCTCGATATCGACCTTCGAGATGCCGGCGCGCTCCATGCCGGTGTCCATGAGCTTGCGGATCATGATGTCCTCGCGGACATAGTCCTTGTACTGCTGGCCCGCCTTGTTGGAATCGGTGAACCAGTGCGAGACGTGGTCCGTGGTGATTCCCAGACGGAAGCCGTTGGGATTGATCTTCTGTCCCACTTAGCGGACCTCCTCGTTCTCCGGGGTCGCCACGACCAGGGTGATGTGGCTCGTGCGCTTGTTGATGCGGAACGCGCGGCCCTGGGCTCGCGGACGGAACCGCTTCATCGTCGGACCCTCGTCCACGAAGGCCTCGCTCACGACGAGCTCCTCCTCGCGGAACGGCAGTCCCTTCTGATCGGCGGTCTGTCGCGCATTGGCGACCGCCGAGGACAGGACCTTGAACACCGGCTCGGAAGCGCCCTGCTGGGCGAACTTCAGAATCGCCAGAGCCTCGTGCGCCTGCTGGCCACGGATCAGGTTGACGACGCGCCGGGCCTTCATCGGCGTCACGCGAACGTAGCGCGCGGATGCCTTGGCTTCCATTGCTTTCCTCTTCTCGTCTTATCGGGAAGTCAAACGCTGCGACCTGAGAAGGTCAGCGGCGCTTGCCCTTCCTGTCGTCCTTCACGTGGCCGCGGTAGGTGCGCGTGGGCGCGAACTCGCCGAGCTTGTGACCGACCATGGACTCGGTGACGAACACCGGGATGTGCTTGCGTCCGTCGTGCACCGCGATGGTGTGGCCGAGCATGTCCGGCACGATCATCGAGCGACGGGACCACGTCTTGATGACGTTCTTGGTGCCCTTCTCGTTCTCCTTGGCCACCTTGAGATACAGGTGCTGGTCGACGAAGGGGCCCTTCTTCAGGCTGCGTGGCATGGTTCAGGCTCCTCAGCGCTTGTTCTTGCCGGTGCGACGGCGACGGACGATGAGCTTGTCGCTCTCCTTGTTGGGGCGACGGGTGCGACCCTCGGGCTTGCCGTTCGGGTTGACCGGGTGACGGCCGCCGGAGGTCTTGCCCTCGCCACCGCCGTGCGGGTGGTCCACCGGGTTCATGACGACGCCGCGCACGGTCGGGCGGATGCCCTTCCAGCGGTTGCGGCCGGCCTTGCCCCAGTTGATGTTCGACTGCTCGGCATTGCCGACCTCGCCGACGGTCGCGCGGCAGCGGACGTCGACGTTGCGGATCTCGCCGGAGGGCAGACGGAGCTGTCCGTACTTGCCCTCCTTGGCGACCAGCTGCACCGAGGCGCCGGCCGAGCGGGCCAGCTTGGCGCCGCCGCCCGGACGCAGCTCCACAGCGTGCAGCGTGGTGCCGACCGGGATGTTGCGCAGCGGCAGGTTGTTGCCGGGCTTGATGTCGGCCGCCGGACCGGACTCGACGATGCTGCCCTGAGTCAGGCGCTTGGGCGCCAGGATGTAGCGCTTGGTGCCGTCCACGTAGTGCAGCAGCGCGATGCGCGCGGTGCGGTTCGGGTCGTACTCGATGTGCGCGACCTTGGCGTCCACGCCGTCCTTGTCATGGCGACGGAAGTCGATGACGCGGTACTGGCGCTTGTGCCCGCCGCCCTTGTGGCGCGTGGTGATGCGACCCAGGTTGTTGCGTCCGCCCTTCTTGGGCAGCGGGCGCAGCAGGGACTTCTCCGGGGTCGAGCGCGTGATCTCTGCGAAGTCCGCGACGGACGAGCCGCGGCGGCCCGGCGTCGTGGGCTTGTGAATGCGAATAGCCATGTTCTAGTTCCTCGTTGACTCTGTTCCCGGGCCTCAGCCCTGGGAACCGCCGAAGATGTCGATGGTGCCCTCGGACAGCGTCACCACAGCACGCTTGGTGCTGTTGCGCTGCCCCCAGCCGAAGCGCGTGCGCTTCCGCTTGCCGGCACGGTTGATCGTGTTCACGGAGGCCACCTTGACGTCGAAGATGGACTCGACGGCCTGGCGGATCTCGATCTTGTTCGCATCCGGGGTCACCTGGAAGATGTACTGGCCCTGATCCATCAGGGAGTACGACTTCTCGGAGAGCACCGGAGCGACGATGACGTCGCGGGGGTCCTTGTAGGTCACGCTCACTTGGCGTCCTCCTGCTTCTTGCCGGCCGTGGCGGCCTCGACGAATGCGTCGTACGCATCCTTGGTGAAGACCACGTCGTCGCTGACCAGCACGTCGTAGGTGTTCAGCTGATCCGCGTAGATGCTGTGCACGTTCTGCAGGTTGCGCACCGACAGAGCGGCGACGTCATCCTGGCGCGAGAGCACCACGAGCGCGTGCCTGCGCGAGGTCAGACCCGCCAGCGCGGCCTTGGCGGCTGCGGTGGACGGGGTCGTGCCCTCGACGAGGGTCGACACCACGTGGATGCGGCCGTGACGGGCACGGTCCGACAGGGCACCGCGCAGGGCGGCGGCCTTCATCTTCTTGGGCGTGCGCTGCGAGTAGTCGCGCGGCACCGGGCCGTGCACGATGCCGCCGCCGGTCATCTGGGGCTCGCGGATGGAGCCCTGACGGGCGCGGCCCGTGCCCTTCTGCTTGAAGGGCTTGCGGCCGGCGCCGGAAACCTCGGCGCGGGTCTTGGTCTTGTGGGTGCCCTGACGGGCGGCCGCGAGCTGCGCCACGACGACCTGGTGCATCAGCGGCACCGAGGACTTGGCGTCGAAGATCTCAGCGGGGAGGTCCACGTTGATGGTCTCAGTTGCCATGAGTATCAGGCTCCCTTCACGGAGGTGCGGACGAGGACGACCGAACCCTTGGCGCCCGGCAGGGCGCCCTTGATGAGCAGCAGGGAGTTCTCGGCATCCACACCGTGCACCTTGAGGTTCGTGGTGGTGTGGCGCTCGTTGCCCATGCGGCCGGCCATGCGCATGCCCTTGAAGACGCGCGCTGCGTAGGACGCATTGCCGATCGAGCCCGGCTTGCGGTGGTTCTTGTGGGCACCGTGGGAGGCGGAGACGCCGGCGAAGCCGTGGCGCTTCATGACACCTGCGGTGCCCTTGCCCTTGGTGGTGCCGACGACGTCGACGCGCGCGCCGGCCTCGAAGATCTCCACGGAGAGCTCCTGGCCCAGGGAGTACTCGGCGGCATCGGACGTGCGCAGCTCGACCAGGTGGCGGCGCGGGGTCACGCCGGCCTTCTCGAAGTGACCGGCCAGGGGCTTGGTCACCTTGCGCGGGTCGATCTGGCCGTAGCCGATCTGGACGGCGGAGTAGCCGTCGTTCTCCGGGGTCCGCAGCTGGGTCACAACGTTGGTGTCAGCCCGGACCACGGTGACGGGAACCAGGTTCCCGTTCTCGTCCCAGACCTGGGTCATGCCGAGCTTGGTGCCCAGGATGCCCTTCATCTGGCGTTCGTAAGTCGTAGTCATTGCGTCTGCGGTCCTTATCAGAGCTTGATTTCGATGTTCACATCGGCCGGCAGGTCGAGTCGCATGAGCGAGTCGACCGCCTTCGGCGTGGGATCGACGATGTCGATCAGGCGCTTGTGCGTGCGCATCTCGAAGTGCTCACGGCTGTCCTTGTACTTGTGCGGCGACCGGATCACGGTGTACACGTTCTTCTCGGTCGGCAGCGGCACCGGACCGACGACGGTTGCGCCGGCACGGGTCACCGTCTCGACGATCTTGCGGGCCGAGACGTCGATGACCTCGTGGTCATAGGACTTCAGCCGGATGCGGATTTTCTGTCCCGCCATGGCGTCGTGACTCTCTTTCTTCAAGTACTTCCCTGTGACGGAGCCGAGGCTCCTTATGCGTGGCGCTGCCTTCAGCGCCGCTCCGCACGGGCTGAATCCGACGTCGTCGGGTTCCTCAGCCTGCCGGAGCACCGTCCCCCGGGGTCGGGCGTGTCGTCTATTCGCTCTGCGCAGACGACAGCATCGATCCCGGATCGCGGGAGGGTCGTTCAGAGGGGTTCGCTGCGGCACACGCCTCGCCAGGAGGCCGGACCCTGCATCGTTCGGTGCGCTGCGAGCAGCGCCGATGCGCGAACAACGCCGTCCATCTTGCCACGATCCTCGGATGCCCCGCAACCCCGGGTGCGTCGATGTGGCTCAGCTCTCCCGCCGCGCGCAGCTCGAGCGACGGCCTGAGGCAGCGGAGCCCCACTGTCGGGTGGGCACGGCGAAGGGCCCCGCACCGACGGATCGGTGCGGGGCCCTTCGAGGCTTCCGGGACTCAGACTCGTGCGAGCCCGCGTCCGGGATCAGTCAGCCGATGATCACTTGGTGATCTTGGTGACCTTGCCGGAGCCCACGGTGCGGCCGCCCTCGCGGATGGCGAAGCCGAGGCCCTCCTCCATGGCGATCGGCTGGATGAGCTCGACCGACATCTCGGTGTTGTCGCCGGGCATGACCATCTCGGTGCCCTCGGGCAGGGAGATGACGCCGGTGACGTCGGTGGTGCGGAAGTAGAACTGCGGGCGGTAGTTCGTGTAGAAGGGGTTGTGACGCCCACCCTCATCCTTGGACAGGATGTACACGTTGGCCTCGAAGTCCGTGTGCGGGGTGATCGAGCCGGGCTTGCAGACGACCTGGCCGCGCTCGACGTCGTCGCGCTTCAGGCCGCGCAGCAGCAGGCCGCAGTTCTCGCCGGCCATGGCCTCGTCCATCTGCTTGTGGAACATCTCGATGCCGGTGACCGTGGTCTTCTGGATCGGGCGGATGCCGACGATCTCGACCTCGGAGTTGATCGGCAGGGTGCCGCGCTCGGCACGGCCGGTCACGACGGTGCCGCGGCCGGTGATCGTGAAGACGTCCTCGACGGGCATGAGGAAGGGCTTGTCGGTGTCGCGGACCGGGTCCGGGATGAACTCATCGACGTTGTCCATGAGCTCCTCGATCTTGGCAACCCACTCCGGGTCGCCCTCGAGGGCCTTCAGCGCCGAGACGCGCACGACGGGGGCGTTGTCGCCGTCGAACTCCTGGTCCGAGAGCAGCTCGCGGACCTCCATCTCGACGAGGTCCAGCAGCTCCTCGTCATCGACCATGTCCGACTTGTTCAGGGCGACCATCAGGGTCGGCACGCCGACCTGACGGGCGAGCAGGACGTGCTCGCGGGTCTGCGCCATGGGGCCGTCGGTGGCGGCGACCACGAGGATCGCGCCGTCCATCTGGGCCGCGCCGGTGATCATGTTCTTGACGTAGTCGGCGTGGCCGGGGGCGTCGACGTGCGCGTAGTGGCGCTTCTCGGTCTGGTACTCGATGTGCGAGATGTTGATCGTGATGCCGCGCTGGCGCTCCTCCGGAGCGGAGTCGATGCCGCCGAAGTCGCGGGCCTCGTTGAGGTCCGGGTACTTGTCGGCCAGGACCTTGGAGATCGCAGCGGTCAGCGTGGTCTTGCCGTGGTCGACGTGACCGATGGTGCCGATGTTGACGTGCGGCTTGCTGCGCTCGAACTTGGCCTTCGCCATGGTGGTTCCTCCTAGAGAATGATGCGAACTTGCTCGCCCTTGACGCGTGCAGAGGCGCTCAGCGGGCGGAATCCTCTGCAAGTGTAGTCGGGCTGGTTGGGGGTGAGAAATCGGTCGGTGCGGCGGGCCCGCCCGGCTCGGGGCCGGCTGCGGGCCCGCGATCGAGGCCGTGGGGCCGTCGGCGGCTCCTCACAAGGAAGCCGCCGACGGATCACTCGCCGCGGTTCTTCTGGATGATCTCCTCGGCGACGTTCTTCGGGACCTCCGTGTAGGAGTCGAAGGACATCGAGTACACCGCGCGGCCCTGCGTCTTGGAGCGCAGGTCGCCGATGTAGCCGAACATCTCGGACAGCGGAACGCTGGCCTTGACGAGCTTGATCCCGGAGACGTCCTCCATGGACTGGATCATGCCGCGGCGCGAGTTCAGGTCGCCGATGACATCGCCCATGTACTCCTCGGGCGTGCGGACCTCGACGGCCATGGTCGGCTCGAGCAGAACCGGGTTGGCGCGCTTGGCGCCCTCCTTGAAGACCATGGAGCCGGCGATCTTGAACGCCATCTCCGAGGAGTCGACGTCGTGGTAGGCGCCGTCGAGCAGCGTGGCCTTGACGCCCACGACCGGGTAGCCGGCCAGCACGCCGAGCTGCATGGCGTCCTGGATTCCGGCGTCCACCGACGGGATGTACTCGCGCGGGATGCGACCGCCGGTGACGGCGTTGTCGAACTCGTAGAGCTCCTCGGCCTCGAGGTCGATCGGCTCGAAGGAGACCTGCACCTTGGCGAACTGACCGGAGCCGCCGGTCTGCTTCTTGTGGGTGTAGTCGACCTTCTCGACGGACTTCCTGATGGTCTCGCGGTAGGCGACCTGGGGCTTGCCCACGTTCGCCTCGACGCGGAACTCGCGCTTCATGCGATCCACCAGGATGTCCAGGTGCAGCTCGCCCATGCCGCCGATCTCGGTCTGACCGGTCTCCTCGTTGAGGGAGACCGTGAAGGTCGGATCCTCAGCGGAGAGCTTCTGGATGGCGGTGGAGAGCTTCTCCTGGTCGCCCTTGGTCTTGGGCTCGATGGCCACGAAGATCACGGGAGCCGGGAAGGACATGGACTCCAGCACGATCGGGTTGGCCGCATCGCACAGGGTGTCACCCGTGGTGGTGTCCTTCAGGCCGATGATCGCGTAGATGTGACCGGCCTGGATCTCCTCGACCGGGTTCTCCTTGTTGGAGTGCATCTGGAACAGCTTGCCGATGCGCTCCTTCTTGGACTTGGTCGAGTTCAGGACCTGCTCGCCGGCCTTGGCCGTGCCCGAGTAGACGCGGGTGTAGGTCAGCTGGCCGTAGAACGGGTGCGCAGCGACCTTGAAGGCCAGAGCGGAGAACGGAGCGGTGCGATCGGCCGGACGGGTCATGACCTCGTCCTCGTCGCGCACCGAGTGGCCCTGGACGTCGTCGACGTCGAGCGGCGAGGGCAGGTAGTCCACGACGGCGTCGAGCATCGGCTGCACGCCGCGGTTCTTGAACGCGGAGCCGCAGAAGACCGGGTAGGCCTCCGAGGCGATGGTCAGCTTGCGGACGCCGGCCTTGATCTCATCGATCGTCAGCTCCTCGCCGCCGAGGTACTTCTCCATGAGCTCGTCATCGGCCTCGGCCACGTTCTCGACCAGCTCGGCGCGGTACTGCTCGGCGCGCTCCTGGAGATCCGCGGGGATCTCCTCGGTCTTGTACGAGGCGCCCAGGGAGACGTCTCCCTTGGAGTCGCCCTCCCAGACCAGGGCCTTCATGTGGACCAGGTCCACGACGCCCACGAAGTCGCTCTCCGAGCCGATCGGCAGCTGCATGACCAGCGGCTTGGCCTTGAGGCGGTTGATGATGGTGTCGACGGTGAAGTAGAAGTCCGCGCCCAGCTTGTCCATCTTGTTGACGAAGCAGATGCGGGGGACGTCGTACTTGTCCGCCTGGCGCCAGACGGTCTCCGACTGGGGCTCGACGCCCTCCTTGCCGTCGAAGACGGCGACGGCGCCGTCGAGGACGCGCAGGGAGCGCTCGACCTCGACCGTGAAGTCCACGTGGCCCGGGGTGTCGATGATGTTGATCTGGTTGTCGTCCCAGAAGCAGGTGGTGGCCGCGGAGGTGATCGTGATGCCACGCTCCTGCTCCTGAGCCATCCAGTCCATCGTGGACGCACCCTCATGGGTCTCACCGAGCTTGTGGTTGATGCCCGTGTAGAACAGGATGCGCTCGGTGGTGGTGGTCTTGCCGGCGTCGATGTGCGCCATGATGCCGATGTTGCGGACCTTCTTCAGGTCGGTAAGCACGTCTTGTGCCACGGTGAGTCCCTTCTGAGGTGTTCCCGGCGGTCTGCCGCCCCCGATGAGGGGCGGCAGAACGTGCCGATGCTACCAGCGGAGCCGGAATTACCAGCGGTAGTGGGCGAAGGCCTTGTTCGAATCGGCCATCTTGTGAGTGTCCTCGCGACGCTTCACAGCGGCACCCAGACCGTTCGAGGCGTCCAGGATCTCGTTCATCAGACGCTCGGTCATGGTGTTCTCGCGACGGGCCTTGGAGTAGCCGACGAGCCAGCGCAGGGCCAGTGCCTGTGAACGGCCCGCGCGGACCTCGATCGGCACCTGGTAGGTGGCGCCGCCGACGCGGCGGGAGCGGACCTCGAGGGCCGGCTTGATGTTCTCCAGGGCCTTCTTGAGCGTGGCGACCGGCTCCTCGCCGGACTTGCGCTCGACACCGGCCAGCGCGCCGTAGACGATGCGCTCGGCGGTGGACTTCTTGCCGTCCTGGAGGACCTTGTTGATCAGCTGCGTGACGACCGGGGATCCGTAGACCGGGTCGACGACGAGCGGGCGCTTGGGGGCGGGACCCTTACGAGGCATTACTTCTTCTCCTTCTTCACGCCGTAGCGGGAGCGGGCCTGGCCGCGGCCCTTGACGCCCTGGGTGTCGAGGGCGCCGCGCACGATGCGGTAGCGGACGCCGGGGAGGTCCTTCACTCGGCCGCCGCGCACGAGCACGATGGAGTGCTCCTGCAGGTTGTGGCCCTCACCGGGGATGTAGGCCGTGACCTCGACCCCGTTGTTCAGGCGCACGCGCGCGATCTTGCGCAGCGCGGAGTTCGGCTTCTTGGGCGTGGTCGTGTACACGCGGGTGCAGACGCCGCGCTTCATGGGGCTGCCCTGGAGGGCCGGCGCCTTGGTCTTCACGACCTTCGGGGTGCGGCCCTTGCGGACCAGCTGCTGGATAGTGGGCACATCGTCTCCTGATGGTGGCGCGCCGGTGCGGCGCGCGACGTTGGTGGATAGGCCTGCCATGGGCCGCTCGACGCGGACCCGCGGCCGATGCCTCGAGGGGTGCTGCAGGAGATCGACGATGCGATCGCTGCGGGCAGCAGGGGCGAGACCCTCGAGGCATGACAAAAAGTGGCATTCGGGCACACCCTGCGTGCCTGAGGACGGAGTCCATACCTGCCACTGGAAGCGACCACGGATGGTCGAGCCAATCCCGGACAGTGTATCAGACGCCTCCGCGCGCCGCGATGGCGGGGTCCTGGTGCCCACCCGCCCCGGACGCGGCCAGGTCCTGCTGGATGGCGCCTGCGCACTCGCGCAGCGCCGGGAGGATCGCACGCAGCGGATCCTCGTGCTCCTCCGTGACGCCCACGCGCATGGAGACGTTGACCGCGGCGATGATCTGCCCCCGGGCGTCCCGGATCGGCACGGCCACCGAGCGCAGCCCGGCTTCGAGCTCCTGGTCCACGTCCGCCCACCCGCTGCGGCGCACCTCGGCCAGGCGATGGCGCAGCCCGTCGAGGGTCGTGACGGTGCGACGGGCCGGCGGATGAGCCAGAGCAGCCTCGCAGCGAGCGCGGACCTGGTCGTCGGGAAGCTCGCTGAGCAGCACGCGGCCCATGGAGGTCGCATGCGCCGGGAAGCGCGTGCCCACCGAGATCGCGACATTCATGATGTGCCGGGCCTGGACCCGGGCCACGTAGGCGATCTCCGAGCCGTCCAATACGGCCACGGAGGTGGACTCCCCCACTGTCTCGGAGAGCCGGCGCAGGTGCGGGGCGGCGATCTCCGGCAGACTCAGCGCGGAGAGGTAGGCGTAGCCGAGCTCGAGGACCTTGGCGGTGAGCTCGAAGTCGCGGCCGTCGGTGCGCACGTAGCCCAGCTGCTCGAGCGTCAGCAGGAGCCTGCGCGCCGTCGCCCGGGACAGGCCCCTGCGCCGGGCGACCTCGGACAGCGTCATCCGGGGTCGCCCGGCGTCGAAGGCGGTGATCACGCCGAGGCCGCGGGCCAGCGACTGCACCGTGTCCGTGCCCGAGCGCGACGACGACCCGGCGGCGCGCTCGGACTCCCCCGACCCGTCGGCGGAATGCTCGACTGCCATCTGCGCTGCTGTCCTCAGGCCTGCTCGAGCGGGAAGGGCACGAGCTGCTGGATCTGCTCGAACGTGGCCCCGAAGGTCTCGCGCACCACCACGCGGCCGTCGCCCTCGATGAGGAAGACGGCGCGGTCGGTGTAGACGCGCGAGACGCAGCCGACGCCCGTCAGGGGCATATCGCACTGCTCGACCAGCTTGGGCTGGTCCTTCTTGGTGCGCAGGTCCATCATCACGAACGTCTGCTTGGCGCCGGTGGCCAGGTCCATGGCCCCGCCGACCGCGGGGATGGCCCCGGGCTTGCCGGTCGACCAGTTGGCCAGGTTGCCGTTGCGGTCCACTTGGAAGGCGCCGAGGACGCAGCAGTCCAGATGGCCGCCGCGCATCATGGCGAACGAGTCCGCGTGGTGGAAGTACGAGCAGCCGTCGGTCTCCACGACCGGGATCTTGCCCGCGTTGATCAGATCGGGGTCGATGTCCTCGCCGTGGGCGGCCGCACCCATGCCGAGCATGCCGTTCTCCGTGTGGAGGGTGACGTCGTCCTCGGGCGAGAGGTAGTCGGAGACCAGCGTGGGCTGGCCGATGCCGAGGTTCACATAGGCGCCGGCGGGGATGTCGCGGGCGACGAGCTCGGCGAGCTGCTGGTTGTCCAGCGCCGCGTCCTGGGTCTGGGGAGTGCTCATGGTCGTGTCTCGCTCTCTGCGCGGCCTGGCTGCCGCTGCGGTGGCGTGTCTGCTCGCGGTGGATCGGGACGGGCGCCGCCTGCGGCGGCGGTCCTGATCCGTGAGGGGATCAGCCCGCGTCGGGCGTCTTGGGGGCCTGGATGCGCACGACGGTGTCGACGTAGATACCCGGGGTCACCACGGTCTCCGGATCCATCTGCCCGCGCTCCACGAGCTCCGAGACCTGCACGATCGACGTCCGGGCGGCCGCGGCCATGATCGGGCCGAAGTTGCGCGCCGTCTTGCGGTAGGTGAGGTTGCCCGCGGTGTCGGCGGTGTGCGCCTTGGTCAGGGCGTAGTCGGCGACGATCGGGTACTCGAGGATCTGGTGGCGTCCGTCGAGCTCGCGGACCTCCTTGCCCTCGGCCAGCGGCGTACCGTAGCCGGTGGGGGTGTAGAACGCGCCGATGCCGGCGCCTGCGGCGCGGATGCGCTCGGCCAGGTTGCCCTGCGGGACGACCTCCAGCTCGATCTCGCCGGCGTGGTACTTCTCGTCGAAGTGCCACGAGTCCGACTGGCGCGGGAACGAGCAGATGATCTTCTTCACCCGTCCCAGCTGGATGAGCTTGGCCAGCCCGACGTCGCCGTTGCCCGCGTTGTTGTTCACGACGGTCAGGTCGTTCGCGCCCTGCTCGATCAGGGCGTCGATCAGCTCGACGGGCTGACCCGCCACCCCGAAGCCCCCGATCATGACGGTCGAGCCGTCCTCGATCTGCTCGACGGCCTGGGCCGCGGTGTCCGCGATGCTCAGCATGCTCTCTCCTTGCGAATGATCGTTCGGTCTCTGGTGCGCCGGGCTCAGGCGGCGTCGGTGTTCTCGAGCACGACGGCCAGGCCCTGGCCCACGCCGATGCACAGCGAAGCCACGCCCCAGCGGCCGCCCTCCGCCCGGAGGCGCCGAGCCAGGGTTCCCAGCACTCGGGTGCCGGAGGCGCCGAGCGGGTGGCCGATCGCGATCGCGCCGCCCCACGCGTTGACGATCGACTCCTCGATCCCCCACTGGCGGAGGCACGCCAGCGACTGGGCCGCGAAGGCCTCGTTGAGCTCGACGGCGCTGACATCCTCCCAGCCGATCCCGGCGCGCTTCAGGGCCAGGTTCGCGGCCTCGACCGGCGCCTCGCCGAAGAACTGCGGCTCATTGGCCGCAGCGCCGCGCCCGGCGATGCGCGCCAGCGGCGTGCGCCCCAGAAGAACGGCAGCCTTCTCGGACCCGAGCCACGCGGCGGAGGCGCCGTCGTTCATGGGCGAGGCGTTGCCGGCGGTGACCGTGCCGCTGTCCTTGCGGAACACGGTGCGCAGACCGCCGAGCGTCTCCGGGGTGGAATCGGCGCGGACGGTCTCATCGCGGGTGACGTCGCTGCCGCGCTTGGAGTTGGCCTTCACGGTCACGGTGAGGTCGTCGTAGCGGCCCTCGTCCCAGGCCTTCGCGGCCAGCTGGTGGGAGCGCGCCGAGAAGACGTCCTGCTCCTCGCGGGTGATCCCGTGCTTCTCGCGCAGCTGCTCGGTGGCCTCGCCCAGCGAGACCGTCCAGGCATCGGGCATCTCGGGATTGACCAGCCGCCAGCCGAGCGTGGTGTTGGCCAGGTGCAGGTCCTGCATGGGGAACGGACGTTCGGTCTTGGGCAGGACCCAGGGAGCGCGCGACATGGACTCGACGCCGCCCACGAGCATCAGGTCGGCCTCATCGAGCTCGATCTGGCGCGAGGCCATCATGGCGGCATCCAGCGAGGAGCCGCAGAGGCGGTTGACCGTGGTGCCCGGCAGCGAGGTGGGCAGACCGGCCAGCAGCGTGGCCATGCGCGCCACGTTGCGGTTCTCCTCGCCGGCGCCGTTGGCGTTGCCGAACACGACCTCGTCGATGCTCTCCGGGTCCAGGCCCTCAGCTCGCTCGACCATGCTGCGCACCACGAGCGCTGCGAGGTCGTCGGGGCGGTGGCCGGACAGGGCGCCGCCGATCTTGGCGAACGGGGTGCGCACGGCGTCGTAGATGTAGGCGTCCTGGCGGCCGCTGGCTGCGGTGCTCATGAGGTGACTCCTTCGTCGTCTGATGATGCTCGGTCTGTCGTGGCGGGCGAGGAGGCGCTGGCGGCCTCCGCGTCCAGACGGTCGAAGACCGCCTTGGCATGGGAGAAGGCGTTGTTGGCGGAGGGCACCGAGAGGTAGATCGAGCTCTGCAGCAGGATCTCCTTGATCTGCTCGCGCGTCAGCCCGTTGCGCAGTGCCGCGCGCACGTGCATCTCGAACTCACCCCAGTGCCCCGCCGCGATCAGGGCGGTCAGCGTGATGGCGCTGCGCATGGGCCGATCCAGGCCCGGACGGGTCCAGATCTCGCCCCAGGCGTAGCGGGAGATGAAGTCCTGCCACTCGGCCGTGAACTCGTCCTTGTTGGCCTCCGAGCGATCCACGTGGGCGTCGGAGAGGACCTCGCGGCGCACCCGCATGCCGTCGGCATGCGTCTGGGAGGCGGTGCGGTCGCCGCCCGCGCGTGGTGCAGGCGCCGGAGCCGAGGCGCTCCCCGGGGCCGAGTCGCCGACCGAGGACGGCGCCCCTTCACGCCGCAGCGGATCGGTCGACGCGGAGCCCGGCGTCTGCGCTGCCAGCTCCTTGATCAGCCCGGCGAGCGCGGCCGGCTGCTGGGCGGGGATCATGTGCGCGGCCTGCTCGATCAGCTCGAAGCGCGCACCGGGCACCTGCTGCGCCCAGTCCCGCACCGCCTGCGCCTCGACCGAGGGGTCCTGCTCGCCGGCCACGGCGATCACCGGGGCGACGATCTCCCCCAGTCGCCCGGTGAGGTCGAACGCGGCGATCGCACGGCACACCTGGGCGTAGCCGTGGCGGTCGGCGGACTGCAGCGCGTGCAGCAGACCCGTGGTGATCCCGGTGCCGGCGGCGGCGTCGCGCTCGATGAAGTCCTGGGTGAGCCAGCGCTGCGCACTGCCGATGACCTGCGTGGGAGTTCCCGCGGCCTCCACCAGCGCGGCGCGCTCGCGCCACTGCTCGGGATCGCCCAGCTGCGGTGCGGAGGCGGTGATGACGGCGCCTCGGACGCGCTGCGGCGCATCGACCAGCAGCTGCAGCCCCACGGCCCCGCCTACGGAGCAGCCCGCATACCAGAACGGGGATTCGGCCGGGAGCTCCTCGACCGCATCCACGGCGGCCAGGACGCCCTGGGCGAGCTCCTCGATCGAGAAGTCCTCGGAGCCGGCCGGTGCGCCCCCGTGGCCCGGCAGCTCCCAGCCGATGATGCGGAAGCGCCCTTCCAGCTCGCGGGCGACCCCGCCCCACAGCGGGACGAGAGCCGTGCCCAGCGCCGGGCCGAGCAGCAGCACCGGCCGCTGCTCGTCCTGCGCCGCAGCGGGCGCGCTCAGCTCCACGAGGCGGATGCTCGGAACGCTCATGAGTCCTCTCCTGTTCTGGCGCCGCCGCCGGGCAGCGCCTCTCGCTCGTCCTGCCGCGCGAGAGCCCGATCGATCAGCAGATCGGCCGCGCCCAGATAGCCGCGCGGGTCGCACAGCTGCTGCAGCCGCTGCCGGTCGAGGGCATGCCCCTGGGCGTCGCGGCCCTCCCCCGTGATCTCCGCCAGGCCGTCGACGGCTGCCTCGACATCCGCACCGGCCCGGGCCAGCACGGCCTGGATGCGCTGGGCTCCCGTGGCCCCGTCCGCCTCCTGCACCGCAGGCTTCAGCGCCGTGACGATCCGCTCGGAGAGCAGCGCCGGCCCCGAGGCGCGCAGGTTCTCCTCCATGCGCTCGACATCCACGCGCAGCCCCTGGGCAAGCTCTGCCAGCTGGGAGCACGCCGTCAGGCTCAGTCGCAGCAGCTGCTGCAGCGCCGGCCACTCCACGTGCCAGGCGCCGTCCGGACGCTCGTCGACCGAGGAGGAGGCGGCAGTGAACAGCGAGGCGAGCAGCTGCGGTGCGCTCAGGGCGGTGCGCTTGAGCTGGACCGAGAGCACCGGGTTCTGCTTCTGCGGCATGGCCGAGGACACGCCCCTGCCCGGGCCCGTGGGCTCGCGCAGCTCGCCGAGCTCGGGGCGCGAGAGCAGCAGGACGTCGTCGGCGATCCTGCCGATCGCCGCGCAGACGCTGCCCAGCGCGGCCCCGGCGTCCAGAACGGGCTGCCGGGCGGTGTGCCAGACGTGGGGCGCCTCCTCCAGCCCGAGCTGCCTGGCCCAGGCGGCGTGCAGCTGCAGGACCTGCTCGGAGAGCTCCGCGGAGCAGGCACTGCCGCGCTGGAGGTCTTCCTGCTGCTCGAACAGGGCCTGCGATCCGGCCAGGGTGCCGGCCGCACCGCCGATGGCCACCGGAGTGCTCAGCCGGTCCAGCCGCTCATGGGCATCCGCCAGCCCCTCGAGCCACTGGGCGCAGCGCAGGCCGAAGGTCGTGGCCAGCGCGTGCTGCGTCAGGGTGCGCGCGGCGCACAGAGCGTGGCGGTGGCGCTGGGCCAGTCCGGCCAGCGCGGACCGCGCCTGGGACAGGGAGTCATCGAGATGCTGGAGGGCCTCGCGCAGCACCAGCATCAGGGCGGTGTCCAGAACGTCCTGACTGGTCAGCCCGCGGTGCACTGCGCCGACGGCCTCCGGGTCGATCTCCCGCACCGCTGCGCGCAGATCCGCGAGCATGGGGATCACCGGGTTCCCGCCCAGCTCGCTGCGCTCGGCGAGATCCGCCAGGTCGAAGCTGCGATCGAGCACCTCGTCCGTGAGGACGTCGGCCGCCGCCTCCGCGGCGCTGTCCGGGACGAGCCCGAGCTGCGCCTGCGCCGCGACCCAAGCGGTCTCCGCTCGCACCAGGCAGCGCAGCACCTGTCGATCACCGGCGAGTCCCCGGGCCCGATGGGCTCCGGGGACGAGCAGACCATAGTCGGCGTCCTGTGCTGCCATGCGTCTCGTCGTCGTCCTGTCGTCGCGATGCTCTGAAGATGGTGGTGACGCCGTCGCGAGTCGTCCCCGCGCGGCGGAGGGGGCGGGGCGACGATGGACGTCGGCCCGGCCCCGTGCCTGCTCAGTCCGCGTGCTGCGGGTAGCGCAGGAACACGGTCTCCGCCTCGCCCTGCAGGCGGACGTCGAAGCGCAGCGAGCCGTCCTGCTCGCGGCGGGCGATCAGGGTCTCGCGCCGATCCGCCGGCACCGAGGACAGCAGCGGGTCCCGCTCCAGGGCCTCCTGGTCCTCCGGGAGGTAGATCCGGGTGAAGAGCCGGTTGAGCAGACCGCGGGCGAAGACCGTCATGGCGATGAACGGGGCCGCCCCGGGCTCCGTGGGGCCGGGGGCCACCGTGGTGAACGAGTACGCCCCCACGTTGTCCACGGCCTGCCTGCCGAAGCCCGTGAAGGTGTAGCCGTCGCGGATCAGGGAGCCGGGCTCCTGCGAGATCCGCCCGTGCTCATCCGCCTGCCAGATCTCCAGCAGAGAGTCCGGCACGGGATCGCCGTTGCCGTCGTAGACGACCCCGTGCAGGCGCACGGCCTGGGGATGCGTCCGATCCACCAGGTTCTCCCCGCCGTCGAACGGCAGGGCGTAGCCGTAGAAGGGGCCGACGGTCTGACCGGGCGTGGGTGTCAGCTGCTCAGACATCGGTGTCCTCCTCCATGAGCGTGCGGTGGGTTCCGGTGAGCACGATGTCCCACTTGTAGCCCAGCGACCACTCGTGGGCCGAGAGGTCGTGGTCGTAGTTCGCCACCAGGCGCTCGCGCGCCTTGGGGTCGACGATCGCCTGGTAGATCGGGTCCAGGGCGAACAGGGGATCGCCCGGGAAGTACATCTGGGTCACCATGCGCTGGGTGAACTCCGTGCCGAACAGCGAGAAGTGCACGTGAGCCGGACGCCACGCGTTGTAGTGGTTCTTCCACGGGTACGGGCCCGGCTTGATCGTGGTGAACGAGTACGAGCCGTCGTCGCCGGTCAGGCAGCGGCCCACCCCGGTGAAGTTCGGGTCGATCGGAGCCGGGTGCTGATCGCGCTTGTGGATGTACCGGCCCGCCGCATTGGCCTGCCAGATCTCCACCAGCTGGCGGCGCACCGGCCGGCCCTCGCCGTCGAGCACGCGCCCGCTGATCGTGATCCGCTCGCCGATGGGCTCGCCCTTGTCCTGGATCGTGAGGTCGGACTCGAGGGCGTCGACGTCGCGGGGGCCGAAGGCCGGGGCCCACAGCTCGACGGTCTCCGGATCCGCATGATGCAGATCCTTGGTGGGGTGGCGCAGGACCGAGCTGCGATAGGGCGCATAGTCGAGTCGAGGCTGGGTCTCGACGGATCCGGAGGCCGCATAGCTCTCCGAGATCGCGCCCATCTCCGCGCTCAGGACCGACTGGGAATCCGCTGCCGCGTCCGAGGACGAGACGGGGGTGTCCGCCATGGTCATCTCCTTCATCAGCCGGGCAGTAGAGGTGCTGCCGCGGGGCTGCCCCGCGGCCCCGTCATCCCAGGGCTGCTGCCCGTGCTCTCCAGCACCTGAGAATAACGTGCGTCACTCCGAAACTGAACACTTGTGCGCAGAGCGCACGCATGGTGATCGGAGCGCGGTCCGTCGTCGGACCTGGGTAGGGGGGGGTGCGCCATCGACGGCCCACCGTGGGCTTCAGCGCCCGCTCAGGCCTGCCAGCCCGTGTAGGAGTCGGCGAAGTACGCCCGGCCGTACGGCGAGTCCGTGATCGCATGCAGCTCGCCGAGCTGGCGGCGGGAGTCGAACTCGGAGTCCTCGGAGCTGCTGTGCAGCATGCGGGTGACCCAGTACGAGAAGTTCTGCGCCTTCCACACGCGCTCCAGCGCCGCCCCCGAGTAGCCGGCCAGCGGCCGCTCATCGCCGTCGCGCAGCAGGGCCACGAGGGCCGGGGCCAGGACGCGGACGTCGCAGAAGGCGAGGTTCAGGCCCTTGGCGCCGGTCGGGGGGACCGTGTGCCCGGCATCGCCCACGAGCACGAGGGAGCCGTGGCGCAGCGGCTCGCACACATAGGAGCGGAAGGGCAGGACCGTCTTGTCGATGATCGGCCCCTCCTGCAGGCGGAAGCCGTCCGGGCCGGAGACGCACTCCTGCAGCCGGGCCCAGATCTGCTCGTCCGACCAGTCGTCGGGATCCTCCGTGGGGTCGCACTGGAAGTACATCCGCTGGACGTCGTCCGAGCGCTGGGAGATCAGCGCGAACCCGGACTCGGAGCGGGTGTAGATCAGCTCGTGGTGGCTCGGCGGCGCCTGGCACAGGATGCCGAACCAGGCGAACGGGTATTCGGTGAAGTGATCCGTGCGCACGTCCTCCGGAATCGCCTTGCGGCACACCGAGCGGGAGCCGTCGGCACCCACCAGGATCCGGCAGCGGATCTCGCGCGCCGCGCCCTCGGCATCGACGAACGTGACCCCCGGGCGATCCGACTCGACGTCATGGACGGCGACGTCGTCGACCGACCAGAAGACCGTGCCGCCGTCGCGCTCGGAGGCCTCCTTGAGGTCCCAGAACACCTCGTTCTGCGGGTAGAGCCGCACGGAGCGCCCGACCGTCTCCTGGAAGTCGATGTGGTGGCTGCGGCCCTCGAAGCGCAGGGACGTGCCCTCATGCTCGTGACCCTCCGTGAGCACTCGGCCGTCGACGCCGGAGTCCACCAACATGTCCACGGTGCCGGCCTCCAGGATCCCGGCGCGGTGGGTGGCCCGGATCGTCTCCGGGTCGCGCTTCTCGATCACGATCGTCTCGAGGCCCTCGCGACGCAGCAGGTGCGCGAGCATCAGCCCGGCGGGGCCGGCGCCGGCGATCGCGACCTGCGTCTCGAGGAGGGGTGCGGCCGATGCGGGCTGCGCGGGGTTCTGGCTCACGGGATGTCCTCCTGGCGAACGGTTGTGCGCACAGTCTCAGGCTCACAGTGAGGCCTGCGCCACATACTGCTCATTCAACGGGATGATCCGGTCCTTCGACCGCGCGGGCGATCCCGTGAGCGGCCGTGTGCAGCGCCTGCACGACGGCTGAGGGATCCACGGGGGCCAGGGCCCGATCGGCGACGACGCCCAGGCCTGCGAGCACCGAGCCGTCGGCGGCATGGACGGGCACGGCGATGCCCGTGCGGTCCGGCTCCAGATTGCCGGTCTGCACGCAGTGGCCGCTCGCGCGGATCTCGCGCAGCACCTGCGCGAGCTGCTCGGGCCCGCCCTGCGGCAGCTGCTCGCCGCGCTCGAGCACGCGTCGGGCGTGGTCGCGGCGCTGCGCCTCGGGCAGCCCCGCCAGCAGCACCAGGCCGGTGGCCGAGAGGTGCAGCGGCAGCCTCCCCGCCACCGCGGAGCTGATGGGGCGGGTGCCGGGCTGGGAGAGCCTCTGCACGAACAGGACCTCGTCGCCCTGGATGCGACCGAGCTGGACATGCTGTCGCAGCACCGACTGGACGCCGTGCAGGAACGGCGCGGCCGCCGCCGCCAGGGAGGTCTCCGGGGCCGACCGGGTGGCCAGCTCCCACAGCCGGGTCCCCACGGAGTAGGAGCCCCCCGCCCCGCGCGTCAGCCAGCCGGCTGCCGCCAGATCGGCGCACAGGCGATGGGCGGTGGCCGGAGGCAGCCCCGTGCGTCGCGCGATCTGCGCGGAGGTCAGCCGGGGCTGGTCGCGCCCGAAGGCGGCCAGCACCCGGTCGAGGCGCACGAGCACGGAGTCTCCGGAGGACGAATTGGCCATGTCCCGGATTCTCCCCCGCTCGGGCAAGTATCAGCGCACGGTGAAGGCCCGGCTGGTCGCCGTGATCGGCAGGATCCTCCTGAGACCGGTGCGGCGATCGCCCTGGTAGACGAAGCGGCAGGTGCCGGCGGCACCGGCGGGCACGGTCCACTCGAAGGTCACCAGCGAGCGCGAGAACAGCCTGCCCTCCCAGAGAAACCGGGTGTCGAAGTCCTGGTCGTCGCGGAAGCGCTGCCAGGCGCCGTCCGCCTGGCGCTCGAGCACCAGGTACGAGCCGCCGTGGCGGACGTTGTCGTTCGGGTTCGCCCCCACGAACACGGCGTGGGCCACCTGCCCGGCGGTGACGTCGACCGGCTGCGTCCAGACATCGCCGAAGGCCCGCATCGGCATGGGCAGGTCCGCGCCGTCGGCTTCCTGCAGGGATCGCAGCGCCTTGCCCGACTCATCCCGCGGCACGAGGCCCAGGGCCACCTCCGTGTCGTCGACGATCGCCCGGGCCAGCCCGTCGAGGATCTGGCAGTACGCGGCCGCCGAGTGCTTGCCGTAGACCGTGGCCCCGCCCTCGTACTGCTGCGACTCGTACTCCCAGCGCGTCGTGACGTAGTGCGTGCAGCCGTTGGAGGTCGCCTGGATGATGACATCGCGCTCCTGCACGCCGGTGGCCTCAGCGACCGCCCTGCGGTACATCACGCCCACGGCGGCCGTGACCTCGCCGGGCATGACCGCCAGCCACAGCCGGCCCAGGCGGATCAGCTGCACCGGGACCTGCTGCTGGACCCAGCCCATGGCCCTGACGGACAGCAGGATGGACTTGGGCGCGTGGATGGCCGCCTCGTAGCGGTCGACCCGGTAGCGCCACGAGGCCAGCGTGGCCGAGAAGGGGTTGTTCCCCAGCTCCTCGCTGAAGATGCTCGGGCCCGGCCCGTCCTCCTGGGATCCGGCGCCGAAGGCCGTGCCCAGGATCGCCCAGCTTGCGCGCTCGGTGCGACCCGTGCCGGAGAACTCCGGGCGCACCTGGTAGCCGCGCATGTCCACGTAGGTGATCCGGCTGGCCACCCCCGAGCCCACCGGGTCTCCCGACGAGGCCAGCTGGGAGCGCACCGCATCGGCCTGGCGCGTGCCGATCTCCCGCGTGTTCTCGAACTCGTCGTCCGTGGGCCCGCTGCCCGGGCTCCGGTTCAGGTTCGGGCTGATGTCGCCGGAGTTCGAGTTGGCGAACGCCGCCACGAACTCCGGTCGCTGCTGCGCCGTGAGGTGCACGCCGTGGTCCAGGCGCTCGAGGGCGTACTCGGCGCAGCCCTTGTTCTCCCCCGAGACCAGGCGGTTGGTGTTCGTCAGCGAGGTGCTGTGGGTCGATTACCAGTTCACGACGGCGTCGACCGCTCCCCCGCTCTCCATCCGCAGCGTGGTCGAGGAGGTGTCCAGACCGCCGGGCAGCGCCGAGCCCAGGTCCTCGGGATTCAGGCGGAAGGCCTCCATGTACCGGTTGACCCCCCGCATCGGCCAGCTCCGAGCGGCTCACTCGCAGTCTGCCCTCCGCCCGGTCGGCGTCTGCGGCCACGATGCCCTCGACCTGCGCGCCTCGAAGACCTGGGGCTGGAAGCCCAGCGTGGTGATGTTCTGCAGCTCGTCGAATCCGGCGCCGCCCGGAGTGGCATGGGTGTGGGTGGCTCCCAGGCTGACCGTGGCCTGCGACCAGCGCCACGTGCGAGCCGTCGGCCGGGTCCTCGATGACGAAGGCGCGGGCGTGCTGGCGCATGTGGACGCCGAGCCCCAGCTTGCTCGTGGACCCGTAGCCCAGAAAGCCCACCCCGGCGAGCCTGCCGGTGATGTCCCGCACCGCGCGTCCGCTCAGGAAGCGGCCGTCCCCCTCGCCGCCGGGAGCCGCCGCAGCACCGAGGGCACCCCGCCCGACCTGCCTGCGCGACGGGCCGCTGAAGCCCTCGCTGTCGGCTTCGGCCCGCGCCGGGGGCTCGACGCGGTCTCGGTGGACCGTGCGACGTCACGATCGGCAGAGACGGCGGAAGCCCCGCTCCTGCCAGTGCAGGAGCGGGGCTTCCGGTCTGGGACGCCGAGCGTCCGGGTCTGATCTCGGCGCGGCACCTCAGCTCAGCGCCGAGGTGCCGCCGACCGATCAGTTGGCGCCGAAGTCGTAGTCCTCCAGCGGGATCGCCTGGAACTCGCCCAGCGACGAGTCGTCGGCGTACGAGAAGTCCGCGTACGCGCCGCTGTCCGTGAACAGGGCGGCCTTGGCCTCCTCGGTGGGCTCCACGCTCACATCGTTGTAGCGAGCCAGGCCGGTGCCGGCCGGGATCAGCTTGCCGATGATCACGTTCTCCTTCAGGCCCACCAGCGGATCCGACTTGGCCTCCATGGCGGCCTGCGTCAGCACTCGGGTCGTCTCCTGGAAGGAGGCGGCCGACAGCCACGAGTCCGTGGCCAGCGAGGCCTTGGTGATGCCCATCAGCTCCGGACGGCCTGCGGCCGGACGCTGCTGCGAGGTCACCGCCTTGCGGTTGGCCTCGCGGTAGCGGACGTCGTCCACGAGCTCGCCCGGCAGCAGGTCGGTGTCGCCGGACTCGATGACCGTGTTGCGACGCAGCATCTGCCGGACGATGACCTCCACGTGCTTGTCGTGGATGCCCACGCCCTGGGAGCGGTACACGCCCTGGACCTCGTCCACCAGGTGCTTCTGGGCCGCACGGCGACCGCGGATGCGCAGGACCTCCTTGGGGTCCACCGCACCGGCCACCAGCTGCTGGCCGACCTCGACGGACTCGCCGTCGGCCACGAGCAGCTTGGCGCGGCGCAGCACCGGGTACGCGAAGTCCTCGTCCCCGTTGTCCGGGGTGATGACGACGCGCACGCCCTTCTCCGTGTCCTCGATCGTGGCGCGACCGGCGACCTCCGAGATCGGCGCGACGCCCTTGGGCGTGCGGGCCTCGAAGAGCTCCTGGATTCGCGGCAGACCCTGCGTGATGTCGCCGTCCGAGGAGGCGACGCCGCCCGTGTGGAACGTGCGCATGGTCAGCTGCGTGCCGGGCTCGCCGATCGACTGAGCCGCGATGATGCCCACGGCCTCGCCGATGTCGACCAGCTTGTTGGTCGCCAGCGAGCGGCCGTAGCAGGCCGCGCACACGCCGACGGCGGAGTCGCAGGTCAGCACCGAGCGCACGCGGACCTCGTCCACGCCGGCGTCGAAGATCGCCTTGATGAGCCCGTCCGAGAGGTCCTGGCCCGCCTGGGCCACGATCTCGCCGTTCGCATCGGCCACGTCCACGGCCAGCACGCGGCCGTGGATGGTGTTCTCCACCTCGGCATCCAGCACGCGCTGACCCGTCTCCGAGGTCTCGGAGACCGGCAGCGTCAGGCCGCGATCCGTGCCGCAGTCGCCCTCGCGGACGATGACGTCCTGGGAGACGTCGACGAGACGACGGGTCAGGTAGCCCGAGTTCGCCGTGCGCAGCGCGGTGTCGGCCAGGCCCTTGCGGGCGCCGTGGGTCGCGATGAAGTACTCCAGCACCGTCAGGCCCTCGCGGTACGAGGACTTGATCGGACGGGGCATGATCTCGCCCTTGGGGTTGGCCACCAGGCCGCGGATGCCCGCGATCTGACGGACCTGCATCCAGTTGCCTCGTGCACCCGAGGAGACCATCCGGTTGATGTTGTTCAACCGGCCGAGGTTCTCGCGCATGGCCGCAGCGACCTCGTCGGTCGCCTTGGTCCAGATGTCGATCTGCTCGGTGCGGCGCTCGTCGTCGTCGATCAGACCGGTCTCGTACTGGGTCTGGATCTTGGCGGCCTGCGCCTCGTAGCCCTCCATGATCTGGGGCTTGGACGGAGGCGTGGCGATATCCGAGATCGCCACCGTGATGCCCGACCAGGCGGCCCAGTAGAAGCCGGCGTCCTTGAAGTTGTCGAGGGTCTGCGCCACGACGCCCATCGAGTTCTCCTCGGCGAGGTCGTTGACCAGGCGCGAGAGGCTCTTCTTGTCCGCGACGCCCTCGAACCACGGGTGCCCGGCGGGCAGCTGCTGGTTGAAGATGACGCGGCCCAGGGTGGTCTCGACCGTGGCGGTGTCGCCCTCGGTCCAGCCCTCCGGGGCCTCCCAGCCTTCACCGGGGACGAAGTCCTCGATGCGGACCTTGATCGGCGCGTTGAGGTGCAGCTTGCGGGCGTCGAAGGCCATGACGGCCTCGGCCACCGACGAGTAGCTCTCCCCGGCCCCGACCTCGTCCTCGCGGACGGTGGTCAGGTGGTACAGGCCGATGATCATGTCCTGCGAGGGCAGGGCGATCGGCTTGCCATCCGACGGCTTGAGGATGTTGTTCGACGACAGCATCAGCACGCGCGCCTCGGCCTGGGCCTCCGGCGACAGCGGCAGGTGCACGGCCATCTGGTCGCCGTCGAAGTCCGCGTTGAACGCCGAGCACACGAGCGGGTGCAGCTGGATGGCCTTGCCCTCGACGAGCTGCGGCTCGAAGGCCTGGATGCCCAGGCGGTGCAGGGTGGGGGCGCGGTTGAGCAGCACCGGGTGCTCGGTGATGACCTCTTCCAGGACGTCCCACACCTGCGGGCGGAAGCGCTCGACCATCCGCTTGGCCGACTTGATGTTCTGCGCGTGGTTCAGATCGACCAGGCGCTTCATCACGAACGGCTTGAACAGCTCGAGCGCCATCTGCTTGGGCAGACCGCACTGGTGCATTCGCAGCTGCGGGCCGACCACGATGACCGAGCGGCCCGAGTAGTCCACGCGCTTGCCGAGCAGGTTCTGGCGGAAGCGGCCCTGCTTGCCCTTGAGCATGTCCGACAGCGACTTGAGCGCGCGGTTGCCCGGGCCCGTGACGGGGCGGCCGCGACGGCCGTTGTCGAACAGGGAGTCCACAGCCTCCTGGAGCATGCGCTTCTCGTTGTTCACGATGATCTCGGGGGCGCCGAGATCCAGCAGGCGCTTCAGGCGGTTATTGCGGTTGATCACGCGTCGGTACAGATCGTTGAGATCCGAGGTCGCGAAGCGGCCGCCGTCGAGCTGGACCATGGGACGCAGCTCCGGCGGGATGACCGGGACGGCGTCCAGGACCATGCCCAGCGGCGAGTTGTCCGTGGACAGGAACGCGTTGACGACCTTGAGGCGCTTCAGGGCGCGCGACTTGCGCTGGCCCTTGCCCGTGGCGATGGTCTCGCGCAGGGCCTCGGCCTCAGCAGCCAGGTCGAAGGTCTCGAGGCGCTTCTTGATCGCCTCGGCGCCCATGGAGCCCTCGAAGTACATGCCGAAGCGGTCCTGCAGCTGGCGGTACAGCGCCTCGTCGCCCTCGAGGTCGTTGACCTTGAGGTTCTTGAAGCGCTCCCACACGCGGTCGATCGAGTCGATCTCGCGGTCGGCGCGCTTGCGCACGTTGGCCATCTGGCGGTCGGCGGCATCGCGCAGCTTGCGCTTCTCGGCGGCCTTGCCGCCCTCCTTCTCCACCTCGGCCAGATCGGTCTCGAGGTCCCCGGCGATGGCGACGACGTCGGCATCGCGCTGGTCCTCGAGGGCCTTCTTCTCGCGGTCGATCGAGGCCTGGAGGTTCGGGAGGTCCTCGTGGCGGGCCTCCTCATCGACCTTCGTGACCATGTAGGCCGCGAAGTAGATGACCTTCTCCAGGTCCTTGGGCGCCAGGTCCAGCAGGTAGCCCAGACGAGAGGGCACGCCCTTGAAGTACCAGATGTGGGTCACCGGAGCGGCGAGCTCCAGGTGCCCCATGCGCTCGCGGCGCACCTTGGCACGGGTCACCTCGACGCCGCAGCGCTCGCAGATGATGCCCTTGTAGCGCACGCGCTTGTACTTGCCGCAGGAGCACTCCCAATCGCGGGTGGGGCCGAAGATCTTCTCGCAGAAGAGCCCGTCCTTCTCCGGCTTGAGCGTGCGGTAGTTGATGGTCTCGGGCTTCTTGACCTCGCCGTACGACCAGGAGCGGATCTGGTCGGCCGTGGCGAGGCCGATGCGCATGAGGTTGAGCGAAGAATCGTTGGACATGAGGATCCTTGATCCCTTTCTAAGCAGTCTTCAAAAAGAGTGGGCGGTCGACGTCGGAGGTGATCAGACCTCTTCGACCGAGCTCGGCTCGGAGTGGGACAGGTCGATGCCCAGCTCTTCAGCGGCGCGGAAGACCTCGTCATCCGCATCGCGCATCTCGACGGTCTGGCCGTCGGCCGAGAGGACCTCGACGTTCAGGCACAGGGACTTCATCTCCTTGATGAGGACCTTGAACGACTCGGGAACGCCCGGCTCCGGGATGTTCTCGCCCTTGACGATCGCCTCGTAGACCTTCACGCGGCCGTGCACGTCATCCGACTTCACGGTCAGGATCTCCTGCAGCGTGTAGGCGGCGCCGTAGGCCTCCAGCGCCCAGACCTCCATCTCGCCGAAGCGCTGGCCGCCGAACTGGGCCTTACCGCCCAGGGGCTGCTGCGTGATCATCGAGTACGGACCGGTCGAGCGGGCGTGGATCTTGTCGTCCACCAGGTGGTGCAGCTTCAGGATGTACTGGTAGCCGACCGAGATCGGATCCGGGAACGGCTCGCCGGAGCGGCCGTCGAACAGCTGCGCCTTGCCCGTGTGGTTGATCAGGCGATCTCCGTCGCGGGTCACGTTGGAGTGATCCAGCAGGTCGAAGATCTCGTCCTCGCGGGCACCGTCGAACACCGGGGTCGCCACGTTGGTGGGGCCGGTCTCCTTGGGGAAGTTCGTGAGGTGATCCAGCCACTGCGGGTCGCCCTCGACCTTCCAGCCCTGCTTGGCCAGCCAGCCGGTGTGGACCTCGAGCACCTGGCCGAGGTTCATGCGCCCGGGCACGCCCAGCGGGTTCAGGATGACGTCGACGGGGGTGCCGTCCGCCAGGAACGGCATGTCCTCCAGGGGCAGGATCTTGGAGATGACGCCCTTGTTGCCGTGGCGTCCGGCGAGCTTGTCGCCATCCGTGATCTTGCGCTTCTGCGCGACGTAGACGCGCACGACCTGGTTGACGCCGGCCGGGAGATCGTCCGAATCCTCGTCGCGGTCGAAGACGCGCACGCCGATGACCGTTCCCGACTCGCCGTGGGGCACCTTCAGGGAGGTGTCGCGAACCTCGCGGGACTTCTCGCCGAAGATCGCGCGCAGCAGGCGCTCCTCCGGAGTCAGCTCGGTCTCGCCCTTGGGCGTGACCTTGCCGACCAGGATGTCGCCAGCCTGGACCTCGGCGCCGATGTGGATGACGCCCCGCTCGTCCAGAGCCGAGAGCACCTCCTCCGACACGTTAGGGATGTCGCGCGTGATCTCCTCGGCACCGAGCTTGGTGTCGCGGGCATCGATCTCGTGCTCCTCGATGTGGATCGAGGTCAGGACGTCGTCCGAGACCATGCGCTGGGACAGGATGATGGCGTCCTCGTAGTTGAGGCCCTCCCAGGACATGTAGGCCACGAGCAGGTTCTTGCCCAGGGCCAGCTCGCCGTGATCGGTCGACGGGCCGTCGGCCAGCACGGTGCGCGGCTCGACGCGATCTCCCTCGGAGACCACGACGCGCTGGTTGTACGTGTTGCCCGGGTTGGAGCGCACGAACTTGCCGATCGTGTACTCCTTCTCGGTGCCGTCGTCGTTGGCCACGATCACGTGATCGGCGGCCACCTCGGTGACCACGCCGGCCTTGACGGCCAGCACGGAGTCGCCGGCATCCATGGCGGCGTAGCGCTCCATGCCGGTGCCCACGAGCGGGGCCTCCGACACGAGCAGCGGCACGGCCTGGCGCTGCATGTTGGCGCCCATGAGCGCGCGGTTGGCGTCGTCGTGCTCGAGGTACGGGATCAGGGCGGTCGCCACCGACACCATCTGGCGCGGGGAGACGTCCATGAACTCGACGTCCGCGGGCTCGACCAGCACGGCCTCGCCGGAGCCGTCGGCGGCACGGGCCAGCACAGCGTCCTCGGCGAAGCGCATGTCGTCCGTCAGCGGGGCGTTGGCCTGGGCGATCGTGGCGCCGCGCTCGTCATCGGCCGTCAGGTAGACGACCTCGTCGGTGACGACGCCGTCGCGGACCTTGCGGTACGGGGTCTCGATGAAGCCGAACGGGTTGATGCGGGCGTAGGTGGCCAGCGAGCCGATCAGGCCGATGTTCGAGCCCTCAGGGGTCTCGATCGGGCACATGCGGCCGTAGTGCGACGGGTGGACGTCGCGGACTTCCATGCCGGCGCGGTCGCGGGACAGGCCGCCGGGGCCCAGAGCGGACAGCCGACGCTTGTGGGTCAGGCCCGCGAGCGGGTTGTTCTGATCCATGAACTGCGACAGCTGGGAGGTGCCGAAGAACTCCTTGATCGCCGCCACCACGGGGCGGATGTTGATCAGGGTCTGCGGGGTGATCGCCTCGACGTCCTGGGTGGTCATGCGCTCGCGCACGACGCGCTCCATGCGGGACAGACCGGTGCGGATCTGGTTCTCGATCAGCTCGCCCACCGCGCGGATGCGGCGGTTGCCGAAGTGGTCGATGTCATCGACGTCGATGCGGATGTCGCGGGTCTCGCCGTCGCGCACGCCCTCAATGGAGTCTCCCCCGGCGTGCAGCGTGACGAGGTAGCGGATCATGGCGACGATGTCCTCGACCGAGAGCACGGACGCATCCGGGTCGGTGAAGGGCTTGTCGATACCGAGCTTCCGGTTGATCTTGTACCGGCCGACCTTGGCGAGGTCGTAGCGCTTGGGGTTGAAGTACATGTTGTCCAGCAGCTGCTGGGCGGCCTCGACCGTGGGCGGCTCGCCCGGACGCAGCTTGCGGTAGATGTCCAGCAGCGCGTCGTCGCGGGTCTCGGTCGCGTCCTTCTCGAGGGTGGCGCGGATCGAGTCGAACTCGCCGAACTCCTCGAGGATCTTGGACTCGGACCAGCCCAGAGCCTTGAGCAGCACCGTGACGGACTGCTTGCGCTTGCGGTCCAGGCGCACGCCGACCTGATCGCGCTTGTCGATCTCGAGCTCGAACCAGGCGCCGCGCGAGGGGATGATGCGCGCCGAGTAGATGTCCTTGTCCGAGGTGCGGTCCTGCCCGCGCTCGAAGTAGGCGCCGGGCGAGCGGACCAGCTGCGAGACGACGACGCGCTCGGTGCCGTTGATCACGAACGTGCCCTTGTCGGTCATGAGCGGGAAGTCGCCCATGAAGACCGTCTGCTGCTTGATCTCGCCGGTGGTGTTGTTCATGAACTCGGCCTTGACGTACAGCGGGGCCGAGTAGGTGGCGTCACGGTCCTTGCACTCATCGACCGTGTACTTGGGGTCGTAGAACTCCGGCTCCGTGAAGGACAGGGACATGGTGCCCTGGAAGTCCTCGATCGGGGAGATCTCCTCGAAGATGTCCGAGAGGCCAGAGGTGGTGGCGACGCCGGTCTCGCCGGCCTCCAGGGCCAGGCGCAGGCGCTCCTGCCACTTCTCGTTGCCGATGAGGCGATCGAAGCTCTCGGTCTGGAGGGCCAGGAGGTTGGGGACCTCCAGGGGCTCGTGGATCTTGGCGAAGGAGACGCGGCGGGCCACGCTGCCTCCTGCCTGGGATGCGGTGACGGACGAATCGGTGCTCGAGGCGACCAAAGTGAGATTCCTTCCACAGATCTGCAGGTGAATCGCGCGGTTCCCGTCCGGAGGACTCGGAGACGGCCGGAACGCGGCGCTGCGGGCGAGGGGACTGCTCGCACGGGGCGCAGGGTGCCGTGCGAGGATCGATCCGACGCGGGTCGCAGAGCCGGCGGCTCGGGTCCGAGGGGCGCCCACCGCTATATGAAGGCACGCAGAACTCAGGGACGACGCAAAGAAACAGATTACGTCAAGTCCAGAGCCGTTGTCTACCCCTTGTCGAACATCCATCGGCCTCGGTCGACGGCGGCGCAGCGGCGACCCGTGAGACGACGAGCGCCCCGCCCGGCCGGAGCCGTGCGGGGCGCTGATCCGACCGCGAGGCGGTCTGAAGCGAGGTGCGGGCTCAGGCCCGCACGGATCACTTGAGGGTGACGGTGGCGCCGGCGCCCTCGAGCTGCTCCTTGGCCTTCTCGGCGTCCTCCTTGGAAGCGCCCTCGAGGACGGGCTTGGGAGCCCCGTCGACGAGGTCCTTGGCCTCCTTCAGGCCGAGGGAGGTCAGGGCGCGCACCTCCTTGATGACGCCGATCTTCTTGTCGCCGGCAGCCTCGAGGATGACGTCGAACTCGGTCTGCTCCTCCTCGGCGGCGGCGGCGTCGCCACCGGCAGCCGGGGCGGCGGCCACGGCGGCCGGGGCCGCAGCGGTGACGTCGAAGGTCTCCTCGAAAGCCTTGACGAACTCGGAGAGCTCGATGAGGGAGAGCTCCTTGAAGGCCTCGATCAGTTCATCGGTGGTCAGCTTGGCCATGATGTGGCTCCTTCTGGTGTCTGTTCCCGTCGGCCGCATGGGGCGCGGCGCGACGGAGGATGGTTCTGGTACGTGGTGAGTCGACGCTCAGGCGTCGGCAACGGTGTCCGAGCCGGTCTCCTCGACCTTGGCGCGCAGCGCCTCGGCCGTGCGGACCGTCTTGGACAGCGGCGCCTGGAACAGCGCTGCGGCCTGGGACAGCGAAGCCTGTGCGGCTCCGGCGACCTTGGCCAGCAGGACCTCGCGGGACTCGAGGTCCGCGAGCTTCTTGATGCCGGCCTCATCGAGGGCGGCACCGTCCATGTAGCCGCCCTTGACGACGAGCGCGGGGTTCTCCTTGGCGAAGTCGCGCAGGCCCTTTGCGACGGCGACCGCATCGCCGGAGACGAACGCAATCGCGGTGGGGCCCTGGAGCTGTCCCTCGAATGCGTCGATCCCGGCCTCGCGGGCGGCGATGCCGGCCAGCGTGTTCTTCACCACGGCGTACTCGGCGTTCTCGCCGAGCGAGCGGCGCAGCTGCGAGATCTGCGTCACCGAGAGCCCGCGGTATTCGGTCAGCACAGCTGCAGTGGACGACTCGAAGCGTCCCTTCAGCTCGGCCACCGCGGCGTACTTCTCAGAGTTCGCCATGGCACTCCTTCCTGGTGTGCCGGGCGCCTGCCGTTCGTGCCCCAGACGAGAAAAGCGCCCCGGCAGGAGCCGAGGCGCATCAGGACGCTGACCGCCAGAGGCGGATCAGAGGTCTTGCACGTTCAGGACACCTGCGCTGGACGCCCCGAGGGGCTCTTACGGCGATCCGCTCCGTCCGCTTCGAGGTGAAGCAGGCACGACGGATCCGCGACCGGCGGTCTTTGGATGCCACGAGAGTACCCGCTCGCGCAGCCAGCGGCAACTCCACCGCGGCAGCCTCGCCTCAGGCCTCCCCGATCGCCCGCTCCCAGACCGCGGAGCGGCCCACCACGACGGAGCCCAGTCGGCGGTTCACCCAGTTCATGCGGGTGTTGCCGCTGTGCGTCCACACGTAGATCGACTCGACGCCCGGGGTCTCCCGCGCGATCTGACGGAGGTTCTCGAGCTTGAGCCGCAGTCCCAGCCGCCGACCGCGATGCTCCCGCAGCACGACGGTCTCGTCCTGCAGCCCGGCCCCGCGATGGGGACGGGGCACGACGACCTCGGTCATCCCCACGAGCTCGCCGGAGGGGATGTGCTCCATGACGGCCATCAGGGACCGATCGCCGCCGGAGCTGCGCAGCGCCTCGGTGCGCCGGACCCGCTCGGCGTCCCACGGCTCCGGGTCCCACACCTCCGGGGCGGCGAAGGCGTCCGACGGGATCCGCGAATGCAGGCGGGCGAGCGACTCGAGCCACTGCTCCGGCGCCTCGTCCTTCCACACGTGGGTCCGGTAGTCCTCCGCGCCCTCGCTGGCCAGCACATCCTGGCCGAGCCTGCGCATCTCCTCCGGATCCAGGGGGACGGACAGCCGGCTCACGTCCGAGACGGTGCGCAGGGTGTACCCCGCGCGCTGGGCGAAGCGTGTCTGACGATTGGACAGCGGCAGCCGCCCCGAGCCGTCCGAGGCGGTGATCCAGTCCTCGGGGCTGACCTGGGCCATGGTCCCGGTGGGGGATCCGATGCGGCCATCGCCCTGCAGGTCCCCGGGCCCGGGGTGCTCCGACTGGAGCGTGACGCGGCGCCGAGCCTCCGCACCGGAGAGCTGCTCCGCGGCCGCCAGCAGCTCCAGGCCCACTCCCCTGTCCTCGCACTCCGGATCGACCGTCACGAGCACCACGGCGGAGCGGGTGTGCACGACGAGCGGCAGCCGGATCTCGGCGCGCCCCACGAGCCGGTCCTCCAGGAAGGCGCCCAGCAGGACCACGCGCTCCCACGGATCATGGAGGTCGTGGAAGATGTCCTCGGCCTCGTTCGACAGCTGCCCGGTGCCCCAGATCGCCTCTCGCGAGCGGCGCACCAGACCGGCCACCTCGCCCAGGGTGCGCTCGGCGGCCTCGTCGAAGACCTCCGGCGTGCGGATCTGGCGGATCTGGACGGCTTCGCTCGGGAGCACATCGGGCCTTTCGACGGTGAACGCGCCCGGCTGCGCACGTGCGGCAGGGGCCGCACGGAGGGCTTCGCTCGTCAACGGAAGAGGGGCCCAGTCGCTGTCGACTGGACCCCTCAGGATCATGCATCCCTCCCGCGGCGGTCAATCACCGGGGAAAAGAGCGGTCATCTGCTCATCGGCAGATGATCGTGCGGGGCTCAGGCCTCGGACTCGACGGAGGTGGCGTTCGGATCCACCGGGATGCCGGGGCCCCAGGTGGAGGCGACGGTCATCTTGGAGACGTAGCGGCCCTTGGACGAGGCCGGCTTGAGGCGCAGGACCTCCTCCAGAGCGGCGGCGAAGTTCTCCGCCAGCGCCTTCTGGTCGAACGAGGTCTTGCCCACGATGAAGTGCAGGTTCGAGTGCTTGTCGACGCGGAAGTCGATCTTGCCGCCCTTGATGTCGCCGACGGCCTTGGCGACATCCATGGTGACGGTGCCGGTCTTGGGGTTCGGCATCAGGTTGCGGGGGCCCAGGACCTTGCCCAGGCGGCCGACCTTGCCCATCATGTCCGGCGTGGCCACGGCGGCGTCGAAGTCGACCCAGCCGCCCTGGACCTTGGCGATCAGGTCGTCGGCGCCCACGAAGTCGGCGCCTGCGGCCTCAGCGGCCGCGGCCTTGTCGCCCTGGGCGAAGACGACCACGCGAGCGGTCTTGCCCGTGCCGTTCGGCAGGTTGACGGTGCCGCGCACCATCTGGTCGGCCTTGCGGGGATCCACGCCGAGCCGCATGGCGACCTCGACGGTCGAATCGGCCTTGGAGCCGTCGAGCTCCTTGACGAGTGCGATCGCCTCGGCCGGGGTGTAGAGACGGTCGCCGTCGATCTTCTCGGCGGCGGCCCGGTACGCCTTGCTGCGCTTTGCCATCTGCTTGTTCTCCTTGTGCAGTCGTGGTCATGCGGACCGCGCTCGGCCCTGCCACGGGATTACGTGTGCTGTGTCGTGCTGCGGCTGGAAGCCGGATCAGACGACGTCGATGCCCATCGAGCGTGCGGTGCCCGCGATCGCCTTTGCGCCGGCCTCGACGTCGTTGGCGTTCATGTCCGCGGCCTTGGTCTGGGCGATCTCGCGCGCCTGGTCCCAGGTGATCGAGCCGACCTTGTCCGTGTGCGGGACGCCGGAGCCCTTCTGGATGCCGGCTGCCTTCTTGATCAGCTGCGCGGCAGGCGGGGTCTTGGTGACGAAGGTGAACGAGCGATCCTCGTAGACCGTGATCTCGACCGGGATGATGTTGCCGCGCTGGGATTCCGTGGCCGCGTTGTAGGCCTTGCAGAACTCCATGATGTTGACGCCCTGCGCACCGAGCGCGGGGCCGACGGGCGGTGCCGGGTTGGCGGCGCCGGCCTGGATCTGCAGCTTGATCAGACCCGAGACCTTCTTCTTCTTGGGAGCCATGGTGTGGTCCTCCTGACGTGATGTACCGCCGCACAGGAGCGTACGACGGCGGTGTGGCCGCCGTGGCGCGGCGGCCGGACGGCGCCCGCCGCGCGAAAGCGCGTCCCGCGGCGGTGCCGAAGCATGTGGGGCAGGCCCTGGGCCTGCAGTCGGCATCCGAGTCGGGCCCCCGGAGGAGCAGCCGGCGTCAGGACGACGATCGACCAGTCTGCCAGATCCGCGCGCGAGCGGGCCCCGGCGGACCGGTCGGGGATCAGATCTTGGAGACCTGGTCGAACGAGATGGTGACCGGCGTCTCGCGCTCGAAGATCGACACGAGGACGACCAGCTGCTGGGACTCCACCTTGATCTCGGAGATGGTCGCCGGGAGGGTCGCGAACGCGCCCTCCTTGACGATCACGGACTCGCCGACCTCGAAGTCGACGGTCACGGCCGGAGCCGAGGCGGCCGCACCGGCGGAGCCGCCCGAGGACGGGGCCTGGCCCTCTGCCGCGGCGGGGGCCTCGAACACCGGGTTGAGCATGTCGACGACCTCGTCGATGCGCAGCGGGTTGGGGTTGTAGGCGTCCTGCCCGACGAACCCGGTCACACCCGGGGTGTGGCGCACGGCGCCCCAGGAGGCGTCGGTGAGGTTCATGCGCACCAGGACGTAGCCGGGGATCCGGACGCGGCGCACGGTCTTGCGCTGCGCGTTCTTGATCTCCACGACTTCCTCCATGGGGACCTCGATCTGGAAGATGTCCTCCTCCATGTTCAAGGACTGGATGCGGGTCTCCAGGTTGGTCTTCACGCGGTTCTCGTAGCCGGCGTAGGTGTGGATGACGAACCAGTCGCCCTCCTGCCGACGCAGCTTGGCCGCGAACTCCTTGCGGGGATCCTCGGCGGGCGCCTCCTCCACGGGGGCCTGGGCGGGCTCCTCCGACTCGGCGCCCTCGGCGATCGCCAGGTCGGCGTCCTGCACGGACTCCTGCTCGACGGGGGCCTCGACGGCCTCTGCCGAGACGCTCGCCGGCGCAGCCGTCTCAGCCTGCTCGGCGGCGTCCTGCGCGGGAGTCGTGTCCTCCGGCGCCAGGTCGACGTCGTTCTCAGCTTCGTGCTGGGTCACTGGGAGTCCCTGCTTTCCTCTGCTCTGGGGTGGCCGCGAGGCCGTGCTCGCGAAGCGGTCGTGCTCTGCGCCGGTGTCTGCTCCCGGCGGGCGTGCGTCGTTCAGGAGGCGATCGCGCCGTCGCCGAAGACCAGCATGGCCAGCTGGCCGAAGCCGAAGTCCAGCAGCGAGATCAGGCCCATCATGAAGGCCACGAAGACGAGGACGACGAGCGTGTACTGCACGAGCTCGCGACGCGTGGGGGTGTGGACCTTGCGCAGCTCGGCGATGACCTGGCGCAGGAACAGGAGGAGTCCGCCGAACATCCCGTTCGACTTCTGCTCCGGCTCACCGCCCGGCTGATCAGCGGCTGTGCTCTGCGACATCGGTTCTCCTCAAGAGGGCCTCGCGCTTGGTCCGCACCATCGGGTGATGGTCTGCGCTGTTCGCATCCGCCCTCCCGCGAGCGCTCGGCGACGCCATGCTGCTCACGGGAGGAGGACGCGGGCTGCGCAGGGCAGACAGGACTCGAACCTGCAACCTGCGGTTTTGGAGACCGCTGCGCTACCAATTGCGCCACTGCCCTTCAGGCCTGCGGGGCGGATGCCCCGCACGCCGGTCCTCGAGCCTACCACTGCCGCGGTGCGCCCCGTGCGGGGCGCCCGTGCGAGCGGCGGGCTCGGTTGGACACCAGCGGGCCATTTTAGTCCAGACAATGCCGCTCGGCAAGGCCCGACGGCGCCTCATCGCCCGGGGATCGCCCCCGGTGCAGAGGCAGCGCCCCAGTAGCATGGGAGGGTGCCGCGGCCGCGACGAGCGGCGGACGGCGCTCCCAGGCTCACCCAGATGGAGGAACCGCAGGTCATGTCCGAACGCATCTCCCGCCGCATCGCGGCGATCGCCCCGTCGGCCACACTGGCAGTCGACGCCCAGGCCAAGGCCCTCAAGGCCGAGGGGCATCCGATCATCGGCTTCGGCGCCGGCGAGCCCGACTTCCCGACCCCCGCGCACATCGTCGAGGCCGCTGCCGAGGCCCTGCAGGACCCGTCGAACTTCCGCTACTCCCCCGGCCCCGGCCTGCCCGATCTGCGCCGCGCGATCGCGGACACGACCGCCGAGCGCAGCGGCTGGCAGGTGGACCCCTCGCAGGTCGTGGTGACCAACGGCGGCAAGCAGGCCGTCTACGAGGCCTTCGCCGCGGTGCTGGACGAGGGCGACGAGGTCCTGCTGCCCGCCCCGTACTGGACCACGTACCCGGAGGCCATCCGCCTGGCCGGCGGCGTGCCCGTCGAGGTCTTCGCCGGTGCCGAGCACGGCTACAAGGTGACCCCCGAGATGCTCGAGGAGAAGCTCACCGATCGCACCAAGGCGATCCTGCACTGCTCGCCGTCGAACCCGACCGGCGCGGTGTTCTCCCCGGAGGAGACCAGGGCGCTGGGCGCCTGGGCCGCCGAGAAGGGGATCTTCGTGATCGCCGATGAGATCTACCAGCAGCTCACCTACGACGGCACCCCGTTCACCTCGATCGCCGGGGCCTGCCCGGAGCTCGGCGAGAACGTCATCGTGCTCAACGGCGTGGCCAAGACCTACGCCATGACCGGCTGGCGCGTGGGCTGGCTGATCGGCCCCGCGGACGTCGTGAAGGCCGTGAGCACGCTGCAGTCGCACCTGACCTCGAACGTCAACAACATCGCCCAGCGCGCGGCGGTCGCCGCGCTGACCGGGCCGCAGGACGATGTCACCGCCATGGGCGAGGCATTCGACCGCCGTCGGCGGCTGGCCGTGGAGATGCTCTCGGCGATCGACGGCGTCACCGTCCCCGAGCCCCAGGGCGCGTTCTACGTCTATCCGGACGTCAGCGCGCTGCTGGGCCGCGACTTCGACGGCAGCACCCCGCAGACCTCGGCCGAGCTGGCCGGGCTGATCCTCGAGAAGGCGCAGGTGGCGGTCGTTCCGGGCGAGGCCTTCGGCCCGTCGGGCTACTTCCGGCTCTCCTACGCCCTGGGCGACGACGACCTGCGCGAGGGCCTGACCCGGCTGCAGGACTTCCTGGGCGGTGCCCGATGAGCGCGCAGGTCGCGTCCGAGCCCACCGGTGCCCAGCGCGCCGGTGAGGCCGCAGCGCGGGCCGTCGGGGTCTTCGAGCAGATCCCGACCGCGGCCTGGACCACGGTCGGGCTGATCGGCGGCTACGGGATCGCCCGGGCGACCGGGGTGCGCTGGCTCGGCGGGGCGGCGCTGCTCGGCGCAGGGGCGGCTGCGGCCCACACCTGGTGGCACCGCGGCGGGCCCGCTCAGACCAGTGCGCTCAGCGCGGTCTACCTCCTGGGCTTCGGGCTCTCCCATCCGCTGGCCAGGAAGCTGGGCGCCTGGCCCTCCGTGCTCACGGTCACCGCGGTCTCGGCCGCTGCCAGCTGGGCGGTCGTTGACCGAGGTCTCGAGGACTGAGCCGCAGGCACGCACGACAGGGCCCGCAGACCAGGCACCTTCCGGGTGCTCGGTCTGCGGGCCCTGATCCTCGTCCGGAGCCGTGCCGGGCGGATCAGTCGTCGACGGCGTCGCGGCCGCGGCGCACGATCTGCGGATCAGGCGGGTAGACGACCGACTCGTCCTTGTCCTCGTAGTCGAACTGGTTCAGGAAGTAGCGCATGGCGTTGAGGCGCGCTCGCTTCTTGTCATTCGACTTGATCGTGATCCAGGGAGCGTGATCCGTGTCCGTGCGGCGGAACGTCTCCTCCTTGGCCAGCGTGTAGTCGTCCCAGCGATCGAGCGAGGCGAGATCGTTCGGCGAGAGCTTCCAGCGCCGGACGGGATCGATCTGGCGGATCGCGAACCGGGTGCGCTGCTCGTGCTGGGTGACCGAGAACCAGAACTTGGTCAGGTGGATCCCGGCGTCCACGAGCATCTTCTCGAAGACCGGGGCCTGCTTCATGAAGACCTCGTACTCCTCATCGGTGCAGTAGCCCATGACCCGCTCGACATTGCCCCGGTTGTACCAGGATCTGTCGAACATCACGATCTCGCCGTTCGTGGGGAAGTGCTCGATGTAGCGCTGGAAGTACCACTGCCCCTTCTCCCGCTCGGTGGGGGTGCTCAGAGCGACGGTGCGCGCGGCACGGGGGTTCAGGTGCTCGGTGAAGCGCTTGATCGTGCCGCCCTTGCCGGCGGCGTCGCGGCCCTCGAACAGGATGATGTGCTTGAGGTCGTTGTCCTGGCCCCAGTACTGGAACTTCAGCAGCTCGATCTGCAGGCGGTACTTCTCGAGCTCGTAGTCCTCGCGCGACATCCGCTCGTCGTACGGGTACCCGCCTTCGCGCCAGGTCTCCACGGCGGATCCGCCCGGATCGATCAGATCGGGGTCGGCGGTATGGCCGTCGGTGACGGTGTAGCCCTGCTCGACGAGCTTGTCGATGAACTCGCGGAGGTTCTCCTGCGGCGCTTCTGCCATTGCGGCTCCCAAGGGCTGGGACCGCGGCCCCGAAGGGCTGCGATCGGTGCGGCGGCCCCGAGGCGCTGCCAGCCGCCGGGGCCTGTGGCTGACTGACCGTCCATTCTAGTCGGGTGCAGGTGAACGGCTCCTGAACTGCCGCGAATTGCCGCGGGCCGACACCCACGCCCAGCCCCGCACCTAGACTGGGAGCAGAATCCATCGGCTGCAGGCGGATCCGCTTCCGCGACCCCTCGCCTGCGGGCGTGGCCAGTCCCCGAGCAGGAGGAGCGACACCCATGAAGATCGGTCTGCTGACCAGCGGCGGCGACTGCCCCGGGCTCAACGCCGTCATCCGCGCGGCGGTGCTGCACGGCATCAAGAGCTACGACCACGAGTTCGTCGGCTTCCGCGACGGATGGCGCGGCCTGGTCGAGGGAGACATCATCGATCTTCCCCGCACCAAGGTGCGCGGCCTGGCGCGCCAGGGCGGCACGATCCTGGGCACCTCGCGCACCAACCCGTACGACCATCCCCAGGGCGGTCCGGAGAACATCTCGATCATGCTCGAGAGGCACGGGATCGACGCCGTCGTGGCCATCGGCGGCGAGGGCACCCTGGCCGGCGCCCGTCGGCTGGCGCTGGACGGGCTTCCCGTCGTCGGCGTGCCCAAGACCATCGACAACGACCTGATGGGCACCGACTACACGTTCGGCTTCGACACCGCGGTCTCCATCGCGACCGATTCCATGGACCGCCTGCGCACCACCGGCGAGTCGCATCACCGCTGCATGGTCGCCGAGGTCATGGGCCGTCATGTCGGCTGGATCGCCCTGCACTCCGGCATGGCCGCCGGTGCGCACGCGGTGCTGATCCCCGAGCAGCGCACGAGCATGGACGAGGTCTGCCGCTGGGTCACCGAGGTCCACGAGCGCGGACGCTCTCCGCTGGTCGTGGTGGCCGAGGGCTTCATCCCCGAGGGCTTCGACGACGTCACCGCCGTGCACGGCACCGAGGCCGACGGCCGTCCTCGCCTGGGCGGGATCGGCGAGTACATCACTCAGCAGATCGAGGAGCGCACGGGCATCGAGACCCGCAACACCATCCTGGGCCACATCCAGCGCGGCGGCGCCCCCACGGGCTACGACCGCGTGCTGGCCACGCGCTTCGGCATGAGCGTGGTCGATCTGATCCAGCAGAAGAAGTGGGGCTACATGGTGGCCCTGCGCGGCACGGACATGGTCCCGGTGAGCTTCGACGAGGCTCTCACGGGGCTCAAGACGGTGCCCCAGGACCGCTGGGACGAGGCCAAGGTCCTCTTCGGGCGCTGAGAGGCGCACCTGGGCCGCCTCGGCCCAGGAACGCACCGGGGGCCCGCGATCCGTGGATCGCGGGCCCCCGGTCCCATCCTCCGAGCATCGTCTCGCCCGTCAAGCACCGCTTCGCCCGTCGAGCGCCGTTTTGCCCCCCCAGCCCCGGAGTCCTGCTGGGCCGGATGCCCCTGGGGCCGTGCGTCAGCTCCGAGGCTTCCGCAGGAAGCCGGATTCGCGCTGGACCACCTGACCGGCATCCGGCGGCACCACGACGATCTGGGCGGCGGCCCACTGCTCGGGAGCCTGCTCGTCCGCGTTCCCGCCGCCGGCATCCGGGTCTCGCAGCGGCTCGCGCACCCGCAGCTCCGCCTGGGGGTCCACCGAGCGCTTGATGACCGCCAGGGCGATCGGCCCGGCCTCGTGGTGCAGCTGCGCGGAGGTCACCCTGCCGACCGTGCGCTGCCCGGCGATCACCTCTGCCCCGGCCGAGGGCAGCGTGTGCTCGGAGCCGTCGAGGTCCAGGAAGACCAGGCGCCGCGGAGGATGGCCCAGGTTGTGGACCCGCGCGACCGTCTCCTGGCCCTTGTAGCAGCCCTTGGCCAGATGGACCGCCGTGCGCAGCCAGTCGAGCTCGTGCGGCACGGTGCGGTCATCGGTGTCCGGGCCCAGGCGGGGCCGCCACGCCTCGATGCGCAGGGCCTCCCCCGCCCACGAGCCGGCCAGGCTCAGCCCGTCGGCCTGGGGGCCGGTCACGGCCTGCACGAGGCGCTCGCGCGGCACGAGGACCTCGTGCCAGCGCCGCTGCTCGCCCGGATGATCCTGCTGCTCGCCGTAGGCCCATCCGCCCTCGGCGACCCCGGGCCACGGATCCGTCCAGACCAGCTCGCAGCGCCCCTCGGCCGGCTCGGCCGCCAGCAGGCGCAGGTGCTCAGGCACCTCCGCGGCGCCGAGCACGGCCACCTCCTGACTGCGGTCCTCGATCTCGACCCGCAGAGCGAAGCGCATGGACTCGAGCCACTGGCGCAGCGGCTCGGTCTCCTGCGGCTCCGTGATCAGCCAGGCGGTGCGCCCGTCCTCGATCACATGGGGTGCGAACTCCACGCGTCCCTGCACGGACAGGAACAGCGTCTCCGAGGACTGCCCCGGCCCCAGCCCGGTGAGGATCTGGGAGCTCAGGGTGCTCAGCCAGGACAGTCGATCGGGTCCGCTGACGCAGACGACGCCCTTGTGCGACAGGTCCACGATCGCGCTGCCGCGGGCCAGCGCCCGCTGCTCCCTGACCGGGTCGCCGTAGTGGGCGGCCGTCCCGGCATCCTGGCCGGAGGCCTCGACGGCTCCGTCGACGACGTCCAGAAGCGCGGATCGCCGCACCTGGGCCTGGGGCTCGGATGTGGCGATGGAGGCGGGGTCATGCGAAGTGTCAGTCATATCCTCTTCAGCTCAGCCGAGGCGTGCGTGCTCAGCGATCGGCCTTCGGCCGCCATGTCCCAGGCCCAGAAGAGGTCTCCGTTGACCAGGCCGAACATGCGGGTCGAGGCGGTGTGCTCCTTGGCTCCCTCGGCGCGGACGACGGCGTCCGTGCCCATCTGGATGCGGGGACCGTCGATCTCTCCGACGTAGAGCTCGCTCACGCCGCCGGGGCGGCTGAACGTGGCCACGAGGGGGAATCCGCCTCCGGGCAGGCGCAGGGCCTCGACCTGATCGGCGGTGGTGATCTCCGGCTCCGGAGCCCCGGGCATCAGGCCGGGTCCGGAGTCGCCGCTGCGCTGCGGGCGCGCCAGCTGCCAGAAGCCGTGCTCGACCGTGATCAGGCGCTCCGGCTTGCCGTCCTGGTCCACCAGGTGGGACTCGGCGCGGTACTCCAGGAAGGGCAGGCCGCTGTGCGCGAACTGGACGTGCTGGCGGAAGGGGCGCTGCTCGGACTCGCCGTAGCCGACGAAGCCGTCGCCCTGCCACTCGCCCAGCAGCCAGGCGAAGGGGACGAGCTCAGCAGGGAGATCGGTGGGGATCTCGACAGGCACGGCTTACATCTGCCCCTTGTAGAGGTTCTTGACGACGACCACGCTGATGAGGCCGATCGTCACGACCGCGAGGGCGAGCAGGACCAGGTAGAAGATCTCGATAGCAAGGAGCATGGGCTCAAAATACCATGAGCGCCACGATGCGGGCCGCGAAGAGTGCGGTCGGGCCCAGCAGAGCGACCGGCAGGACGCTCAGCGCCAGCAGGCCGCGCTTGGGTCCGCGCTCTGGCGCCGAGAGCAGCAGGCGCAGGCCCACCACGCCGATGATCACTCCCGTGAGCACCCCGGGGACCACGACCATGGCGACGGGGGTGTCGCCCAGATCGTGCAGGTGCCGCGACAGGGCGATCCAGCCCGAGGACGAGACGGCGGCGAGCACCCCGGCAGTCGAGGAGATCGTAGACTCCAGGCGGTGCTCGGCGCCCTCGCCGCGCACGAGCTCGGCCACGAAGATCGCGATCAGTGCGACCGCCACGATGGCCGGGATCCAGGTCAGGCGATCGCCTGCCGGCAGAGCAGAGACCGCGGCGGCCAGGGCGCCGCTGAGCAGGATGATGATGCTGTGCCGGTACCGGGCGCGGATGCCCACGGCCGAGGCCCATCCCAGGCCGAGCACCAGGCTCATGGCGGCGGCCAGCAGGTAGGGCGCGATGCCTCCCGCCACGGCCGCGGCCAGCGCGAGACCCAGCACGAGGGTCGCGCACACGCCGGTCGTGGCCACCTTCATGCCCGGTCGGGGCGCGGTTCTCGCCTCTGTCCTGAGCGCTGTCATGGAAGACCACGATAGTTGCCCGGAGCCGCCAGGCCGACCGTGACGCCGCGTGGAGCCGCCGGGACGGCCCACGATTCGCCCCGCGTAAGCTGATCGGGCGCCGGCGGCGCCATCGACCACACTGTCGCGGCGTCCGCCCCGGAAGGCATTGCACGACGAGGGAAGTGGAGCCCGGATGACCCGGATCATCATGCTGGCCGATCCCGGCCAGGCGCCGTCTGCGGTGCTCCCCGCCCTGGATCTGCTCCCCCACCCCGTCTCGACCCTGGACCGCGGCGCCGTCGGCGGGTCCGTGCCGGAGCTGCAGCAGGCGGACCTGCTGCTGATCGACGGCCGCTCGGGACTGGTCGCGGCGCGCAACCTGGCCCAGCTGCTGCGCGGGATCGCCCCGGACAAGGCCGTGATCATGGTGCTGACCGAGGGCGGGCTGGCCGCCGTGGCCGCCTCCTGGCTCGTGGACGACATCGTCCTGGCAGGCGCCGGACCCGCCGAGCTCGATGCCCGCATCCGCCTGGCCTCGGCGCGCAGCCAGGCCGACGAATCGGCGGGCGACGAGCTGATCACGGCCGGCTCGGTCATGATCGACGAGGCCGCCTACTCCGCTCACGTGGCCGGCGAGACCCTGAATCTCACGTACAAGGAGTTCGAGCTGCTGAAGTTCCTCGCCCAGAACGAGGGCCGGGTCTTCACCCGCAGCCAGCTGCTCTCCGAGGTGTGGGGCTACGACTACTTCGGCGGCACGCGCACCGTCGACGTCCATATCCGGCGCCTGCGGGCGAAGCTGGGGCCGGATCACGAGAAGATGGTCACGACCGTGCGCAACGTCGGGTACAGCCTGACCGCCCGACGCGCTCCCGAGGGACGCTGAGACCAGCGCCCGACGAGCACCGCACGAGACCCGAGGCAACCCAGGAGGTTCCGATGAACCGCAGCACGCACCCCATCCAGCGCCTGAGCCCCGAGCAGGCCGATCTGGAGGCCGTCCTGGCCCTGGCCCGGGCCGCCGAGGACGACGATGGCGACCCCCCGCTGTCCGATCAGACCCTGGTCGACCTCCGCACGGAGCCCGAGCGCGCGGACCTGGCGGAGGCATCGGAGGACGGCCGGGCGCTGGCGGCCGCCGTGCTCGTGCGCTCCCGCGCCCAGGGCGCACCGGCGCTGCTCGAGGGCGTCGTGGACTCCCAGGAGCGTGGCCGGGGGCTGGGGCGCCGCCTCATCGAGACGATCCTCGAGGGCCATGACGGCCCGGTCGACGCCTGGTCCCACGGCGACCACCCCGCCGCCCGGCATCTGGCGCAGACGCTGGGCTTCGAGCCGGTGCGCGAGCTGCACCGGCTGCTGCGCACGGATGCGCGCCCGGCGCGGCTTCCGGAGGTCGAGCTGCCGGACGGCGTGGTCATCCGCTCGTTCGAGCCCGGCCGGGACGAGCAGGAGCTGCTGCGGGTCAACGCCGCGGCCTTCGCCGATCACCCCGAGCAGGGCCAGATGAGCCTCGAGGACCTGCGCCAGCGACAGGCGGAGTCCTGGTTCGACCCCGCAGGGCTGCTGCTGGCCGTCGAGCAGGACGATCCCGATCGCGTGCTCGGCTTCCACTGGACCAAGCGGCACCCGGGCTCCGGCCAGGAGCCGGCCCGCGGCGAGGTCTACGTGGTGGGCATCGCCCCCGATCAGCAGGGGCGTCGCCTGGGCCGGGCGCTGACCGTCGCCGGGATGCGGCATCTGGCCGAGCAGGGGCTCGACGAGATCCTGCTCTACGTCGATGCGGAGAACACGGCTGCCTTCCGGCTCTACGAGTCCCTGGGCTTCGAGCGCTGGCACGTGGATGTGATGTTCTCCCGGCGCTGAGAGCGTCCGCTCGGGTCCGCGGCACGCGCTCCGGCTGTGTCCGCAGCCGGGGGCGCGGTCCGGTTAGCATGACTGCGCGCCGCCGTCGGAGCCAGAGCGTCATGGCCTCCGGCCGGAGGCGCTGGCGCGCGAGCCGCACGACGACCGCATCCCACCACGAGAGGACCCGGAAGCCGATATGGCCAAGAACCCGGACCGGCTGGCGTACCGCATGACGGAGCCGTCGCCCGATACCGATCCCTCGGTGCGCGCCGCCGGCTGCCTGTGCTGGCGCTCCGACGGCAGATCAGGTCTGGAGCTGCTGATCATCCACCGGCCCCGCTACGACGACTGGTCCTGGCCCAAGGGCAAGCAGGAGGACCAGGAGACGCTGCCCGAGACGGCGCACCGAGAGGTGCTCGAGGAAGTCGGGCTCGACGTCAGGCTGGGCGTCCCGCTGCCCGCGATCCGCTACAGGGCCAAGAGCGCGGAGAAGCACGTCCACTACTGGAGCGCCGAGATCGGCCCCCTGGATCGCCCGGAGGCCGACGGCCACGAGGTCGACCGGCTGGAGTGGGTCTCCCCCGAGCGAGCCCGCGAGCTGCTGAGCAACCGGAGCGACCTGGAGCCGCTGGAGCGGCTCGTCGAGCTGCACGCCGCCGGCGATCTCTCGGTGCGGCCCGTGATCATCGTGCGCCACGCGAAGGCCAAGCCGCGCTCGTCGTGGTCGCGCCCGGAGGGCGACCGTCCCCTGGCCGCCACGGGCAAGCGCCAGGCCATGGCGGTCACGCGCCTGCTCGAGGTCTGGTCCCCGAAGCGCGTGGTCAGCTCGCCGTGGCTGCGCTGCCTGTCCACCGTGACTCCGTACGCGCGCGCGGCCGGGCTCAAGCTCAAGGAGAAGCCGCAGCTGACCGAGGCCGCTCACAAGCGGCGTCCGGCGAAGGCAGGGGCCGTGGTGGAGTCCCTGTTCGACAAGGAGCCCTCGGCGGCGCTGTGCACCCACCGGCCCGTGCTGCCCACCGTCCTGCGCGTGCTGCGCGGCCGGCTCGATCCGCAGCTGCGCTCGATCCTGCCGGAGGAGGATCCCTACCTGGCCCCCGGCGAGATGATCGTGCTGCAGGTCTCGCGCAAGCACCGCCGCCGCGTGGTGACGGTCGAGATCGTCAAGCCGTTCGACGACTGACCCGACGGCCGCACCCTCTTCCGTCGGGGGCGGCCGGCCCCGCCGCCTCGCCGCATGAGCGCCGCACGGAAGAACCGCGCCCTCGGCAGCGCTGAGGACACCGCAGCCGATACGCACGAGACCCCGCACCTGGAGGCGACCCCACGTGAGTCCGAACCCGTCCACGGCCATCCCGACCCCCTACGAGGACCTCCTGCGCGAGGTCATGGCCGATGGCGTGCACACCTCCGATCGCACCGGCACGGGCACCCGCTCCGTGTTCGGGCGCCAGATCCGCTACGACCTCTCGCAGGGCTTCCCGCTGCTGACGACCAAGCGCGTGCACTTCCGCTCGGTGGCGCTGGAGCTGCTGTGGTTCCTGCGCGGGTCCTCGAACGTGCGCTGGCTGCAGGAGCGCGGCGTGAGCATCTGGGACGAGTGGGCCGACGCCGACGGCGAGCTCGGCCCCGTCTACGGGGTCCAGTGGCGCTCGTGGCCGGCCCCCGACGGCAGCGGCATCGACCAGATCGCCCGGGTGGTGGACTCGATCCGCACGAACCCCTCTTCGCGCCGCCACATCGTCAGCGCCTGGAACCCGGCGGAGGTCGATCAGATGGCCCTGCCCCCGTGCCACGCGCTCTTCCAGTTCCACGTGCAGCCGCAGCAGGACGGTCCGGGACGGCTGTCGTGCCAGCTCTACCAGCGCTCGGCGGACATGTTCCTGGGGGTCCCCTTCAACATCGCCTCCTACGCGCTGCTGACCCGCATGATCGCCCAGCAGACCGATCTGGTGCCCGGGGACTTCGTGTGGACCGGCGGCGACGTCCACGTCTACGACAACCACGTGGAGCAGGTGCAGCGCCAGCTCGCCCGCGAGCCGTACCCGTATCCGCGGCTGCGCTTCGCGCGCAGGCCGGAGGACCTCTTCAGCTACGACTTCGAGGACTTCGTCCTCGAAGGCTATGAGCACCACCCCGGGATCAAGGCCCCGGTGGCGGTCTGATGCCCGCCCCGCGCCTGTCCGCGATCTGGGCCCAGACCCCCGACGGGGTGATGGGCCGCGACGGCGGCATGCCGTGGCACCTGCCCGAGGACCTGGCTCATTTCAAGGCCACCACCCAGGGCCATCCCGTGCTCATGGGCCGACGCACCTGGGAGTCCTTCCCCGAGCGCTTCCGCCCCCTGCCGGGCCGGACCAACGTGGTCGTGACCTCCCGCCCCGAGGACCCGGGGCTGCAGGCGGACCCGCGCGAGGACGGCACCGCGGTCATGGCGGTGAGCTCGTGGCGCGAGGCCGTGCGCGCCGGCGCCGAGGCGCCGGGCGGCGAGCACCTGTGGGTCATCGGCGGGGCGCGCCTGCTCGAGGACGCCATGCCCGAGCTCGAGCACGCGGTCGTGACGGTGATCGAGGTCGACGAGCCCGGAGACACCCGCGCACCCCGTCTGGAGGCCCCGTGGCGGCTGGAGCGCCGCGACGAGGACCGCCTCTCGCGCACAGGGCTGCGCTGGCACGTGGAGCACTGGCGGCGCTGATCCGCCGCGCCGTCGTCGCAGCCGATAGAGTGGTGCGCACCATATCCATGGCCGACCCGGGGCCCCGTCGATGGCGCGGGGACCGGCAGCGGCCGGGCAGGAGGCCCTCGTGAGCACCCAGCAGGACGTCCCGGGCGATGCGCAGCGCCCCGAGCCGGAGATCCACGACGAGCCGGGTCTGCGCCTGGTCGACAACACCACCAGCGGGCGCGTGGAGCTGTGGCTCGACCAGACCTTCATCGGGTTCGAGGGCGTCGAGAAGCACCCGGACGGCACGCTCGAGCTGCAGCACACGATCATCGACGAGCGCCACGGCCGCCAGGGCTACGCCCGCACGCTCGTGACGCTCCTGCTGGAGGCCTGCCAGGCGGCCGGCGTGCTGGTGCGTCCCACCTGCACCTACGTCCAGGACTACCTGGAGCGCTTCCCGCAGTACCGCTCAGCCGTCGCGGACTGAGCCCTCTCGGGTCTCGGAGCCCGGACAAGGAATCGCAACGGTCCCTTGACGCCGCCTAGACTGGGACGATGACCATCGATCACAGCTCCGCACCCGCCGTCGGCTTCGTCGGATGGCGCGGGATGGTCGGCTCCGTCCTCATGGACCGCATGCGCGCCGAGGGCGACTTCGCCGACATCCAGCCCGTCTTCTTCTCGACCTCCTCCCCCGGGGCCCCCGCTCCGCAGATCGAGGGCCTCGGCGACACCGGGGTCCTCCAGGACGCGAACGACATCGAGGCTCTTCGGCGCCTGCCGATCATCGTGACCGCCCAGGGCGGCGGGTACACCTCCGAGGTCCACCGGAAGCTGCGCGAGACCGGATGGGACGGCCTGTGGATCGACGCCGCCTCGACCCTGCGCATGGAGGACAGCTCGGTCATCGTGCTGGACCCCGTGAACCGCGACGTCATCGACGCAGCGCTGGCCGGCGGCACCAAGGACTTCGTGGGCGGCAACTGCACCGTGTCCTGCATGCTCATGGGCCTGGGCGGGCTGTTCCGCAGTGGGCTCGTCGAATGGGCCACCTCCATGACGTATCAGGCGGCCTCCGGCGGCGGCGCCCGTCACATGCGCGAGGTCCTGCGCCAGTTCGGCGACCTCTCCTCGGCCGTGTCCGACGAGCTCGCCGATCCGGCCTCGGCCATCCTGGAGATCGATCGCAGGGTCCTGGAGACCCAGCGCTCCGGGCAGCTCGACGTCGAGCAGTTCGGCGTGCCGCTGGCCGGCTCCCTCATCCCCTGGATCGACGCCGATCTGGGCAACGGCCAGTCCCGCGAGGAGTGGAAGGCCGAGAAGGAGACCAACAAGATCCTGGGCCTGTCCGGCGACGACCAGATCGCGATCGACGGGCTGTGCGTGCGCATCGCCGCCATGCGCTCGCACTCGCAGGCGCTGACGATCAAGCTCACCGAGGACGTCCCCGTCGAGGAGATCGAGCGGATCCTCGATGCCGACAACGAGTGGGCCACCGTGGTCGCGAACGAGAAGGAGGCCTCCATGAACGGACTGACCCCCGTCTCGGCCTCAGGGTCCCTGCAGATCCCGGTGGGGCGCCTGCGCAAGATGTCCATGGGTCCGCAGTACCTCTCGGCCTTCACGGTGGGCGACCAGCTGCTGTGGGGCGCGGCCGAGCCGCTGCGCCGCATGCTGCGCATCGCCATCGGAGCGCTGTGAGGCGCACGCGGCGCTGAGCACCGCCGCTCGTCCCGGTGCGGCCCCTCGGGGCCGCGGATGCGCCGCCCTGCGCGCCGACCACGAGCGGCCCCTCGTCAGGCACCCGGGGCTGCATTATGAGGGCCGCCGCGCACGCGGCGGCCCTCTCGCTGCGCCTGGGCCGCCTCCTCAGCTCGACGGGAGCGCTCCGCGGCTCCGGAGAGGCACCAGCGCCACCAGCCCGCCGCACGCGTGCCCTTCCACCAGGTCCACAGGCGGGTCACCTGGTGCAGCGCCCAGTGGTTGAGCCGCTCGGCCCAGGCGAACTCGAGCGACCACACTCCGATGCCGAGGAACACGAACAGCCAACCCGGCCCAGGGATGAACCACATGATCACCCCGGCCATCAGCAGGACGAATCCCGCCACGGAGATCAGCCCGACCACCAGCGTGCGCCGCAGGCGGGATCCTCGGTGCGACCAGTCCTGGAACGCGCGCATCCGCCGCCGGATCGGGTGGCTGTGGCTCTGACCGCGGCGGATCTCGTCGGTCAGGTCCTCGCCCTGCGGCGGAACCTCGGCGAGAGGCTCCTGCGGGGTCACAGGTGGAAGCCCACCATCACCGGCTCGGGCACCAGCTGCACGCCGAAGGCCTCCTGGACTCCGTCGCGCACAGTGCGGGCCAGGGCCTCCACGTCCGAGGCACTGGCCGAGCCGCGATTGGTCATGGCCAGGGTGTGCTTGGTCGACACGGCGGCTCGGCCCTGGGCCACATCCGGGCCCTCGAGCCCGAGGCGCTCGTTGCGCGTGCCGGGCAGCCCGAAGCCCTTGCCGAACCCCGAGCGATCGATCAGCCAGGCCGCCGAGAGCTTCAGCCGGCCCTCGACCGGCGAGCCGGCGCCGTCGAGCACCGGATAGCGCGGGGCATCGGCCGGCAGCAGCCGCTCGGCCTCCTTGGCCTCGACGATGGGGTTGGTGAAGAACGAGCCGGTGGAGAAGGTATCGGGGTCCTGCGGGTCCAGGACCATGCCCTTGGAGCCTCGCAGCTCCAGGACGGTGCGACGCACCTGGGCCGGATCCGCACTGCCGCCGACCTCCACGGCCAGGGCGTCGGCCAGCTGGCCGTACTGGATCGGCGCGGAGTCCGTGCCCTGTGCCAGCCGGAAGCCGACCTCGAGGACCACGTAGCGCGGAGAGCCCGCCTCGGTGGTGCGCTTGAGCAGGGAGTCGCGGTAGGCGAAGTCGAGCTCGGCGGTCTCGAACTCGCGGACCTCCCGCGCGCGCCGATCCCAGGTGCTGACACGCACGATCGTGCGGGAGACCTCCGCGCCGTAGGCCCCGACGTTCTGCACCGGGGTGGCCCCTGCGGTGCCCGGAATGCCGGACAGGGCCTCGAGGCCCACCAGCCCGCGGGAGACGGTCTGCTCGACGACGTCGTCCCAGGCATGCCCCGCCTGCACGGTCACGATCACGGAGCCGTCCTCCGACGGGTCCGCGACCTCGAGGCCCTGCGAGGCCAGGTGCACCACCACGCCGTCGAAGCCGTCATCGCCGACCAGCAGATTGGATCCGCCGCCGACGAGCAGCACGGGCCTGCCCTGCTCGTCGGCGGCGCGGACGGCGTCGATGATCTCCTGCTGGCTGCCGGCGCGGATCAGGGACCCGGCGGGGCCGCCGATGCGGGTGGTGGTCAGCGTGGAGAGCTCGGGGGAAGTCATGCCCCCGATCCTATCGACCTCAGGCCGCGGTGCCCGCTCGAGCTCCGGCCGAGGCAGGAGGCCGCAGATTCGAGACCAGCAGCATCGAGACGATCACGAAGATCATCACGAAGCCCAGGGCGCCTCGCACGCCCACGGCCTCGCCGAGCAGCCCCAGCAGCGGCGGACCGCCCAGGAACGCGCCGTAGCCGATGGTCGAGACCACGGAGACGTTGGCGGCGGCCCGACGGGGATCGTCGGCGGCGGCGGACATGCCCACGGGGAAGCCGAGGGAGGCGCCGATGCCCCACAGGAACAGCGCGATCATGCCGGCGGCCAGGGAGGGTGAGAACACGAAGACGCCCAGTCCGACCAGTGCGAGCGCGCAGGCGGTGCGCAGCACCGCGAGGCGGCCGAACCGGTCGATCAGCCAGGTGCCGCTGAGCCGGCCGGTGGTCATGGCGGCCACGAAGATGCCGTAGCCGATCGCGCCCAGGTGCGCAGGGGCCTCGTAGCCGTCGGTGATGGCCAGGGCCACCCAGTCGTTGGCCGCGCCCTCCGTCAGCGCCATGCCGAGCACGAAGACCCCCACCAGGACGGTGCGCTTGTCCCTCCAGGCGTCGCCGACCCCATAGGACGCGTCCTGCGCGGTCGCAGCGCCGGAGTCGCGTCCGCGGCCGTCGGAGGCCAGGTCGATCTGCTGCATGGTGCCGGTGATGAGGGGCATCTGCGAGGAGACGGGGTTGAGATCGGCGGCGGCCCGCCGGTCGCCCTGGAAGCGCGGCAGCGCCAGGGCCACCAGCAGACCCATGACCAGGGCCATGGCACCCACATGCCACACCACGGCCACCCCGCCGGCGGTCGCGATCGAGCCCACGACGGCACCGGTCACCGTGCCGATCGAGAAGAACGCGTGCATCAGCGGCATGATGCTGCGGCCCATGGCCGTCTCCAGCGCGGTTCCCTCGACGTTGGAGGCCACGTTCCAGGTGGCGGAACCCAGGCCGAAGAGCAGCATGCCCACGGCGGTCACCAGGACCGAGCCGAAGACGCTGACGCCCACGCCGATCAGGATCATGCCCATCACGACCATGGATGCGGTGACGGCGATGCTGCGCTTGGCACCCAGCCGCATCACGGTCATGCCCGAGGTGGACACCGAGGCGAAGGCCGCGATGGTCTGCGTGAGCAGCAGCGCCCCCATGGCCGCCGGGCCCAGCTCGAGCCGCTCGGAGATCGCGGGGATGCGGGTGAGCCACGCGGAGATGCCGATGCCCGAGGCGAAGTAGATCGCGAAGACGCTGATGCGCCACGGGCGCAGGCTGGACGGGTCAGGCTTCGTGCGCCCCCGGGTCAACGGCAGACCACCACCGCCTGCGCCTTGACCAGGACCTTCTGCGAGGCCGCCTCAGCGGGATCGGCCTGCGGGTCCGAGAGATCGGGGGCCGAGACGGTCAGGTCGATCCGGGCGGTGCCGGCCTGCTCGTCCAGGGCGCCCACGACGCCGACGATGCTCAGCGTGGTGGACGGCTGGATCTCGGCGGCGCCCTCGCGGACCCCGTTCGGCACCACGACCGGCTTGGTGAAGCGGGTCTGGACGTCGACGACGCGCCCCGGATCCCCCGCCCAGTCGGCCACGAGCTGCATGGCGGCACCCATGGTCAGCATGCCGTGGGCGATGACGTCCGGCAGGCCCACGGAGATGGCGAACTCCTGGTTCCAGTGGATGGGGTTGAAGTCCCTGGAGGCGGCGGCGTAGCGCACGAGATCGGCGCGGGAGAGCTGGAGGTCGCGGCGAGCGACCTCCTGGCCCTTCTCGAGCTGGGCGAGCACCGGAGCGGTGTCTGCAGCGGTCACTGGTCGTCTCCTCTCACCAGCAGGGACGAGCGCGCGGTGGAGACCGGCTGGCCCTGGCGGTCGGTGATCTCGGTGCGGAACGTCACCATGGCCCCGGTGCCGACGGCGCGCACGGCATCGACGGTCGTGGCCGCGACGAGCTCGTCGCCGACGACGATGGGGCGGGCGTGGGTGAAGCGCTGATCGGCGTGCACGACGCGGGAGAAGTCGATCCCGGCCTCCGGGTCCGCCACCACGGCGGCCTCCGCGCGCTGGGCGACGATGATCGCGAAGGTCGGCGGGGCGAGGAGGTCCGCATGGCCCAAAGCGCGAGCTGCCTCCGGGTCCGTGTGGGACGGGTCCTGCGCGAAGACGGCCGCGGCGAACGCGCGCACGGCCTCCCGCGAGACGGTGTAGGGCTCGATGGCCGGATACGTCCGACCGACGAGCTCGGGGCTGATGGCCATGGCGGTGCAACCTCCCGTGGGTGCGCGGGCCCGATCCTGCGGCCGCTGACGGATTCTCGGGGACGGGGCCTCGGAGGCCGCACCGGGAAGGCGCCCGCACCGCTGCCCCTGCAATAGGAGAAGCCCGCGATCCGAGTGGGGATCACGGGCTTCATCTTCCGTAGCGGTGGACGGGCTCGATCCGTCGACCTCACGATTATGAGTCGTGCGCTCTAACCAGCTGAGCTACACCGCCAGGAGAGACGATGACGCCCGCATCCCCGTCATGACGCGGATGCGGGCCCTCATCTCGAGAGCCCCGACCGGGAATCGATCCCGGGACCTCCATCTTACCAAGATGGCGCTCTACCACTGAGCTATCGGGGCAACGCGGAATACTGTACAGCACACCTGGCTGAGACATGAAATCGGAGCCGGCTCAGTCATCATCCCAGTCGCCGTCCGCATCGTCGTCCCAGTCGTCGTCGTAGCCCTGGGACTGCTCGAGCGGGACGGGAACGGGGACGGGCTCCTGCGCCGGGGCCGGAGCCGGAGCGGGCGTCGCGGCCGGCTGCTGTTCTTCCCGGGTCGGCTGCGAGGTGGCCTCCGCCCGTGACGGCTCCGACGACGGCTGCGCCGAGGCCTCCTGCGACGGGCCCGCAGAAGGATCCTGCGACGCAGCGGACGAGGAGTCGTCCTCGGCCGGCTCGCTCGTGGCGCCGTCCTCGGGATCCTCGCTGCTGCCGACGCCGTCGCGCAGGACCTCGGTCTCCGGGGCCGCCGGGCCCGCAGAGACCCACAGGGCGACGGCGAGGATCGAGGCGACGATCAGGGCGACGACGGACCAGAGGATGCGCATGTCCCCACAATGGCCTCCGCACGTGAGACGAGCATGAGGACCGCCTCGCTCGGCGCCGATCGGCTCAGATCTCCGCGAGCCTGTAGCCGGCTCCGCGCACCGTGATGATCCGCTCGGGCCCGAGCTTGTTGCGCAGGTAGCGCACGTAGACGTCCACCACGTTCGAGGAGCCCGCGAAGTCGTAGCCCCAGACCTTGTTCAGCAGCAGGTCGCGGGTGAGCACCTGGCCCGTGTTCTCGAGGAGCACCTGGGCCATCGAGAACTCGCGGGCCGACAGGGCGATCTCCTGGTCGTGGACGAACGCGCAGCGCCGCGAGATGTCCAGCGTCAGGCTCCCGGCGGTGAGCCTGCCGTCGTCCCCGGCGGAGCCCGTCTGACGCAGGCGCGCTTTCACCCGCGCCAGCAGCTCGGCGAAGCGGAAGGGCTTGGCCAGGTAGTCATCGGCCCCGGAGTCCAGGCCCTGCACGGTGTCCTCCACCGAGTCCCGAGCCGTGCACATGATCACGGGCATTCCGGAGCCGCCGGCGCGCAGATCGGCGAGCACCTGGAAGCCGTCGAGCCCGGGCAGTCCGACGTCGAGCACGAGGAGGTCGTAGACGCCGGTGCTGGCCAGATCCAGGGCCTCGACGCCGTCCTCGACGACCGCGGTCTCGTAGCCGGAGGCGCGCAGCCCTTTCTGGATGAAGCGGGAGATCCGCTCCTCGTCCTCCGCGATCAGGATGTTGGCCATCTCCCGGTCCCTTCCTGGTGTCGTGACTGCCGCGGGGCTCTCCCGCTCGGGGGCAGGCTCGCACAGGAAGATGAGGGGATCAGGAGAGAGAATCGACCGGCGTCTCGGCGGGCTCCGGCGAGGGCCCGCCCTCCGGCAGCATCAGGGTGAACTGAGAGCCCGCGCCGAGCGACGAGCGCAGCGCGACCCGCCCGCCGTGCCCGCGCGCGATGGCCTCGACGATGGCCAGGCCCAGCCCGGAGCCCCCGACCGTGCGCCCCGCCGAGGCCCGGCCGAAGCGCTCGAAGATCCGGGCCTGGTCCTTCACATCGATGCCGGCGCCGGTGTCGCGCACCCACAGCTGCAGCCGCCTGCCGCCGTCGTCGAGCTCGCCCCAGGAGGCGCCGATCGCGATGGCGTCGTCCTCGGCGCTGAACTTCACGGCGTTGGCGGCCAGCTGGATGACGGCCTGCATGAGCCGTTCGCGGTCGGCCACCAGCAGGCCCTCGCAGCGGGAGTCGACCCGCCAGCGGCGCTGCCCGGATAGGGCCGAGATCCGCGCGAAGGCGTCGTCCAGGAAGGCAGAGACCTCGAAGGAGGCCGGGCGCACGAAGTCCGGGCGCCGCGACCGGGCCAGCATCAGGAGGTCATCGACCAGGCGGTTCATCCGTGAGATCTCGTCGAGCATCAGATCGCGGGTCTCGGCGGCGTCGTGCGGATCGTGCTCGTCCATCAGCTCGAGGTTGCCGTGCAGGATGGTCAGCGGCGTGCGCAGCTCGTGGGCGGCGTCGTCCAGGAACTGGCGCTGCTCCTCGAAGCCCTCCTGGAGGCGGTCGAGCATCCCGTTGAAGTTCTCCGCCAGGTGAGCCACGTCCGAATCCTGGCTGGGCACCTCCACGCGGCCGGAGAGATCGTTCACCGAGATCGACTCGGTGGCCTCGCGCAGCCTCGAGATCGGTGCGGTGACGCGCCCGATCAGGTAGTAGGCCACCGCTGAGGCGGCGACCAGGAACAGCAGGGAGATCATGACGTAGCGCCACCACGAGTCCAGGATCTCCTGGCGGCCCTGCGTGATGTCCGTGGCCACGACCAGGTAGCCCTCGGACGCATCGCCGTCGATGTCCACGTGGATCAGCCCGAAGCCGATGTCGCGGCCGTCGTGCTGTCCGATGGTGTGGACCGTGCGGTCCGGCTGGCCGTGCTCGCGCACGACCTCCTCGATCACGTCGTGGCTCAGGCCCTCGCCGGCCGGGCCGTCGTAGGTGTAGCGGACCTCGCCGTCGACCAGCCCCACGATGACCTCGTCAGGGGCCGGCACGGAGGTGGACATGAACGTCCACAGCAGGTGCTCGACGCTGTCGAACCGGCTGTCGAAGGCGTCCTCCGGTGCCGTCTCGGCAGGCGGGCCGGCCATGGCATCGGCCTCCGCCGAGGCGGGGCCGCGATCGAGCAGCCGCTGCAGCTCCCCGGCCTCCTGCTCGGTGCCCTGGGCCACCGAGGCCTCGAGCTGGCCGTAGCGGACCCAGTGCGTGGCCGCGCCGATCGCCAGCACCGTCAGAGCGGTGATGGTCACGACCACCACGAGGGCCCGTCCACGCACCGACGTCAGCTGTCGGAGCACAGCGCCGCCCCGGGCGGCGGCGGGCTCTGCGGTCATGACTCACACGATACGCAGGCCCGCCTTCTACGATCAGCGCGATCCGTGGCGCTGCGAGCCCTTCCGGCCGCCCGTGAACTTCTTGTGGCCGCCGCTGTGCTCGGGACGGGCCGAGCGGCCTCCGCGGCGGTCGTCGCCGCGGTAGCCGCCGCGATCGCCGCGGTCGCTGCGCGCGCCGCTGGACTTGGGGCCGCGGTCCTGGCGGATGTCCAGGCGCTGGCCGTTGATCTCGATGGCGCCTAGGCGGTCCAGGTCTCCGCGGGAGAGATCGTCCGGCAGCCCGATCAGGGTGAACGACGGCTTGATCTCGATCGCGCCGATGTCCGAGCCCTTGAGCCCGCCCTCGTTGGTCAGGGCGCCGACGATCGAGCCCGGAAGCGCACGGTGCTTGTGGCCCACGGCCATCCAGTACGTCGCCTTGCCCTCCTCGGAGCGCGGGGTGCGTCCGCCGCGCTCCGAGCGCTCGCCGCGATCGCGCTCCTTGCGCTTGGCCTCGGGCAGCTCCTGGGCGAAGAAGGGCTGGTCGCCCTGCGAGATCACGGCCAGGGCCGCGGCGACCTCGAGCGGGTCGACGTCGTGGTCCTCGACGTAGGCGGTGACCATCTCGCGGAAGGCCGAGAGATCCTGGGTCTCGATCGTGTCCGTGATCGACTGCCCGAACTGATCGACGCGAGTGCGGTTCACGTCCTCGACCGAGGGCATGGGCATCTGCTCGACCGGCTGGCGCGTGGTCTTCTCGATCGCGCGCAGCAGGTACTTCTCGCGCGGGGTCATGAACAGGATCGCATCGCCCGAGCGGCCCGCGCGGCCGGTGCGGCCGATGCGGTGGACGTAGGACTCGGTGTCGTGCGGGATGTCGTAGTTCACGACCAGGGAGATGCGCTCCACGTCCAGTCCGCGGGCGGCGACGTCGGTGGCGACCAGGATGTCGATCTTGCCGTTGCGCAGCTGCTCCACGGACTTCTCGCGGGCCTGCTGCGGGATGTCGCCGTTGATCGCGGTGGCGGCATGGCCGCGGGCGCGCAGCTTCTCGGCGACCTCCTCGGTCGCGGCCTTGGTGCGCACGAAGACGATGATGCCGTCGTGCTCCTCGACCTCGAGCAGGCGCGTCATGGCCTCGAGCTTGTGGGCGCCCATGACCTGCAGGTAGCGCTGGCGGATGTTCGTGGCGGTGGAGGTCTTGGCCTTGACCGAGATCTCCTCCGGGTTGCGCAGGTAGCGCTGGGCGATCTTGCGGATCGCCGGGGGCATGGTCGCGGAGAACAGGGCGACCTGCTTGTCCTCGGGGGTCTGCGACAGGATCGTCTCGACGTCCTCGGCGAAGCCCATGCGCAGCATCTCGTCGGCCTCGTCGAGCACGAGGTACTGGAGGTCGTCGAGCTTCAGAGAGCCGCGCTTGAGGTGATCGATCACGCGGCCCGGCGTGCCGACGACCACCTGGGCGCCGCGGCGCAGCCCGGCCAGCTGCGGACCGTAGGAGGAGCCGCCGTAGACCGGCAGGACGGTGAAGTCCTCGAGCTGGACGGCGTAGGAGGCGAAGGCCTCGCCGACCTGCAGCGCCAGTTCGCGGGTGGGGGCCAGCACCAGGACCTGCGTGGAGGTCGACGGGCCGTTGAGATCGGCCAGCTCGGCCAGGCGCGACAGGGCCGGGACCGCGAAGGCCGCGGTCTTGCCGGTGCCCGTCTGCGCCATGCCGACGACGTCGCGGCCCTCCAGCAGGACCGGGATGGTCGCCTCCTGGATGGGCGAGGGCTTCTCGTAGCCGATGGCCTCGAGCGCTGCGAGCACGCGGGCGTCGATGCCGAGCTCGGCGAAGGTGGGGGTGGTGTCCTGGGTGTTCTGGTCGGGGGCGTTCTCGCTCATCCGAGCTCCTCACGGGATCGAGCGCACGACGAGGCGCCGCTGGAGGAGCGGTCGTCTGAAGTGGCTGCACATGGCTCCGGTGCTCCCCGAGTGCAGAAGGCGTCCTGCGTCGCTGGGTCCGCGCGGTTCGAAGCGCGGTGCGAGCCGAGGCTCGACGGTAGAGGCGACGGGATTCCAGCGGCCTGAGGCGGCCGCCGATCACCGACGAGAAGACGTCGGTGCACGACAGACAGATCCAGGGATGTGACCGGAAGGGTCGATCCACCCTAACCCACGCCTCCGCTGCTCGACCGGGGATGCAGGCCATCGTGAGCAGAGACACTCGGGCGGCCGCCCCGCCGCGGCTGTGCTGTCGCCCCGCTGTGCCACGATCAGCGCCATGTCCGCCGGTCGCACACGCAGCACCCCCGCTCGCCCTCGCGGCGCGGTCCAGGACGGGACAGCGCAGGCCGGCGAACATCGTCGGCGCTGGAGCCCGCCGGGGCCGGTGGACCTAGCGCAGTCGCTGGGGGCGCTGGCGCGCGGGGCGCAGCACACGACCGCGCAGGTCCCCTCCCCGCAGCAGGCCTGGATCACCGCCCGGGTCGATGGCGCCCCGCTCACCGCGCGCTTCACCCGCGCCGGGGACGGCGACCTCCTGCGCCGGGACATCCTCGTCGACGCCTGGGGCCCCGGAGCCCGGGGCTTCCTGGACGAGGCTCCCCTGTGGTGCGGGGCCCGCGACGACTGGTCCGCGTTCGAGGACTCCCCCGCCTGGGACGCCCTGCCGAGCTCCCTGCGTCAGGCCCGGCATCACAGCCCGGGAATGCGCCTGATCTCCACCGGGCGGCTCTTCGAGGCTCTGTGCGCCGCGGTGCTCGAGCAGCGCGTCACCGGGCACGAGGCCATCCGCGAGCAGCGCTGGCTGGCCCGCGCCCATGGGGACGCAGCCCCGGGTCCCGCACCGCGCGGCATGGCGGTCGCACCGACCCCGCAGCAGGTGCGGGTGATCCCGTCCTGGGCCTGGCATCGAGCAGGGGTCGATCCCGCCCGCTCGCGGACCATGGCTCTCCTCGCCGCCCGGGCCGGTGCGCTGGCCCGCTGGAACCGCCGCCCGCTGGACGAGGATCTTGAGCGCGCGCTGAGATCTCTGCCCGGCGTGGGCCCGTGGACCGTCGCCGAGACCCTTCAGGTCACGCACGGCGATCCCGATCGCGTCAGCGTGGCCGACTACCACCTGGCGCATCACGTCACCGAGTTCTTCGACGGTTGCCGGGGCGACGACGCCCGCATGCTCGAGCTGCTCGAACCCTGGCGCGGGCACCGTCAGCGCGTCGTGCGGCTGCTGCACGCCTCGCAGTGGCGGGCCCAGCGCATGGGGCCGCGGCTGTCCCCCGAGGACCACCGCGAGCACTGACTCCAGGCGCTGCAGGGCCGTCTCCGGAGCTGCCTGCACGCCGGTCGAGGCCACCCGGCCTGGACACGGCGAAGGGCGCCTCCCTTCGGGGGAGACGCCCTTGCGCTGGGGTGTCGGTGCCTGGCGGGTGGACTCAGCTCTGCTGGTCGTCGCCGGACTCGGCAGCGGCCTGCTGCTCGGCGACCTGCTTGTGGACCTCCTCCATGTCCAGGCCCTTCACGGCCTCGACGACCTGGTCCAGCCCGGACTCGGGCAGCACGCCGGCCTGCGAGAAGACGAGCACGCCCTCGCGGAAGGCCATCAGGGTGGGGATCGAGCTGATCTGGGCGGAGGCGGCCAGCATCTGCTGGTCCTCGGTGTCGATCTTGCCGTGCACGACGTCCTGGTGCTTCTCCGAGGACGCCTCGAAGGTGGGTGCGAACTGCTTGCAGGGCCCGCACCAGTCCGCCCACCAGTCCAACAGGACGATGTCGTTCTGGGTGAGGGTCTCCTGCAGGTTCTCCTGCGTGATCTCAACGGTAGCCATGGCCGCCACCCTACGGACCGCGGCCTCGCGCGTCAGCTGCGGTTCGCCGTCGGTGGACACATCCCCTTCCCGCGAGGGCCGACGAGGGACCTGCCGGGGCGCCCGGAGCCGCAGATGCGAGAAGGCGCCCCGGATCGTGTGGTCCGGGGCGCCTTCCTGGTCCTGCACAGCAGGGCGCGTGTGGCAGATGAGGGATTCGAACCCCCGTAGGCAGTGCCAGCTGATTTACAGTCAGCCCCCTTTGGCCGCTCGGGTAATCTGCCGCGACCGCACCGGACGAGCCGATGCCGGAGATGCTCCCTGTGCGGGAGCACCGCTACTTTAGCGAAGCACCGGCCTGCGGCCAAATCCCGGCACGAGGCCAGTGCTCGCCCGCTCCGTCAGAGCTCGCCGGCCAAGGGCGCTGAGACGCGGGCGGACAGGCGGTCGAGAAAGGCATCGGCCTGCTCGCGGGAGACGTCTCCGCGAGAGACGGCCTGAGCCAGCTCCTCCGCCACCGCTTCCAGGCGGGGGTCGGAGCCGGCGGTGCTTCCGCCGAGGCTGGGGCTCGCGATCGCGGCGCTGCGAGTCGAGGGGCTGTCGATCAGATTCATGCCTCCATGCTCGGCCGTTCACCTGTGCGAACCTGGTGGAGAGCATCACGGATTCATCACGACTCCCTAGACTGGAGCCCAGAGGCCCGTGATCACGCGGGCGACGGCCCCGTCGTCGGCCGGAATCCCCAGGCAACTGCTGCGACTTGTTGCCGTGCAACGCGTCCGACGGCCCCGTCGATGACCCTGAAGAGCCCCAGGAGGAGCACCATGGCCAGCGATTCCACCTTCGATGTCGTGAGCAAGGTCGACAAGCAGGAGGTCTCCAACGCGATGAACCAGGCGCAGAAGGAGGTCGCCCAGCGCTACGACTTCCGCGGCGTGGGCGCAGAGATCGACTTCTCCGGCGAGAAGATCCTCATCAAGGCCAACTCCGAGGAGCGGGCCAAGGCCGTGCTGGACGTCTTCCAGTCCAAGCTGGCCAAGCGCGGCATCTCCCTGAAGTCCTTGGACTCCGGCGAGCCCTTCGCCTCGGGCAAGGAGTACCGGATCGAGTCCACCATCAAGGAGGGCATCGCCCAGGACGACGCCAAGAAGATCACCAAGATCGTGCGCGATGAGGGCCCCAAGGGCGTCAAGGCCACGATCCAGGGCGACGAGCTGCGCGTCTCGTCCAAGTCCCGCGACGACCTCCAGGAGACCATCGCGCTGCTCAAGGGCAAGGACCTGGACGTCGACTTGCAGTTCATCAACTTCCGCTGACAGTCCCCCGCCGCCGCCCCCTGTCGGACGACGAAGGGGCGCCGTCGCAGCATCTCGGCTGCGACGGCGCCCCTTCGTCGTGTCGGCTCAGCCCTCGTGGAGCATGGCCTGCAGGCGCTCGATGCGCTGGGCCGTGGGCGGGTGCGTGCTGAACATCCGGGAGAGTCCGCCGCCGCGGAACGGGTTCGCGATCATCATGGACGACGTGTTGACCACCCTCTGGTCATCGGCCGGCAGCGGCCTGGCGTTGACGCCGTTCTCGATCTTGTTCAGCGCATTGGCCAGGGCCAGCGGATCGCCCGTCAGCCGGGCGCCATCCTCGTCGGCGTCGAACTCGCGGGTGCGCGAGATCGCCATCTGGATGACCGAGGCGGCCACCGGGGCCAGGAAGGCGACGGCCAGGGCCGCCAGCGGGTTGCCCCTCTCGTCGCCCCCGCGCCCGCCGAAGATCGCGGTGAACTGCAGGAACTGCGCGATCGAGGTGATGATGCCCGCGATCGCCGCAGCCACGGACGAGGTGAGGATGTCCCGGTTGTAGACGTGCTGAAGCTCGTGGCCCAGCACGCCGCGCAGCTCGCGCTCGCTGAGCAGCTGCAGGATCCCCTCCGTGACGCACACCGCGGAGTTCTTGGGGTCGCGGCCGGTGGCGAAGGCATTGGGACTCGAGGTGGGCGAGACGTAGAGCCGGGGCATGGGCTGTCCGGCGCGATCGGAGAGCTCGCGCACCGTGGCGTACAGCCAGGGCGCCTGCTGCTCGCTGACCTCGACGGCGTGCATGGAGCGCAGCGCGAGCTTGTCGCTGTTCCAGTAGCTGTAGGCCGTGGAAGCCAGCCCGATCAGCGCGAAGAGGAGGATGAAGATCGAGCTGCCCGTGCTCAGCGAGATGCCGTACCCGATCAGCACGAGCAGGCCCCACATCCCCCCGAGCAGCGCTGCGGTCTTCAACCCGTTGAAATGTCGGTGCATGCGAGGCCTCTTCCTCTCGTACGTCGGGACGGTCACGCCGCACTCGGCGCGCGGAAGCTGCCTGCGGCCCCTCGGGCCGGCAGCTGCCGGGCGATGCGAGCGATCCCTCTTTCACCGGTCTGAACCGGCAGGCTCCGTGGGGATGTTCCCTAGGCCACCGTTTCCGCAGACAGTTCCCAGTATCCGGCCACGCCGGGCCACAGGACCTGCCACAGCCACAACCACTCGCTGCGCGGGACCCACACCCAGGTGCCGCCGGCCACCTCGGTCGGCGCCTGGTTCGGGTCCGTGCTGCCGCTGCCCGGAGTCGTGCCGCCCGTGTCCGTCTGGTCGGAGTCCGCAGACTCCTCGCCCGCGTCCGTGGCCGGATCGGTCGAGTCGTCGGTGGTCGGAGGGCTCTCCTCGTCCCCCGGCTCGATGGACTCCGCGGTCGGCTCGGGGGTGGGCTCCGGCTCCGGTGCGGACTCGCCGGTGGGAGCGGGCTGCGGAACCGGATCGGTCGTGCCGCTCGAACCGGGCTCGCCGCTGGAGCTGCCGCTGCCCGGAGTCGTGCCGCCCGTGTCCGTCTGGTCGGGGTCCGCAGACTCCTCGCCAGTGTCCGTCTGGTCAGGATCCGCAGACTCCTCGCCCTGCTCCGTGGCCTGATCGGTGGAATCGGTCGAGTCGTCGGTGGTCGGAGGGCTCTCCTCGTCCCCCGGCTCGGTGGACTCCGCGGTCGGCTCGGGGGTGGGCTCCGGCTCCGGTGCGGACTCGCCGGTGGGAGCGGGCTGCGGAACCGGATCGGTCGTGCCGCTCGAACCGGGCTCGCCGCTGGAGCTGCCGCTGCCGGAGGCCTCGCCGCTGCTCGAGCCGCCGGGGGCGCCTTCGCCCCCTGTGCCGCCCAGAGCCCCGCCATCGCTGCCGGAGGCACCGCTGCCGGAGCCGCCGCCGCTCGCGGGCCGATCGGCTCCGTCGTCAGCACCGCCGGCAGCGGCGTCGCCGGCGGCACCGGAGTCCGCCCCGTTTCCTGCCCGACTGTCCTCGGCCGAGGCCTCGCTGCCGGAGTCCGCGCCGTTGCCAGCGCTCTGGTCATCGGCCTGGTCGGCCGGGCCGAAGGCCGCGAGCCGGTCGGCGCTGTCCGACGCATCGGCCGGATCCGCCGAGGAGGTTCCGCCGCCGGGCGCCGAGTCAGCGCCGGCATCGCCGGCAGCGTCCCCGAACAGGGAGCCGCCCGAGTCCGCGCCGTCATCGCCGCCACGGCCGTCGCCGTCGCTGCTCTGCTCGTCGCTGCTGTCGGCCTCGCCCTCACCCGCAGGGAAGGGCAGTCCCCCGATGGCGCTGGCGCCGCCGTCGTCATGGCGGACGAGCGTGGACACGCCCAGGCCGACGAGCGAGACCGCAGCCGCCGCAGCGACCACGCCGACCGCGACCTTCAACCCGATGCCGCCGGCCACGTCCGCACCCATGCCGAGCTTGCCGCCCTCGCTCGCCGAGCCGGCCCCACCGGCGGAGCCGCCGCCCGCTGAGCCTGCGGCTGTCTCGGAGCCTGCGGCGACTGCGCCGTCGGCGGGTGCCGGAGTCAGCGCTGAAGGGTCTGCGGGGGCCTGGCCGGAACCGCCCGATACATCCGCAGATCCCCCGGCGGAGCTCCCGCCGGCCCCTGCGGCGAGCGCACTGCCCGTGCCGGAGGCGAGGATCGCGGTGAGCACCTTGGACTCGGTGCCCCACAGCGGCAGCGCCGCCAGCACCGGGAGGATCCAGACGCGCAGGCCCACGCCGATGTCCTCGAGCTGGAGGTACTCGGCGGTGCAGCGCGGGCAGGCGTCGAGGTGCTGCTGCAGCTTGGCGCGGCGCCGGGAGGCCAGGGTCCCTGCGGCGAACGCGCCCAGCTCGCCGGCGTACTCCGGGCAGGCGTCGGTGGCCTCGGCCGAGACCTGCGCCTGCAGGTAGGCGCTCTGCAGCCCCTGCCGGGCCCGCTTGGCCAGGGCGGAGACGGCGTTGGGGCTGATCTGCAGCTCCTCGGCCACCGCCGCGGGCTTCATGCCCTCGATCTCGGTGTGCCACAGCACGGCCTGCCAGCGCTCGGGCAGCGAGCCGTAGGCCGTGGCCACCACGGCGGCCTCGCACTGTCGCACGACGACGTCGTCGAACTCCTCGGGTCGATCCAGCTCGGCCTCGTCCTCCGAGGGGCGCACGCGGCCGGCCGCCATGCCGTGGTCGACCGCCAGACGGCCGATGGTGGTGACCAGGTAGCTGCGCATGTACTTGCGGGGGCCGCCGCCGCGGCGCAGGACACTGAGGATGCGGGCGAAGGCCTCGGAGACCAGGTCCTCGGCGTCGTGCACATTGCGGGTGTGCATGCGCGCGACGTTCAGCGCGGTCGAGCGGTGCCGCTCGTAGAGCGCGGCGTACGAGCTCTCGTCGCCGGCGCGAGCCGAATCCAGCAGCGCCTCATCGGCGATCGCCTCGTCCTCGGGGGCCGCGGACTCCTCCTGCGGGGACTCGAGGTCTGCGGGGGCGATCGGTGCGGCGGCCGCACCGGCATCGTCGGCAGCGGACCACGGCGTCTGCGGGCCCGGGCCGGCCTCCGCCCCGTCCTGAGGGCGCGGCTCGTGCCCGGAGGCGGGCTCGTGGCTCGTCGCCTCCGGCTCGCTGTCCGCAGGATTCTCGTGATGGGGGTTCATGGGGGCGCATTCGGTGCTCGGACGTGGAAGGCGGCTTCTTCTCATAAAACGGATGCACCCGCCAGGAGGCGCAGTCCGCCCCCGTGTGCGGGCGCTCGCGTCAAGGCCGCCGAACCGCAGCAGGCCCTCCCGGAGGGGACGCGGCGATCTGCACCTGAGGATAGGTAAGGCCGACGCGCGGGGCCAGTCGGATGACGGCGCCGCCAGAAACATATGCGTTCGCATCACCGCAGATCAGCGTCGTCGCCTCCCCGAGACGAGCGATGCAGGACATGCCGTTCTTGTGAGTTTCTCAGAATTATCGCTACACTCGGGACCATGAGGACATCAGCACTCGAGACGGAGACCCACGGGTACCCGCCGCACGAGGGCCGCGTCGTGACCAGCGAGGACTGGAGCGCACAGCTGCGAGCCCAGGGGCGCCGGGTCACCCGTCAGCGCCTGGCCGTCCTGGCCGCAGTCCAGGACCACCCCCACAGCTCGGCCGAGCAGATCGCCGAGCTCGTGCGGGAGCAGCTGCCCAGCATCAGCACTCAGTCGGTGTACGTCGTGCTGACGGACCTGACGAGCCTGGAGATGCTGCGCAAGTTCGAGCCCCCGGGCCGACCCGCCCTCTACGAGACCCGCACCGGCGACAACCACCATCACGCCTACTGCGTGCGCTGCGGGCAGGTGGAGGACGTCGACTGCGCGGTCGGCGCCGCGCCGTGCCTGAGCCCCTCGGATGACCTCGGCATGCAGCTGCTCTCCGCCGACGTCCTCTACCGCGGCATCTGCCGCAGCTGTCGTGCGGCCGAGGCCGCCGCAGCAGGGGAAGCCGCCCCACAGACCCCCGGAGCGGTCGCTGCTGCTGGCTGACCCGGGCCGTCGCAGGGGCGGCGCGTCAAGCGCGGCGCCCGGATCGACGACCATCGCAAGATCACCTCACAGGAGGAACACCGTGGCCGAGAAGAACATCTACGAAGACGGACTGCGCCCCACCGGCGAGTTCACGACCGATCAGCTGGGCAAGCCCGTCCAGTCGGACGCCCACTCGCTGACGAGCGGCGGCCCCGACGGCGTCATCGCCCTGCACGACACCTACGTCGTGGAGAAGCTGGCGGCCTTCGACCGCGAGCGCGTCCCCGAGCGCGTGGTGCACGCCAAGGGCGGCGGCGCCTTCGGCGAGCTCGAGATCACCGAGGACGTCTCGGAGTACACCCGTGCGGCGGTCTTCCAGAAGGGCACCAAGACGCCCATGCTGGCCCGCTTCTCCACGGTCGCCGGCGAGCAGGGCTCGCCCGATACCTGGCGCGATCCCCGCGGCTTCGCGCTGAAGTTCTACACCACCGAGGGCAACCTCGACATCGTGGGCAACAACACCCCGATCTTCTTCATCCGCGACGGCATCAAGTTCCCGGACTTCATCCACTCGCAGAAGCGCCTCCCCGGCTCGGGCCTGCGCGACAACACCATGCAGTGGGACTTCTGGACCCAGTCCCCGGAGTCGGCCCACCAGGTCACCTACCTCATGGGCTCGCGCGGCATCCCCAAGAACTGGCGCCACATGAACGGCTACGGCTCGCACACCTACCAGTGGGTCAATGAGGCCGGCGAGCGCTTCTGGGTGAAGTACCACTTCATCTCCGAGCAGGGCGTCGAGGGGCTCACCGGCGAGGAGGCCGCGCACATCGCCGGCCAGGACGCCGACGCCCACCGCCGCGACCTCTACGACTCCATCGAGAAGGGCGACTTCCCGGCCTGGTCGGTCGAGGTGCAGATCATGCCCTACGAGGACGGCAAGACCTACAAGGTCAACCCGTTCGACGTCACCAAGACGATCTCGCACAAGGACTACCCGCGGAAGAAGATCGGCCGGTTCGTGCTGAACCAGAACCCGCTGAACTACTTCGCCCAGATCGAGCAGGCGGCCTTCTCCCCGGGCAACACCGTGCCCGGCCACGAGATCTCCCCGGACAAGATGCTCATGACCCGCGTGTTCTCCTACCCGGACACGCACCGTCACCGTATCGGGGCGAACTTCGCGGAGCTGCCGGTGAACTACCCGCACTACGCCGAGAACAACTCGTACTCGCACGACGGCCCCATGCGCTACACCTTCAAGGCCCCGACCCAGCCGGTCTACGCGCCCAACACCGCCGGCGGCCCCGTCGCCGGCCAGGGCGTCAAGCCGGCCGACGAGATGCGCTGGGAGACGGACGGCGAGATGGTGCGCGCCGCCGCGACCCTGCGCGCCGAGGACGACGACTTCTCGCAGCCCGGCAAGCTGTACTCGGAGGTCATGGACGCCGAGGAGCAGCAGGTCCTGGTGGACAACATCGCCGGGCACGTGGGCGACGTCCAGGACGAGACGATCAAGGAGCGCGCCTTCCAGTACTGGGAGAACGTGCACCCCGAGCTGGGCAAGCGCGTGCGCGAGGCGGAGGCCGCCAACCGCGGCGCCGACGCCAAGTACGTGTGATCCGCTGATCCGCCTCCGGCCGCTGGGCGGCCGATGAGCGACAGGCCCCCTCGACCATCCGGTCGAGGGGGCCTGCTTCCATCCCGCTGCGCTGCGGCCACGAGCTCCAGCGCAGCAGGACGGATTCCGCGCGGAGGCGCCGCCCGGGCGCGCCCTCAGCGGATGTCAGGCGAGAACGGCTGGCTGCCCGGTATGGCGCCCGGGTCCTCCGACTCGGCTTCGAAGTCCTCGTCGTCCGCCTCCGCCGCGCGGCGCTGCTGGTCCTCGGACTCCTCGAGCGAGGCCAGCAGGCGGAAGATCTCGTCCATCTCGAACACGGCCATGGGCGCCCTGGCGTTGAGCCGGATGCGCCGCGCCCCCGAGTCCAGGGCCATGCGCAGGACATCGCGTCCGGAGGCCGCACGGGACTCGAGGCTGCGGTCCAGGGCCGCGACCTCGGCCACGGAGGTGAAGACGTAGAGCGTGTCCGCGGTGCCGTCGTCGTTCGAGGCGAAGACCGGCGGCGGGACGGAGCCGTCCTGCGGGGGCTCGGTGGCCACGAGCAGCCTGGACTCGCGCCCGACCATGCCGCCGAGGATCTGCGGGATGCTGCCGGAGACCAGACCGCCCTTGACGACGTCGTTGTGCGGCGAGGACAGGGCCCACTGGATCTGCCGACGCGGGATGCGGCAGGAGGCCTTCCCCGGATCGACCACCAGGTGGTCGTACTGCTCGTCCTGCATCAGGATCTGCAGCGGCACGAGCGTCGGCTGGCGCAGCAGCGTGGGCTCGCCGGCCTCCTGGCCCGAGAACCGCCGGAAGGCCTCCCGGGCCTCCTCCTCCGAGGTGAACACTGCCAGACCCACCGCGCCGTCCTGATCGCGCAGGCTCTGCAGCCGGATCGTCGACTCGGGACCGGGCTGGGCTCCCTCCGCATCGGGCACCAGGTCGGAGCCGCTGGCATCGAGCACCACGGTCCCCTGCATGGCCTGGCGGAGGACCTCGATCATCCCCTCCTCCGAAGGGGCGGCGGCGAAGCCGAGCACGGCTTCGCGCAGCAGCGGATTGACGGTGGACCCGTCCACCGCGGAGGCGACGTCCTCCGGGGCCAGCACGGGGATGCTCACGTCCGCCTGCGCGGCCATCTCGGCCAGCCACGACGGGACCCGGTCCTCCGTGCGCGGGAAGCGCTCGAGGTGCGCGAGGGCGTCCTCGAGCCCGTACGGGCCCTCCTCCCCGAGGACCTCCGGGCGCTCGTCGTAGACGTGGTGGGCCGTGAAGCGGTGCTCGGGCTCCGGCCAGCCCTCGGCGATCACGATCACGCTGGTCGCGAACCAGGTGCCGCGTCCGGGACGGTAGCTCAGCGACTGCAGCCGCTCGATGCTGCGCAGCACGGGGCTCGCCGCATTGAGGGGGCCCACCGTGCCGGGCAGGACCCGGCCGTCGCGCTCCTCCGAGATCCGCAGCCACACGCGCCCGTCCTGCGGCTTGAGATCGAGGATCATCCGCTGCCAGCCGGGCCGGGCGTTGACGACGCTGAGCACCCACTGCCCGATCGTGCGCAGCTGCTGCTGCAGCAGCTCGGCGGTCTGGGCGTCGGTGCGCTGCTCGGCGCTGTGGCTGCCCGGACGGCGGCCGGAGGGCTCGGGAACGGGGGCGGGGGCGGGATCCTGAGTCATGGCTCAACCCTATCCAGGTCCTGCCACCGCCCGGGCGCGCTCTGCCTTGCTAGCCTGGGGCCCATGACGACATCACTGCAGCAGCTGATCGACGATTCGGTCTTCATCTCGACCGAGCACCAGGCCCGCCTGGCCGAACTGAGCCAGGGCGTCGAGTGGGACGTCGACTTCTCGGCAGCCTCGTTCACCCTGCAGTCCGACCCGCCGGTCACGCTGCGCCCCCACCTGCTGGGCACCGACTCCACCAGCCGCGGCTCGTGGATCTGGGCCTGGCAGGAGCTCGGGCACTTCCCTCCGGAGGTCGTCGCCGCCTCGGTGCAGGCCCGCCAGGCCGGCTCGCGCAGCGATGTCGAGGAGCTGATCGCCGATGAGATCCCCCGCGAGGACGGGCTGGCTCGTCGCCTCGCCCTGGCCGCGAAGTCCGTCACGGGGATCTGGGCCCACTACCCCGCCGGCGTGGGAGGCCAGGTCACCGCGTGGCTGCTGCTCGAGGGCCCCGAGCTCGAGCTGCCCGCGCTGGACGTCGAGACCATGATGCGCGTGATCGCCGAGGCGCTGCAGACCGGCACCGCCGAGGACCACTGCCGCGCAGTGGACTCCTACATCCGCCTGCGCGGCGCTCACATCGACTGGGACGGCGAGACCACCTGCGTCATCACGACCCGCTCCGGCGCCCAGCGGCTGTGGTTCGAGGACCGGAAGATCGATGCCGCCGAGTCCGCCGATCCCCTGGTCGGGGAGCAGGAGCTCAGCGTCCTCGAGGAGGAGGCCGTCTCCCGCCGTGAGGCCCTGCGCGCCGATCGCGACGATGCGCTGCGTCTGGCCGCTGCGGAGGCCGAGCGCGATCGCGCCGCCCGCCAGGCCGACGAGCAGGCTCGCCGGGAGGCCACCGCCGCCCAGGAGCGCGCCGAGCAGGAGCCGGCGGCTCCCGCCGCCGATGCCGAGCAGACCCCGCTTCCCGACCAGCTCTCCCGCGAGGAGCTCGAGGCCCCCGTGCCGGCCTCCGAGCAGCCCGAGATCCAGGACGACGAGCCCGCCTACGAGATCTCCCACGACGAGCCGGAGCAGCCGCGCGAGGACGAGCCGACCGTCACCTACGGCGGTGCTGCCGCCGAGGACGACCTCCCCTACGACCAGGATCCGCGCCGCGACGTGGCTCCCGGCGAGGTCACGACCTCCACGGTGCCCGTGGCCGAGACCCCGGACGTGGCCGAGACCCCGGACGAGGCGGAGACCTCGGACGAGGACTCCCACGACGACGAGCGCTCTTCCGAGGAGGCTGCGGCCGCCTCTGCCGAGCAGGACCGTCCGGAGGCTCGGGAGGCCGAGACCGTCGAGCGCGTCGATGCCGAGGACCTGCGCCGCCAGGACTCCGAGCGCACCGTCGCCCCGGTCGAGGACCCTCAGGACGCCACCGTCGACGACGAGGCCGCCGAGCGGACCCGCCCGGCCGAGGACGACCAGCCGCGCAAGAAGGGCTTCCTGAGCCGCTTCTTCGGACGGTGAGTCTGACGCCGGACCCGGTCCCGACCTCCGGTCCGGCCCCGGAGGTCGTCGACGTCCGCCATGTGCGCAGCCCCCGCGCGGGGCTGGCACAGGGCATCGCCGCCTACACCTTCTGGGGCGTGCTCCCGCTGTACTTCGTGGCGCTGGCGCCTGCCGGCCCCTGGGAGATCGTCTCCATGCGCATCGGGTTCGCGCTGGTGCTGTGCATGATCATGCTCGGGGTCTTCCGGCAGTTCGGCCGCTTCGCGGCGGCGCTGGCCCAGCCGCGAGTGCTCGGCCTCCTCGCGCTGGCCGCCGTGCTCGTGGGGATGAACTGGACGCTCTACACGATCGCCACGACCTCCGGGCACACGCTCGAGGCTTCGCTGGGGTACTTCATCAACCCCCTGGTCTCGATCCTGCTGGGCGTCCTGGTGCTGCGTGAGCGGCTGCGGCCCCTCCAGTGGGGCGCCCTGATCCTGGGGGCGACTGCTGTGCTGGTCATGTCGGTCTTCTACGGCCAGGTCCCCTGGATGTCGCTCGGGCTGGCCTTCACCTTCGGCTTCTACGGGCTCGTGAAGTCCATGGTCGGCAGCAGCTGGCCCGCCCTGGTGACCCTGTCGGTCGAGACGCTCGTGCTGCTGATCCCGTCCTCGATCATCGTGGGGCTGCTGATCAGCCGCGATGCGCTGGTCTTCGGCACCGCCGGCCCGGCCAACACGGCCCTCATGATCGGCACGGGCGTGATCACCGTGGGCCCGCTGCTGCTGTTCGGGCTCGCGGCCTCCAACCTCCCGCTGTCCGCAGTGGGCATGCTGCAGTACATCGCCCCGATCCTGCAGTTCATCGTGGCGGTGGTCATCCTGCACGAGGCCATGCCGCCGGAGCGCTGGGCCGGGTTCTTCGTCGTCTGGGCCGCCGTCGTGCTGATGATCGCCGACGCGGTCCTCGCCGGGCGTCGCCGCCGCCGCGACCGCGCAGCCGAGCCCATCGAGGCGCGCCCCCTCAGCTGAGCCGGCCACCGCGCGGAGCACGGCCTCGGGACAGAGACGACGAGTCGCGCCCGAGCACGAGGCCCCTGCCTCCGGCTGCCCGTCAGGCAGCGGAGGCAGGGGCCTCTGCGGTTCGCCGGAGCCCGCACAGAGCGGTTGCCGGTCTCAGTCGTCCTGCTCCTCCGGGGAGTTGCGCAGGTGCAGCAGCGAGGCGAGCAGGCCGCCCCAGACCGTCACCATGGCGACGATCATCATGATCACGGCGGTGGTGCTCATCGGACGTTCTCCTCGTTCTCAGCGGGAATCTCGGTGCGGGCGCCGGGCTCGGAGCCCTGTTCCCAGGGGCTACGGGGGCCGTCCTGCAGCGGGGAGTGCCCGGAGGTCCCGAGCAGGCGCCGATCCAGCACGGAGTCCAGGATGGCCGGGGCCGGGGACTGCTGGGAGGCGCGCGAGCGCTCGGACCAGGGGATGCGGGTCATCAGCCAGGACAGCACCGGCAGCGCCAGCGCCATGCCCCAGCCGAACACGCCGACATACCAGCTCGGGTATCCCCCGTAGCCCTCGGACAGGGTCACGGACAGCTGGCCGATCAGGGAGTAGCCCAGCACGACGACGCCCAGGCCGCCGACCAGCAGCATCCAGGTGCGCCCGAGCTTGAAGGTGGACACCGAGTTGAGGTGATCGCGCAGCACCGGCAGTGCCGTCAGCCCGGCGGTGAGCAGCACGACCGCCACCAGGGCCACGAGCATGATGCCGTAGTTGTTCACGAAGGCGTCGGCGACGTCCAGCAGGCTCAGGCCCGTGGTCGTGGGCAACAGCGCAAGGGAGACGATCGCCAGCGGGACGGTGACCACCAGGACGGCCGGCACGCGGGTCAGGCCCAGCTTGTCCTGGAAGCCCGCGATGATGACCTCCACGATCGAGATCAGCGAGGTGAACCCGGCGAAGGTCAGGGCCCCGAAGAACAGGACGCCGATCAGGGTGCCGGCGGGCGCCTCCGAGATGATCGTGGGGAAGGCGATGAAGGCCAGGCCGATGCCGTTGGTCGCGACGTCGCCGACGGCGACTCCGGACGCGCTGGCCATGAAGCCCAGGGCGGCGAAGACGCCGATGCCCGCGAGGATCTCGAAGCTCGAGTTCGCGAAGCCGACCACCAGCGCGGAGCTGGTGAGATCGGTCTTGGGCTTGAGGTAGGAGGCGTAGGTGACCATGATCCCGAAGCCCACGGACAGCGAGAAGAAGATCTGGCCGTAGGCGGCCATCCACACCGACGGGTTGGACAGCGCCGACCAGTCCGGGGTGAACAGGGCGTCCAGGCCCATGCCCGCCCCGTCCAGGGTCAGGGAGATGACCACCATGACGACGAACATCACGATCAGCAGCGGCAGGAAGATCACGTTGAAGCGGCCGATGCCCTTCTGCACGCCCAGCGACATCACGACGATCAGCACGCCCCACACGAGGATCATGCCGATGAGCACCTGGGGCACGAAGTCGAAGCTCGGGGCGACGGTCTCGGCGACCTGGAGGTACTGGCCCATCAGGAAGCCCTCGGGGTCATCGCCCCAGGCCTTGGTGAAGGAGAAGATCGTGTAGGACCCTGCCCAGGCCAGGATCGCGGCGTAGTACACGGCGATGACGCAGCAGATGGCCAGCTGCCACCAGCCCAGGACCTCCGCCTTGGGGTGCAGGCGGCGGAAGGCCAGCGGGGCGGAGGCGCGGAAGCGGTGTCCCACGGCGTAGTCCAGCATGAGCAGCGGCAGGCCGGCCGAGAGCAGCGCGACCAGGTACGGGATCATGAAGGCGCCGCTGCCGTTGTCGTAGGCGATGTACGGGAAGCGCCAGATGTTGCCCAGGCCGATGGCGGAGCCCATGGCGGCCAGGATGAAGACGGTGCGGCTGGAGAAGGCTTCGCGCTCGTGCGAGGAGCGGACCTCCGTGGTCGCGGAAGCGTTGGGTGAGGACACGTTCCACCTCGAGAAATCAGGGCTCGACGGCGCGTGTGCGTCCCGCCGCCTCGGTCATCGAGGTCATGCCCCGGGAATCGGGATCATTTCAGCGGTGCATTTATACCGCATTCTCAGGAACGGCGGTGAACCATGTCACGCCCGAAGGCCTCCAGCGCCGAGCGAGCGGCCGAGGCGGGCAGCGGCTCCAGGGCCCGCAGGGCGTCGTCGACCCACTCCTGCGCGACGGCCCACGACCGCTCGACGGCCTCGTGCCCGCAGATCGCCTCGACGGCGGCGGCCAGGGCGTCGTCGCTGGTCAGATCTGCGTCCACGAGGTCGAGGACGCGCGCCGCGGAGGCATCGCCGTCCTCTGCCATGCGCCGCAGCATGAGCACCGGCAGGGTGAGCACGCCCTCGCGCAGGTCCGTGCCGGTGGTCTTGCCGGTGACCTCCGAGGGCGAGGTGATGTCGATGATGTCGTCGGCCAGCTGGAAGGCCACGCCGATGCGCTCGCCATAGGTCTCCATGGCGGCGCGCACGTGCTCGTCCGCACCGGAGAGGCCTGCGCCGTAGATCCCGCACGCGGCGATCAGCGAGCCGGTCTTGCCCGCCAGCACCTCGAGGTAGTGCTCGAGGGCATCCGTGCCCTCCGGGACGCCGGAGGTCTCCTTGAGCTGGCCCTCGACCAGTCGGGCGAAGGCGTTGGCCTGGACCTTGAAGGAGTCCCCGGGCAGCTCGGCCACCAGGGACGAGGCGCGGGCGAAGATGAGATCGCCGGTCAGGATCGCGACCGAGTTGCCCCACACCGTGTGCGCGGCCTCGACTCCGCGGCGGACGGGGGCGGAGTCCATGACGTCGTCGTGGTACAGCGAGGCCAGGTGGGTCAGCTCGACGACCACAGCGGCGTCGACGACGTCGTCGTTGATGCCCCCGCCCACCTGGGCGCTGAGCAGCGTCAGCAGCGGGCGCACCCGCTTGCCGCCTGCCTGCAGCAGGTGCGAGGACGTCACCTGGATCAGCGGATCCGTGCTGCGCACGCACTCGGCCAGTCGGTCCTCGATCGCCGAGAGGCCTTCGAGCAGCTGCGGTCCCAGCACCTCGTCCTGAGCGACGGCGGCGAAGCTCGGGGGCAGGATGCCCGACAGCGAGTCGTCGGGGCGCGCGGGGGCCTGGGAGGAGTCAGTCACGATCGGACACTCTACTTCGTCGGGGACGGCTTCTGGAGGTGCTCGTCCGGGATCCCGGACGCGCGCCTCCGGTTGGAGGTGGCCGGGGTGAGGGCGTCCAGCAGCGCGATGGCCCGGTCCTCCCAGGTGTGCGCCGGGCGGTCGCTGAGCTCGGTCATGACCTGCACCACGAAGCGCATCAGCGCGGGCAAGGACATGCCGGTGGCGACGGCGGCCTTCATGATCCGCGGCCGCCCGATCAGCTGCGCCAGCGCGCGCCCCTGGGTGAAGTGGGCTCCCCATTCGTCCTGCAGCAGCTGCGGATAGCGCGCCAGGACCACGTCGCGCTGAGCCGGGCCGTTGGCCCCGGCGGCCTCGTGGATCTGCTCGGCGGCCAGGCGCGCCGACTGCATGGCATTCGAGATGCCCTCGCCGTTGAACGCCGAGACCAGTCCCGCGGAGTCGCCGAGCAGCATCATCCCGGGCACCCAGTGCGGCGTGCGGGAGAAGGCCATGGGCAGTGCAGCCGAGAGGATGCGGCCGCGCTGATGCTCGGAATCGAACGTCCACTGGCTGGGCATGGAGGCCGCCCAGTCCTGCAGCACGCGTCGGTAGTCCGTGCCGCGGAAGGCCTTGGAGGTGCTGAGCATGCCCAGGCCCACGTTGGCGGTGCCGTCGCCGGCGCCGAAGACCCAGCCGTAGCCGGGCAGCAGGGAGCCCGAGGGGTCCGTGCCGTCGCGCAGCTCGAGCCAGCCCTCCATCCACTCGATGTCCGTGCGCGGGGACTCGTAGTAGCCGCGCACGGCCACGCCCATCAGCCGGTCCGGATCGCGATGCAGGCCCGAGCTGACGGCCGTGCGCGAGGAGACGCCGTCGGCGGCCAGGACCAGATCGCCGAGATGGCGCTCGGTCTCGCCGGTGCGCCGACCGTCCGCACCGAGCACCGAGGCGTCGGCACCGATCACGCGGCCGTCGTCGTCGCGGACCACGGAGGTCACGGAGCGGTGCTCGATCAGCCGGGCACCGGCCGCCTCGGCGTGGCGGGCCAGGTGCTGGTCGAAGCCCGAGCGGGGCCGCACCAGCCCGTAGGACGGGAAGTCGGTCAGCTCGGGCCAGGGGACCTCGATCGCGCGGTCGCGGGCGCACAGCCTCAGCCCGCGATTGGCGCGATAGCCGTTCTGCGCGCCGTGCGGCAGGTCCATGAGCTGCATCTCGTGCACGGCACGCGGAGTGAGGCCGTCGCCGCAGACCTTCTCGCGCGGATGCGCCGTCTTCTCCAGGACCACGACCTCATGGCCGTGGGCGGCGAGCCAGTAGGCGGCGGTGGATCCCGCAGGACCGCCGCCGGCGATCACGACCTTCACGCCAGATCGATGGTGGGCGCGCCGTAGGTGTGCTCGAGCGACTTCACCGCGTGATGCAGGGCCACGATGCCGCCGGTGAGATTGCGGTAGCGCACCTCCTGCCACCCGACCTCGCTCAGGTGCTCGGACAGCGTCTCCTGGTCCGGCCAGTCGCGGATGGACTCGGCCAGGTACTCGTAGGCCTCCGGGTTGGAGGTCACCTTCTGCGCGATGCCCGGGATCGCGCGGACCAGGTACTCGCTGTAGAGCGTGCGGAAGGGCTTGAAGACCGGCGTGGAGAACTCGCAGATCACCAGGCGCCCGCCCGGCTTGGTCACGCGCAGCATCTCGAACAGGGCCTGGCGGTGCTCGGCGATGTTGCGCAGACCGAACGAGATCGTCACGGCGTCGAAGGTCTCGTCGGCGAACGGCAGGTGCGTGGCGTCCGCCTGGATGAAGTCGATGTCCGGGCGGCGATCGCGCCCGACGCGCAGCATGCCCTCGGAGAGGTCCACGGCGACGACCTCCGCGCCGGCATCCACGAACGGCTCCGAGGAGGTCCCCGTGCCGGCGGCGACGTCGAGCACGCGCTCGCCGGGGACCGCGCCCACAGCGCTGGTGACAGCACGGCGCCAGCCCCTGGTCTGGCCCAGGGCGAGGATGTCGTTGGCGAGGTCGTACCGCGGGGCCACCTGATCGAACATGGAGGCGACGGCGTCGGTGCGCTTGGACAGGTCTGCACGATTCACGGGCTCCATTGTGGCACCGCCGCCCGACAGCCCGAACCGACATGCCCCGCGGCCGCGGCCTACACTGAGCCGCTATGCCCGTCAGCCACTGCTCACCCGCCCCGTCGGCCCTGCGCCGAAGCCTCACCATGCCCCTCGAGCAGCTGCCCGACGCACTGCCCACGGTCCTGCACGAAGACGCGGATCTGCGCGCCATGCTGCCCGCAGGACCCGAGGCCTGCTGGACGATCGGCGGCCTGGGGCTGATCGGCTTCGGTCGGGCGGCCTCGTTCGCGATCACCGGCGAGGACCGGTTCACGGGCGCCCGGGCATGGTGGGACGACGTCGTGGACGGGCTGCGGATCGAGGATCCGCTGCAGCGCTCGGCCACCGGCCCCGTGGCCTTCGGCGCATTCGCCTTCGCGCGCTCCTCCCAGCGCCGCTCCGGGCTGGTGGTCCCCGAGCTGGTGCTGGGCCGCGACGGCGACGGCGCCTGGGCGACCCTGGTCTCCTCCTCCCCCGATCCCCTGGGGCCCGACGACATCGCGGAGGCCGTCCGCCGCCTGATCCAGCTCCCGGACGGGCCCGCCCCCGAGACCGCGGCGCCGCGCGCCCTCGAGGATCCTGCTGCCCAGGCAACGTGGCTGGATGGGGTGGCCTCCGGGATCGAGGAGATCCGCTCCGGGAGCCTCGAGAAGATCGTGCTGGCACGGCGCGTCCCGGTGCGCGCGGCCGAGGGCTCGCAGCTGGACATGCCGAGGGCGCTGAGCCGCCTGGCCGCCGACTACGACCGCTGCTGGACCTACACCGTGGACATCCTCGGCCGGCCGAGCCCGGACGGCGGTCGGGCCTTCGGAGCCACGCCCGAGCGGCTGGTGCGCGTGCTCGACGGCGCCGTGCACGCCCGGGTGCTGGCCGGCACCGTCGCGCGGGCGTCGTCAGGTCCCGCGAGCGCCGCCGAGCGGGCCTGGGCACACGAGCGGCTCATGGAGAACGCCAAGCAGCGCTCGGAGCACGAGTTCGCGATCGCCTCGTTCCTTGAGGGGATCGCCGCCTACACGGACGCGGTGCGCTCCTCGACCGAGCCGTACCTGCTCGAGCTGCCCAACGTGTGGCACCTGGCCTCGGACGTGACCTGCGATCTGCGCCGCGGCCCCGACGGCACCGTGGCCTCCGCCCTCGAGCTGGTGGAGGCCGTGCACCCCACGGCCGCCGTGTGCGGTACGCCGACCGCCGCCGCGGCCGCTTCCATCGCCCGGCTCGAGGGGATGGATCGAGGCCTCTACGCAGGCCCCGTCGGCTGGGTCGATGCCCGGCACAACGGCGACTTCGGCATCGCCCTGCGCGGCGGGATCCTGGAGGACGCAGCGACCGCCGGCGTCTATGCCGGCTGCGGCATCGTGGGCGCCTCCGACCCCGCGGAGGAACTCGCCGAGACGCGCGCCAAGCTGCGTCCCGTGCTGGGGGCCCTGGGGGCCGAGTGAGGCCCATGTGCCGGATCATTCCAGCGATCCGACATGATCAGGGCTTATTGATATCCCAGACACCCCTAGAAGCACCTGGTGATATCCCAGGGATTTCCCTCATATGAACTGGATCACACCCCTGCGAGCATCGTGGCACTCGAAGAGGTCCGCCTCCTCGAGCCCGCTCGGCGAATCTGCCGCCGCGCCCAGACACGACGGAGAGATCGGGGACCCCTGTCCACGACCCAGACCCTCGCGACGGAGAACGGCTCGCTCGTGATGAAGACGGCCATCTGGGTGGCCGCCATCGCCTCGACCGCGCTGATCTTCGACGGCTATGACCTCGTGGTGTTCGGCACCGTGATGCCGACCCTCATGAACGACCCCTCGCAGATCGGCCCGCTGGATCCGTCCATCGCCGGAACCGTCGGATCGCTCGCTCTGATCGGCGTGCTGCTCGGATCGTTCGCCTCCGGATTCATCGGAGACATCCTCGGCCGCAAGCGCATGCTCATGAGCGGCATCGCCTGGTTCTCCAGCGGCATGGCCATCACCGCCCTGACCGGGACCGTCTTCACCTTCGGCCTGCTGCGCTTCCTCACCGGCCTGGGGCGGGGCCTGGTCATCGCGGTGGCCGGCGTGGGCAACCTGGGCACCCAGGTGCTGGTCTACGGCTTCCAGGCCAGCTACTACACCTCGAACGCCCGTGCCGCAGGCGCGGCCATGTGCGCCTCGCAGCAGTTCTACGTGTTCGCGGTGGTCGCGCTGCGCGGCACCATCGTCACGGTGCTGGTGCCGCGCAAGCACAACACCTACCTGATCGAGCGCCGCCTGGTGATCGACGGCGACGCGAAGCCGGAGGAGGTCCGGGCCGCTCGCGAGGCGGCCGCCGAGTCCCCGCTCGTCGAGGACGGCGCCTCCGTCCCGGCCCAGGGACCCCGCACCGGAGCCTGAGCAGCCGCGCGGCCGGCAGGCGCTTCAGCAGTCCTCCCAGGAGCTCATCCGCGCACGGCGCGGGTGAGCTCCTGGCTCATCTGCCGAAGACCGACGCGCTGGGCACGCACCACGACCGCGCTCACCCCCGGAGCCGGGTCGCGCAGCTGCTCCTCCAGCTCCTGGACGGTGCCCGCCTGATGCACGGGGATCCCGTAGCCGGCGCAGACCTCGGCCACCCGTGCGCTGGGCGGCGTGCCGAAGAAGCGCTCGACGATCTGCCCGTAGGCCCGGTGCTCCCCCAGCGCGCCGTGCTCGAGCGTGGCGAAGATGCCCCCGCCGCCGTCGTCGAGCACGACGATCTGCAGCTGCGGGGCCCGTTCGCCGCGCAGGCTCAGCAGCGAACCGGCATCGTGCAGCAGGGTGAGATCGCCGAGCAGGACCCGGACCGGACGCCCGGAGGACAGCGCAGCCCCGGCAGCCGTGGCGACCAGTCCGTCGATCCCGGCCAGTCCCCGGTTCGCCAGGACCTCCACGCCCTCGTCGGCGCGGGGATCAGGCTGGCCCAGCAGGTCCAGATCGCGGATCGGATTCGACGAGCCCATCACCAGCAGTCGGCCGTCGGCGCGGCATGCCTCCCAGACGGCCCGTGCGGTCAGCGGACCGGGGACCCCGTCGCTGACGGAAGCCGCCCGCTGCAGGACCTCGAGCGCACGACGCTGGCCCTCGGCCCCGGCTCTGCTCCAGGCCTCGGTCCACTCCCGCGGAGCCCGCCCGAGGAATGCGGCCGCCTCAGCCGCCGTCGTGAGCTCGCGCTCAGACCTGCGGCCGTCGTCGAACCACGGGACCGGCCGGGGCCGCCATGCCGCGACCTCCACCCCGCGACGCTGCAGCAGCGCGGCCACCGGGCGCGAGAGCGTGGGGCGTCCGACCAGCAGGACGCGCTCGATGCCCTCGCCGAGCGCGGTGTCCAGCAGGGCACGGTAGGGGCCGATGGCCGTGGAGCCGCGACGGGCCTGAGAGGACGGCTCGGCCAGGAGCGGAGTCCCGAGCGCCTCGGCCAGCTGAGCGGCGCCCGCTCCTGCACCATCGCCGGCGACCAGCACGCTGCGCCGCAGGCCGTCCGGCTCCTCCGGGAGCCTGATCTCGGCAGGATCCAGCGGCGGGATCTCCACGGACAGGCGCAGCCGATCGGCGAGCTCTTCTGCCTGATCCGCAGCGCCGGCGGGGGCATCGGCGGCGTCGTCCGCACGCGGCTGCCCCGGGGTCGCCGCGGTCGATCCGGGACCTTCATCGTCCGCAGCATCCTCGGTCGGCGGCTGCGGCTGCAGCGGATCGCGCAGCGCGACGTTCAGGTGCACGGGCCCCGCCGGAGCCTCGTGCCCTTCCGATCGGAGCGCGGCGAGCGCGGGGGCCAGGGTCTCCAGCACCAGCCCGCGCAGCGCCTGCGGATCGTGCGCCGAGTCCTCGAGCACCACATCGAGCTCGACGCGCACGAAGCCCGCGAAGATCCCGGGCTGCACGGTGGTCTGGTTCGCCCCGGTGCCGCGCAGCTCCGGCGGTCGGTCGGCGGTGATCGCCACGAGCGGGACCCCTGCATGATGGGCCTCCATGACCGCCGGCAGCAGGTTCCCGGCGGCGGTGCCCGATGTCGTCACGACGGCCGCGGGACGCCCCGTGGCCCGAGCCGCGCCCAGGGCGTGGAAGGCCGCCGAGCGCTCGTCGAGGCGCACGTGCACCGACAGGTCGCGTCCGTCGCGACGGGCGGCCTCGTAGGCGAACGGGGCCGAGCGGGAGCCGGGGCACACGAACAGCTCGCGCAGCCCGGAGTCGGTGAGCCCGTCCAGGACGGCGGCGGCGGTCAGCAGGGCGTCGGAGGTCATCCGCTCACCCTACTGACCGCCGGCTGCCGTCGGAGGTGCCTCAGTCCGTGTAGGACCGTCGAGCGCGACGCGCCTTGTCGCGGATGGCCTTGGTCGAACGGCCCTTGTAGCCCTCCATCTCCAGACCGCGCGCCGACTTGCGCTCACGGGCGAGCTCCTTGCCGCGGCCGAACTGCCCGCGGCCCTTGCCGGTCGAGTAGACCTGCACGACCGAAGGGCGGGCCAGAGAGAACTTGCCGTCGCCCTGGCGGGTCTTGAGCACGTAGTCCGGGAAGTACGAGCGCGGATCCTCGAAGGTGCCATCCTCGCCCGGGTGCTGGACGGCCACGTAGGCCATCTGCTCCTTGTCGTGGATGACCGGGCCGCAGGTCTCGGCGTCCTGCGGGACGGAGAGGAACTGCTCGACCAGACCGCGCTCGCGCCCCTCGAGGCCCACCCGGAACAGCCCGTCGTTGTAGCCGATCGTGCCGGGAGCCCCGTCGGTCGAGATCCAGAGGTGGCCCTCGGCGTCGAAGGCGACGTTGTCCGGGCAGGAGATCGGCGAGACCCGATCCGCCGGGAAGCCCGCGAAGTAGGTCGACGAGTTGGCGGCCGGGTCGCCGCAGACCAGCAGGATCGACCAGTGGAAGGTCGTGCCGCCGGAGTTCGCCGCGTCCTCGGTGAGCTCGATGATGTGCCCGTCGCGGTTGCTGCTGCGCGGGTTGGCCTCGTCCGCCGCCGCCTTGCCCGGGGTGCCCCGCTCGGTGTTGTTCGTGCAGGCCACATAGACCTTGCCGGTGTGCGGGTTGGGCTCGACGTCCTCGGGGCGGTCCATCTTGGTGGCGCCGACCTTGTCGCCCGCCAGGCGGGTGTGCACGAGCACGTCCTCGACGGACATGCCCTGGACCTTCGACTTGCCGCCGACGACCAGGGGCAGCCACTGTCCCTTGCCGTCGAACGCGCCGTCGGAGGGCAGGCGCCCGGAGCCGTCGATCTCCTTCTCGGAGTCGCCGGTGAACTTGGCGACGTAGAGATCGCCCTCGGACAGCAGCGTCATGTTGTGGCGGCGGTCGCCCTGCTTGTGCTTCTTGGCCGAGACGAACTTGTACAGGTAGTCGAAGCGCTGGTCATCGCCCGAGTAGGCGACCACGGTGCCGTCCGCGGCCACGTAGACGTTGGCGCCCTCGTGCTTGAAGCGGCCCATGGAGGTGTGCTTGACCGGGGTCGACGACGGATCCTGCGGGTCGATCTCCACGACCCAGCCGAAGCGATTGATCTCGTTCTCGTAGCCCTCGTTGTTGCCGTCCCAGCGGGGGTCCACGAGATCCCAGCGGCGCGAGGTCGGCTTGGTGCCGATGCCGTAGCGGGTGGCCTCCGGGGAGGCCTTGGCGGTGAGGACGTTGTTGATGTTCTCCTCGCCGGACAGGACCGTGCCCCACGGGGTCACGCCGCCCGAGCAGTTGTTCTGGGTGCCCAGCACGAGCCTGCCGGTGGGATCGGCCACGGTCTTGAGCATGTCCGAGCCGGCGGCGGGGCCGTCGACGGAGAAGGGGGTGTCGGCGGTGATGCGCCGGTTGCGCCGACCGCCCACCACATAGGTCCAGGGCTGGCCGGGGGCCGAGCGCTCGATCTCCACGACCGCCATGCCGTGGGCTGCGATCCCGACGGCGGCCGTGCGCTCGAGATCGTTCTCGAGCTGATCGGCCGGGAACATGGTGTTCTCGTTCGTGTACTCGTGGTTGCACACGAGCACGCCGGTGCGGCCGCCGCGGTCCGGGATGATGTCGAGGTAGTCGTTGTTGAAGCCGAACTGCGCCTTCTGCGACTCGTAGGTCTGGTTCTGCGGGTCGAAGGCCGGGGAGTCGGCGAACAGCGGGTCGCCCCAGCGGATGATCGGCGACCAGTCGAAGCCCTCCGGGACGTTGAGGTCGTCGACCGCGGCATCCACGGGATCGATCGGCGTGAAGTCCATCCTGCCGCCGCGCTCGCCCCAGTAGGCGAAGGTCGCCTCGGCGCGGGTCCCGGTGGCCACGACGCCCACGGAGACCGCGGCGGCCGCACCCAGGCCCAGGGCCGAGCGGCGCGAGAGCGCCGTGGAGGCGACCTCGTGGAAGGTGGCGTTGTCGGACTGGTTGCAGTCCGGCTTGGCGCAGGCGGAGTCGCACTTCAGGGCGCAGGTCAGCGGCGAGCGCTTGCCGTTCGTGTGGCCGAGCATGGGCAGGAGCTGGTGGCGCATGGGTTCCCTCTCATCGGCCCGTCGGACGAGCGGCGGGCGTCGGTTCCTTCGTCGCAGACCACCTAACCCGTCGTGCGTGAGGGCCTGTTGGTCGCCGGGAGAACGCGCAGTGAACAGGACGACGACGGCAGAAAAAGGACAGGAAGCCATGCCGTATCCCCGATGAATCCGCATGTCGAGGGAACCTCGAGGGGGCTCCGATCAGGCGCGATGCTGCGCTTCGGTCCGCTCGAGCAGGCCGTGCACCCGGCGAGCGCGGTCTCGCCACCACTGCTCGCGCTGCGGCGAGGCCCGGTGCCGGTCCAGCAGCTCCGGATCGGCGGCGACGGGGCCCACCGGCAGGACGCCGCCGCTCGGCAGCAGCGGGCTGCCCGTCACGTCCTCGGCCAGCAGCGCTGCCGTGCCGAGCCCGCACGCGTACGGCAGCTCGGGCAGCGCTGCGGCCAGGGCGAGACCCGCGCTGAGGCCCACGCTCGTCTCGAGGGCGGAGCTCACCACGGCCGGCAGCCCGGCCTGCTCGACGACCGCGAGCGCCCGTCGCGCCCCGCCCAGCGGGGCGGCCTTGATGACGATCAGATCGGCGGCCTCGGCTCGGGCCACCGCGAGCGGATCCTCGGCCTTGCGCACGGACTCGTCCGCGGCGATCGGCAGGGGCTCCCCGCGGCCGCGCAGCTCGCTGCGCACGCGAGCCAGGCCCTCGATCCCGGGGCTGGGCTGCTCGGCGTACTCGAGCCCGTGGCGGGCCAGCCGGATCAGCGCCTCGACCGCCTCCTCGGGGCCCCACCCGGCGTTGGCATCCACGCGCAGCGCGGCCTCCGGCAGGACCGCGCGCACGGCGGCCACGCGGGCGTCGTCGTCGGCCAGCGACTGGCCGTGCTCGGCCACCTTGACCTTCACCGCGGCGATGCCCTCCCCGTAGCGGGCCAACACGCGGGGGACCTCCGCGGCGGGCACCGCCGGGACGGTGGCATTGACCGAGACGGTCGTGCGCCGCGGCCGCGGCAGCCCGAGCCAGGCGACCTCGAGGGCGCAGCGCCACCAGGCCAGAGCCTCGGCATCGTCGTACTCGGGGAAGGCGGCGAACTCGGCCCAGCCCTGCGGACCGCGCACCAGCATGGATTCGCGGCGCTGCAGACCGCGGAAGCGCGAGGTCATCGGCAGGTCCACGACCGCGGCGTCCTCAAGCACCTCCTCGAGGGAGGGCAGCGGCTGCGGCAGGGGGCTGAAGGCCAGGGGCTCGGTTCGGGACATGGATCCAGCCTAGGGCCGGGCCGCGCAGGGGCTGCGCCCGAGTCCTCGGGAATCCGAGGCTCGGTCCCAGGATCCGCGAAGGCTCCGATGCCACACTGGGGCCCTTCCGAAGCCTGGGCGATCAGGCAGTGTCGATCAGGGGACGACGAGCGTGACCTACATTCCGGCTGAGACCGATCCGCAGCGAGGACAGCGGGGCGACCGCCACTCCGCGGCGCAGGATCGGCACCCGCAGGGCGAGCATCTCGGGGTCGAGCACCACCGGATGAGGCCCGACACGGCGCAGGAGACCCGGCTCGTCGCCGGGGTCCCTGCGCCGACGGCTCCGCTGCAGCGACAGCAGGTCTGGGCCCCGCAGCGCATCGACGATCGCCCCGACTACCCGGGCCAGGCCGCCTACCAGTACGGCGGCGAGCACCGCCCGCAGCCGCGGCGCGATCTCACGGTCGGCTCCGCAGTGGGCCAGCTGGTGCGCGCAGGCGTGCTCTTCGCCCTGGCCGGGCTGATCGCCTGGGCCGCGCTGCGCACGGTGAACGGGCAGTGGGTGGATGAGGTCGCCCTGCGCCAGGCCTCTGCGGTCAACGAACGCCTCCCCTCCACGGTGACCGGCCTGCTCGCCTCGGCCACCCTCATCACCTGCGCGGCCTCCGCTGTGATCTCACTGATCCTGGCCGCCTCGAACCGCCGCTGGATCCCGCTGGTGATCGCCGTGCTCACCGCGGTGCCGGCCCTGGCCTCCGTCCAGCTGCTCAAGCACAGCCTGCTGGACAAGACCGCCTACGGGATCCAGGAGTCGGCCCAGAACTCCCTGCCCTCCGGGCACACCGCCGCAGCAGCGGCAGCCGTGGCGGTCGTCGTCATGGTCGCTCCCGCGCGCCAGCGCAAGGCGTGGGCGCTGCTGGGCGCTGCGGCAGTCACTGTGGCCGGGGTGGGGACGGTCATCAACGGCTGGCACCGGCCCGCCGATGCCGCCGTGTCCGTGCTGCTGGTCGCCGGCTGGTTCGTGCTCGGATCCCTGGTGCTGCGCGCGCTGATCCCGGCCGAGCCCTGGGTCCCGCAGCGCGGCCTCACGCTGCTGGTCCTGTTCGTGCTGGGGGCCGGGCTCACGATCCTGGCCTTGACGGCTCAGCAGACGATCCCGGCACCGGGCCTGGCACTGGCCTTCGGCGCCCTGGGCGTGCTGAGCGCGTCCCTGCTCTCGGCCCAGCAGATGGTGCGGGCTATGCGCCCGCGCCGGCGATGACGGCCAGCCGGTCCAGCAGGATCCTGGAGGCCGCCGCCCCGTAGGGCAGCTGGTACAGCGCGGCGGTCACCGGACCGGCGGCGTCCTGCACCGGGGCCGCAGGCGCATCCAGGCGCTCGATCGCCGCGGCCATGTTCTCGGCCATGTCCCGCACCGCGCCGCGCGATACCGGGGAGCCGTGGCCCGGCACGACCACCGAGTAGCGCTCCAGATCCGCGATCTGCTCCAGGGCCCGCACCCATTCGCGCGGATAGGCGTCCTCGAAGGCCGGATCCGCGCCCTGCTCCACCACGTCGCCGGCGAACAGGACCTCGTCCACGCCCGCGAAGATGTCGTTGTCCGTGTGCGCCCGTCCCACCGAGAACACGACCACGTGCCGACCGCCCAGGTCGATCCGGCTCAGCGCGGGGCGCAGACCGGTGCCGGGCAGGTGCCGCTGCGGCACCACGATCCGCGTCCCCAGACCCTTGCCCTCCCCCATCTCCGGCTCCAGGACTCCCACGAAGGAGCGCTGGAAGTCGCCGTGGGTGCCGATGGCCGCGGCGGCGTCGCGGTGCGACCAGAACTCGGTGACTCCGGCCCGCTCGAAGACCGCGTTGCCCATGTAGTGGTCGTAGTGGGCGTGGGTGTTCAGCACCACGAGCGGCAGCTGGGTCACCGTGCGCACGGCCTCGAGGATCTCGCGCCCCTGCCGCGGCCCGGCGCCGGTGTCGATCACGAGCGCGCGCGAGGACCCCACGACCAGGCCCGAGTTCAGGCGCCAGTTCTCCGTGGTGATGACATGGATGTCGTCGCCGACTTCGCTGAGGGAGCTCACCCATCCAGCGTACGGTGCCGCACCGCGCGTGGCCTACGGTGGTGGCCATGCTGAGCCGCGGATCCGGGCGCTACGCGCCCTCCCCCTCCGGGGACCTCCACCTGGGCAACCTGCGCACCGCCGTGCTGGCCTGGGCGATCGCCCGCGCCGACGGCCGCGGGTTCGCGCTGCGCTTCGAGGACCTCGACCGCGTCAAGGAGGGCGCGGCCGAGCGCCAGCTCGAGGACCTGGCCGCGATAGGCCTGGACTGGCAGGAGCCCGTGCTCGTGCAGTCGCAGCGGATCCCGGCGCACCTCCAGGCCGTCGACAGGCTGCGCGAGCGCGATCTGGTCTACGAGTGCTTCTGCACGCGCCGCGAGATCCGCGAGGAGATCGAGGCCTCAGGCGGCGCGCCGCACGGGGCGCCGGGGGCCTATCCGGGCACCTGCCGCGATCTGACGCCCGCCCAGCGCGATGCCCGCCGCGCCGAGCGCCCGGCCGCGCTGCGACTGCGCGCCCAGACGGATTCTGCGACCGTCCGCGACCGCCTGCTGGGCGAGCACACCGCTGCCGTCGACGACTTCGTTCTCGTGCGCAACGACGGCCGCCCCGCCTACAACCTCGCGGTCGTCGTCGACGACGCCCATCAGGGCGTCGATCAGGTGGTGCGCGGCGACGACCTGCTGTCCTCCGCGCCCAGGCAGGCCCATCTGGCGCAGCTGCTCGGGCTGCCCGAGCCGCAGTGGATCCACGTCCCCCTCGTGCTCAATCCCGACGGCGACCGCCTGGCCAAGCGCGACGGCGCCGTGAGCCTGGCGGACCTGCGCGGCCTGGGCGTGGGGCCGGGTGAGGCGATGGGCTGGATCGGAGCCTCCCTGGGGCTCGGCGACAACATCCGCACGGCTTCCGATGTGCTCCAGCGCTTCGACGAGGTGCGCCTGGACCAGGGCCCCTGGATCCTGGACCCCCCGCGCCGGGCCGCCGAGACCGGCTGAGCGACGCCCCGACACCACCTGGACACAACCTGTCAAGCATTTCATCGCCCCAGGTCAGAGCGGCATATCTGCGTCATATCGGGGGGGCGCTGAGCGACCTTCCCGTATCCTTTCAGTCGTTTTGTCCGCGCTTGGGCGCTGCCTCGCACTCGCCCACCGCGGTCCGGGCTGCTGCTCTTCCGCAGCCCGACCCGCAGGACCGCACGATCTCGCGCGACCCGCTTGAGCGGCCCCGCTGCCCCGCAACCCCCGCACTTCCCGCACTTCCCGATTCGGAGAACACGCCCGGACGATCGATGGACGCCGCTGCGCGCCCCATCCGCACCGAGGCGGAGAGGAACCCCATGATCGAAGCAGGATCCGGCTTCTGGTGGATGATGGCCGCCATCGCCCTGTACTTCCTGGCGATGGTCGGCATAGGCCTCTGGGCGTCCACGCGCACCAATGACAAGGACGACTACATGATCGGCGGGCGCGATCTGCCCGCCCCGGTCGCCGCGCTGTCCGCCGGCGCCTCCGACATGTCCGGCTGGCTGCTCATGGGCCTGCCCGGAGCGCTCTACCTCGGCGGCATGGCACAGTCCTGGATCGCCATCGGCCTGACGTTGGGCGCTTGGGTCAACTGGAAGGTCGTGGCCCCGCGACTGCGCCTGTTCACCGAGCAGTATGGCAATGCCATCACCCTCCCCTCCTACTTCGGCAACCGCCTGGTGCGCGGCGGCCGGATGCTGCGGGTGGTCTCGGGACTGGTCATCCTCATCTTCTTCACGTTCTACATCTCCTCCGGCATGGTCGCCGGCGGCAACTTCGCGGCGGCCTCGTTCGGCGGTGCCCTCGAGGAGAGCTTCGGCTGGTCCAACAGCGAGACCTACCTGATCGGCATGCTGGTCATCGCCGCGGTCACGATCCTCTACACGCTGATCGGCGGATTCCTGGGCGCCAGCTTCACCGACTTCGTGCAGGGCACCCTGATGTTCCTGGCCCTGCTGGCGGTGCCCGTCGTGACCATGATCATCGCCGGCGGCCCGGCGACCATCGTCCAGCGCGTGGACGAGGTTCACCCCGGCGCCTGGAACCTCTTCGACTGGAGCGCGGCCGGCGGCGTCATCGGCGCGATCTCGCTGTTCGCCTGGTTCCTCGGCTACTTCGGCCAGCCGCACATCCTGGTGCGCTTCATGGCCCTGCGCAGCCACCACGAGGCCGTCTCCGGGCGCCGCTGGAACATCGTGTGGATGGCCCTGTGCGTGATCGGCGCGATCCTCACCGCCCTGTTCGCGATCCCGCTGGTGGAGCGCGGACGCGTGAGCCTCACCAACTCGGAGACTGCCGAGACCGTGTTCCTGGACTCCGCGATCGGCCTGTTCCCGGCGTTCGTGGCCGGGCTCGTGCTGGCCGCCGTGCTCGCCGCGATCATGTCCACGCTGTCCTCGCAGCTCGTGGTCACCGCCTCCGCGTTCGTGGAGGACCTCATGCTGCTGCTGCGCCGCCGCCCTCTGACCGGCCGCTCGTCGCTGTGGGTCTCCCGCGCCGCCGTGTTCGTCGTGGCGGTCGTCGCCGCGCTCATGGCCCTGAACCCGTCCGAATCGATCCTGGCCCTGGTCGGCTTCGCCTGGGCCGGCTTCGGCGCGGCCTTCGGCCCGATCGTGCTGCTGTCGCTGTACTGGAAGAAGCTCACCGGCTACGGCGCCACCGCCTCCATGGTGGTCGGCGCGGCCGTCGTGCTGATCTGGCCCTCGACCCCGTGGGCGGATCTGTACGAGATCATCCCTGGCTTCGCCGCCGCGCTCATCGTGGCCGTGCTGGTCTCCCTGGCCACCTACAGCAACGAGCCGGGCATCGACGACCACTTCGACGCCGCCGTCGCCCGCTCCCGCGAGGGCCTGCCGGAGGACGACTCCGAGCTCGAAGCTCCCCGTGCCGCAGGTGCGGCCTCGGCGCCGGCCCAGGCCGGTGCGAGCTCTGCTCAGGACGCGGACGGCTCCGCTCGGGCCACCGGCGCCGCCGAGGGCGGCACCCCGCCCGCACCGTGGGCGCACAACGGCTGAGCGATCCAGCTGCGCTGAAGCCTCAGGGGGCCCGGGACGATGAGCATCGTCCCGGGCCCCCTGTCCGACTCCGGGCCAGGTCCCGGCAGAGCCTCCCGCGCCGCTGCCGGCTTCAGCCGCGCCGACGGGTCCTGGCGGTGGCCTGGGCGGCCCACGGGTCCTCCGGCCACGGGTGCTTGGGATAGCGCCCGCGCATCTCGGCGCGGACCTGGCGGTACGGCCCGTCCCAGAACGAGGCCAGATCGGCCGTGATCGCCAGCTCCCGCCCGGCCGGGGAGAGCAGGTGGAAGAGCACCGGCAGACGACCGTCGAGCAGCCGGGGCGACTCCGCCAGGCCGAAGCACTCCTGGAGCTTGACCCGCACGATCGGCTGCGGGACCTGCCCGCGCCCGCTGCCGGCCTGCTCCTCCTGGTCGGTGAGCGCGACCTCCTCGGACTCCCACTGCTGCGGCCACAGGATCCGGTGCGAGGCGCCCGATGGCACGGCCAGCCGCTGCGGGGCCAGGTCCTCGAAGCGCGAGGCCTCCGGCCAGGGCAGCAGCCGTCGCAGAGCCGAGACGGTGTCGATCGAGCGCACCGAGGCCCCTCGTGCCAGCGCCGCGAGCTCCGGGCCGAGCCAGACCTGCGCCTGGGCTCCCAGGGAGTCGTCGTCCATGGCCGGCCAGGGCCCGCCCAGGTGCCGGTGGCAGGCCGCCATCCGAGCGCGCAGCTGCAGCGCCTGCTCGGACATCTCCAGCAGCGCCGGGCCCTGCTCCTCGAGCGCACGGCCGATCGCCTCGGCGGCCTGCTCGGGGTCCGGGCGCGCCGGGGTGGCCGCGAGCTCGATGGCCCCCAGCGACTCGACGTCGCGAGCCCTGGCCCGCCCGTCGACGAAGCGCACGGACAGCTCGCGCCGGTGCAGTCGACCCGCGGCGCGCTCGGCCGTGGCCCGCTCCAGCCCGGCGGCAGCGCGGATCAGGGCCCCGGTGCCCGCGGCGGCCGAGGCCTGCGAGCGCGTGACATCGGCGACGGCCAGCCACTGCTCGTGGACCAGCGGGGACTCGCGAGGCAGGCCGGCGCGGGTCCCCGAGGCCAGCAGCCACTGCTCGCCGCGCTCATCCATCCGCCGGGCGATCCGCTCGGGGAAGGCCAGGCCCACCACCAGCCCGAGGACCTCCTGGGCATCGGCAGGGGCGTGAGCGGCGGGCTCTCGGCTCGCCTCGGGATCGGCTCGTCGCCGCTGCGGCTCGGGGCCAGGCGACTCGCCCGACGGCTCCACAGCCGTTCCCGCGATCAGCGAGCGCAGCCGTCGAGCCTCGGCCTGCCAGCGCCGGGAGCCCGGATGCTGCCCGCGGCGCAGCTCGCGCAGCAGACCGGCGAGGTCGCCGTCGGGGGCCCGGTGGTCGTCGGCGACGGCCGCCACGATCTCGGCGGCCGTGGACTCCTCCACCGACTGTGCGCCGACGAGCAGAGCGCGGCCCCAGCGCGGATCCAGCGGCAGCCCCGCCAGGCGGCGGCCGACGGCAGTGGGACGCAGGTCCTCGTCGAGGGCCTCCAGCGAGCGCAGCGTGCGGTGAGCATCGGCCAGGGCCCGGGGCGCAGGCGGATCCAGCAGGGCCATGCCCTTGCCTCCCGGGGCTCCCCAGCAGGACAGCACGAGTGCTGCGGAGGTCAGATCGGCCGTGCGGATCTCCGGGACGGCGCGCTCGGGCATGGCCGCCCACGCCGACTCGTCGTAGCAGCGCACGACCGCTCCGGGACCGGTGCGCGCGGCACGGCCCGCCCGCTGCCGTCCCGAGGCCCGAGAGGCCGAGACCGTGACGAGCCCGGACATGCGGCGCACCGCGTCCCTGCGCGGCTCGCGCGAGAGACCGGCATCGATCACCAGGCGCACTCCGGGCACCGTCAGCGAGGACTCGGCCAGGGCCGTGGAGACAACGATCCGGGGGCGGCCGTCCGGCTCGCGCCCGGCCACCGCGAGGTTCTGCTCGTGCGCGGGGATGCGCCCATGCAGCTCGAGCACCTCGGCCTCCGAGAGCTCCCGGAGCCGAGCAGCCACGTGGGAGACCTCCCCGGCTCCGGGCAGGAAGACGAGGGCGTCGAGGCCAGGGTCCTGGGCCAGGCCGCGCTCGTGCTCCCGATGCGCCGTGCGGGCCACGTGGTCCAGGAACTCCCGCCGCACGCCGCGCTCGTCGAGCCGCGGCCCCGTCCCCGGAGCCCAGCGGACCTCGAGGGGGTGCTCGACCGCCCGGCTGTCCACGAGCGGGACCTCGTCCAGCCCGAGCGCCTGCCCGATCAGGTCGCGGAAGGATCCGGCGTCGAGGGTGGCGGACATGACGATCAGGGCCAGGTCCTCGCGCAGCTGCCGCAGCTCCAGGACCATGCCCAGCAGCAGGTCGATCTCCAGGCCGCGCTCGTGGACCTCGTCGAGCACGATCGCTCGGGTCCCGCTCAGCTCCGGGTCCGCCAGCAGGCGCCCGATCAGCACGCCCGGGGTCACGAACTCGATGGCGGTCCCCGAGCCGACCTCGCGCTGCCCGCGCACGGTGAGCCCGGACAGCTCGCCGAGCCTCGTTCCGCTCAGCTGGGCCAGCCGCTGGGCCGCGGCCCCCGCGGCCACCCGCCGCGGCTGCACGACGACGACCCTGCTGCGCGCATCCGCCCCGAGCTCGAGGGCCGCCGCCGGCGGGGCGAGCGTGGTCTTGCCGGTGCCCGGAGGCGCCTCCACGACGGCGACTCCGTGGCCGGCCAGCGCCGCCCGCAGCCGCGGGACGGCCTGCGCGAAGGGCAGGTCCGCGCCGAGGCGCTCGAGGTCCAGATCCATCATCCGGCCAGTCTCCCATCTGCCGTGCGGCAGCAGCTCCGCGGGCGTCGACGGCCCCAGCGGGCCCGTTCCGGCGTCGGCGAGCGCTCGTAGACTGGCCGCTGTGAACGACTCCAGCGCATCCCAGCTCTCCCGCCAGGTCTCCGAGATCTTCGATCCCGTGCAGTGGCGCACGGTCGAGGGGTTCGAGGACCTGACGGACATCACCTACCACCGCGGCGTCCAGCGCGGACCCGACGGCGCCCTCGAGCGCGACCTGCCCTGGGTCCGGGTGGCCTTCGACCGCCCCGAGGTCCGCAATGCCTTCCGCCCGGGGACGGTGGACGAGCTCTACCGCGTGCTCGATCATGCCCGCATGAGCTCGGACGTGGGCGCCGTGATCCTCACCGGCAACGGCCCGTCGGCCAAGGACGGCGGCTGGGCCTTCTGCTCGGGTGGCGATCAGCGCATCCGCGGCCGCGACGGCTACCGCTACGCCGAGGGCGAGACCGCCGAGTCGGTGGATCCGGCCCGCGCCGGGCGCCTGCACATCCTGGAGGTCCAGCGTCTGATCCGCACCATGCCCAAGCCCGTGATCGCCGCGGTCTCCGGCTGGGCAGCAGGCGGCGGGCACTCCCTGCACGTGGTCTGCGACCTCACGCTGGCCTCGGCAGAGCACGGGAGGTTCAAGCAGACCGACGCCACCGTCGGCTCCTTCGACGCCGGCTACGGTTCCGCCTTGCTGGCCCGCCAGGTGGGTCAGAAGAACGCCCGCGAGATCTTCTTCCTGGCCCGCGAGTACTCCGCCCAGGACATGCACCGCATGGGCGCGGTCAACGAGGTCGTGGAGCACTCCGAGCTCGAGGCCACGGCCATCGAGTGGTGCCGGATGATCTGCGCGCAGTCCCCGCAGGCGATCCGCATGCTCAAGTACGCCTTCAACCTCCCGGACGACGGCATGGTCGGGCAGCAGGTCTTCGCCGGTGAGGCCACGCGCCTGGCCTACATGACCGACGAGGCCGTCGAGGGCCGCGATGCCTTCCTGGGCAAGCGCGATCCCGATTGGTCGTCCTACCCGTACTACTTCTGATCCCCGTGGCGGACACCTCCTCTGCGGAGCAGGAGCTGCCCGGTCGCGCGATGCCGGCGCCGCGCACCGCGGACCTGCCTTCGGACGCCGTTGTCCTCGACGGCCCTCAGGCCCTGCCCGGGCTCGGCGGTGCGGCCGGTCTGCTCGAGCGGCTCCGGGATGCGCTGTCGCGGCCCGGTCCGGCCGTCGTCGTCTCGACCTCGGGCTCGACCGGGCGCCCCAAGGCCACGGTGCTCGAGGCGCAGTCGCTGCGCGCCTCCGGACAGGCCACAGCCGTGCGCACCGGCGGGCACGGCCAGTGGCTGCTGTGCCTGCCCGCGCACTACGTGGCCGGTGTCCAGGTCCTGGCCCGATCGGCACTTGCAGGGACCGAGCCGGTGATCATGGACGACGGACCCTTCCGCGCCGAGGCCTTCGCGGGCGCCGCCGAGAGGATGACGGGCGAGGTCCGGCACGTCTCGCTCGTGCCGACCCAGCTCTCCCGACTGGTCGAGGTCGCAGACGACCCGGCAGGCGGGCGCGCGGTGCGCCGGGCGCTGGCATCCTTCGACTCGGTGCTGCTCGGAGGCTCGGCGGCCTCGCGCGTGCTGCTCGAGCGCGCCCGCGCCCTGGGGGCCCGCGTGGCCACCACCTACGGGATGTCGGAGACTTGCGGCGGCTGCGTGTACGACGGCCGACCGCTCGACGGCATCGAGGTCCGGATCGAGGCTTCGGAGGGGTCCTCGTCACCGGCTCCTGCGCAGGGCTGCGCCCCGCTGGCGCCCGAGGGATCCGGGCGGATCTGGCTCGGCGGGGCCGCGGTCACGACCGGCTACCTCGACGACGATGCCCAGACCGCCCGCCATGTCCGCCTGATCGACGGCCGGCGCTGGTACCGCACCGATGACCTCGGCACCTGGGACGGGCGGCTGCTGGAGATCGCCGGTCGCGCCGACGACGTCGTGGTCACCGGCGGGCTCAAGGTCTCGGCCGGCGTGGTGGCCCAGCAGCTGCTGCGCGATCCCGAGATCGAGCAGGCCGTCGTGCTCGGGGTGCCGGATCCGCAGTGGGGACAGGCCGTGGCCGCGCTCGTCGTCCCGCGCTCGAGCGCCCATCAGCGGGAGGAGACCGCGCTGCGGGAGCGGCTGTCCGCCGAGATCCGCTCAGCACTGGGCGCTGCGGCCGTTCCCAAGCGATGGCTCATCGCGGCGCAGATGCCCATGCTCGTCACCGGCAAGCCGGATCGGGCCGAGGTGCGCCGCCTGCTGGAGGGCGTCAGCGGCTGAGCAGCGGTCGGGTCCGTCGGGTTCTCATGAAATGATGGGCCGGTTCACAGCCGTCGGCCGAGGAGGTCCTGTTCGTGGCTACACCTGCGCAGTGGGTCGAGGGCGCGCGCCTGCGCACCCTGCCCATGGCCCTGGCCCCGGTCATCGCCGGGACCGCCGCCGCCCAGTCCATGTGGGGCTCGGACGTGGTGCGCGCGCTGCTGGCCTTCGCCGTGGCGCTGCTGCTGCAGATCGGCGTGAACTACGCCAACGACTACTCGGACGGCATCAAGGGCACCGACGACGACCGCGTGGGCCCCATGCGCCTGGTCGGCTCCGGGGCCGCCGCACCACGGCAGGTGCTGGCTGCCGCGCTGGGCTGCTTCGTGCTGGCCATGGTGGCCGGCGTCGCCCTGGTGGCGCTGTCAGGCCAGTGGTGGTTCCTGGTGATCGGCGCCTCCGCGGTGCTGGCCGCCTGGGGCTACACCGGAGGCCCGTGGCCCTACGGCTACCGCGGGCTGGGCGATGCGGCGGTGTTCGTCTACTTCGGGCTCGTGGCCGTGCTGTGCACCGCCATGACCCAGGCCGGCGAGCTGAACCTGCAGGCCTGGATCGCCGCCGTGGCCACGGGACTGTTCGCCTGCGCGCTGCTGATGGCCAACAACATCCGCGACATCCCCGGCGACCAGGAGGTCGGCAAGCGCACCCTGGCCGTGCGGCTGGGCGATCGCTGGGCCCGCGTGGTCTTCACCGCCGAGCTCGGGCTGGCCTTCGCGCTGCATGTGTTCCTGCTCCCGCAGAACCCGTGGTTCCTGCTGGTGCTGCTGGCGGCCCCGCTGGCGATCATGGCCGCGCGCACCGTGCTGGGTGCCACCGAGCGCACCGCGCTGATCCCGGTGCTCAAGCAGTGCGGGATCCTCAACCTCGTGTGGTCCGTGCTGTTCCTCATCGCCGTGGTGGCGCACCAGAGCCTGTGAGGCAGGCGGCCCTGCGTTCAGGGCCTCAGCGGCCGCGTTCAGGGGCCCGGGCTGGTGCGCCCGGGCCCCTTCCGCATCCTCAGGGAAGGTCGTCCTCGCCGCGGCTGCGGCGGTAGGCGTCGGCCTCGGCGTCCTCGTCCCGGGTGTCGCGCAGGCGCTCTCGGCTGCGGGGCTTGGGCGAGCGCGAGATCGCGCGGTTGAGGTCCTCGCTCGCGGCGATGTGCAGCTTGGGGAAGAAGAGATAGCACACCGCGAACGCCACGATCACGGCGGCGATGCCGGAGAAGATCAGACCGAGGTCCAGTGCCATGAACAGCACGAACGCGACGGCGAGGATGGCCAGGCGCAGGGCGGAGTACTTCAGGAAGTTCACCGGAGCATCCTACGGCCCGCCCCTGGATGCGGCCTCCGCGCGCGCACGGGCATCAGCCCTGCGAGCGCCCGCCCTCGATCGGCCAGCGGTCCGTCCAGGCTCCGGGCTCCTCGGCGAAGGCCCGCACGTGCTCCGGGAAGCCGCCGGTCAGGACATCTGCCAGCGTGACCTCGTCGAGCACCCGGCGCATGGCCGAGCGCAGCGCGACCCACACGACCGGCAGGTGCTCAGCAGCACCCGTGTAGGCGGTGTCCGACGGGCGCTGCCCCCGGATGCCGGCCAGCGGCCCCTCCACCGTGCGGATCACCGCGCCGATCGTGATCTCCTGCGCCTGGGAGGCCAGCCGGTAGCCGCCTGCGGCTCCGCGGCGGCTGACGACGAGCCCCCCACGGCGCAGCTGCCCGAGGACCACCTCGAGGAACTTGGCCGGCAGCTGCTGACGCTGGGCCAGCTCCTGGGCGGGCATGGCGGCGGTGCCCGCCGCGTGCGCCTCGGCGAGCATGAGCATGGCCCTGATCGCGTATTCGGCGCGTGCGGAGATCTCCATGTGTCGATTGTTTCACGGACTTTGACGCCCTTCCCAGGGCCCTGGAATGCTCGCGCACAGCAAATCCCATCATCCTGATGGGAATAGTGGATCGGCTGCGGAAGCGGCGCTCGCCCCGCCCGCGCGGCGCTGCCGAGTCAACGATCCGCCCCACCCCACTGCCCGGGAGTCCCGCATGCGCATGCTCGTCCTCATCGCCCTCGTCGGCCTGGCCGCCCAGCTCGTGGACGGCGGCCTGGGCATGGCCTACGGCGTCACGACCTCCACGCTGCTGCTCACGATCGGGGCCAACCCGGCTGCCGCCTCGGCCACCGTGCACCTGGCCGAGGTCGGGACCACGCTCGTGTCCGGGCTCTCCCACTGGCGCTTCGGCAACGTCGACTGGGGCGTCGTGGCCAAGATCGGGATCCCCGGTGCGATCGGCGCCTTCCTGGGGGCCACGGCCCTGTCGAACCTCGACGCCGCGGCCGCCAGGCCCTTCATGTCCGCAGTGCTGCTCGCCCTGGGCCTGTTCATCCTGGTGCGCTTCACGCTCGGCGGCCTGCGCAGCGATCGACTGGGACGAGCCATCCCCGCACGGCTGCTCGCCCCGCTCGGGCTCTTCGCCGGCTTCATGGACGCCGCCGGAGGCGGCGGCTGGGGCCCCGTCGGCACGCCCGCCCTGCTCGCCGACGGCCGCCTGGAGCCCCGGAAGGTCGTGGGCTCGATCAACTCCGCGGAGTTCCTGGTCACCGTGGCCGCCTCGCTCGGCTTCCTCTTCTCCCTGGGCAGCCAGGGGATCACCTGGTCCTGGGTGCTGGCCCTGCTGATCGGGGGCGTGATCGCAGCACCCATCGCCGCCGCGCTGGTCCGCTGCGTCCCCTCGCGCGTGCTCGGCCCGGCCGTGGGCGGGCTGATCGTGCTCACCAACGCCCGGACCCTGCTCGGGGCGGATGCGCTGGACGCCCCTGCGACGGTCTCCCACGCCGTGCTGCTGGGGATCGCCGTCCTGTGGCTGGCCGCCGTCGGCTGGTCGGTCCTGCAGCATCGCAGCGGCTCGCATGCGGGGAGCGTCTCGGAGGCGACGACCGCCGATGAGGTCGCGACGCCGACGGCCGCGGCCGCGAGCGGGTCGTCCGCTGCCCAGTGCTCGGAGTCGGTGCACTCGGCGCGCTGAGGACGGGACCCGGACGTCGCGGCCCCGTCGCGATTGATCGCGGGGTCGGGCCTCCCCGTACGATGGAGACATGATCCGAGCCATCCTCATCATCGGCGTGATCGCTCTGGCTGTGGGCGTGATCATCTACTCGCTGATCGACTGCGCGCGCTCGGACGCCCGCGACATCCGCGGCCTGCGCCGCGGTCCGTGGCTGGCGATCATCCTGCTCCTGCCGGTCATCGGCGGCATCCTGTGGCTGACGCTGGGCCGCCCGCGCTACGCCTCCCCCGGCTCCGTCCCCACCCGCGGCAAGGGCCCGGATGACGACCCCGAGTTCCTGCGCCAGCTGGACCGCCAGCGACGCCAGGCCGAGCGCGAGCGGCAGCGCCGCGAGCAGCCCGGCGAGGAACAGGCCGGCGACGATCCGGCCGATGAGCCGCAGTCCGACCAGGACCGGGCCCCAGGCTCGGAGGACCCGGACGACGACGCGCCGAGCGCCCCCGGGGCGGATCCCTCCGCGCGCTGAATCCCTCGGGATCCCCGCGCGCAGCTCAGCCCCAGGGTTCGAGCTGCGGCGCATCCTGCGGGTCTGCTCGACCGGCCAGCCAGGCGAGCAGCCGGCGCTGGCTCGACAGCGATCCCCAGCGCTGCGGGACGGTTGCGAGCAGCTGCGGAAGGTCCCAGGCCACGTACTCCTGAGGCCAGTCGGCGGACGTGTACTCGAGGCCGAGGTCCACATGATGCATCTCGACCTCGCGCAGCCGGTGCGCCGGCTCCCCGCTCGTGCCGTAGGAGTCGCGGCCCAGGAGCTCAGGGTGGGGCCAGCCCGCCGCATCCATGGCGGCGAGCACCCCGTCCAGACGGCCGCAGGACTCCTGCAGGTCGCGCAGGATCTGCGCCGCGGGCCGACCCTCGCCCTCGTCGATCTCGTCCCGGCGCTGCTGCGCACCACCGGGATACCTCGGCTCATCCGCTCCCCGAAGGGCTGCTGCGAGTCGGCGGCTGTGCCCGTCGGCGTTGCGCGCCAGGTGGGTCAGCACGTGCCCGATTGACCACTCCGGCAGCAGCGAGGCACGTCGGATCTGGGCGTCATCGAGGCCTGAGGCGGTGCCGAGCAGGCGCTGGTGCGCCAGGCGCACAAGCTCTGCGGCGCGACGGGGCTCCGTAGAGAGGTCGCCGGAAGGATCGTCCATGGCAGCGAGCATGGCACCCCCTCCTCCGAGCTCACCAGACCCGAGACCCGCCCGAGAACTGCCATGAGGGGCGGCCCGGGAAGCGGAGGGACCCCGCGTCGTGCGACGCGGGGTCCCTCCGGTCTCAGGAAGCGGCCGGAGCCGGAAGCCGGCTCACAGCCCCGAGTAGGAGTGCAGGCCCTCGAACAGGGTGTTCACGATGAAGTAGTTGAACAGCACGCACAGGAAGCCTGCGATCGACAGCCAGGCCGAGCGGGTTCCGGTCCAGCCGCGGGTGGCGCGGGCGTGGAGGTAGGCGGCGTAGACCACCCAGATCACGAAGGTCCACACCTCCTTGGGATCCCAGCCCCAGTAGCGGCCCCAGGCGTCGCGGGCCCAGATCGCGCCGGCGGCCAGGGTGAAGGTCCAGAACACGAAGCCCACGCTGTTGAGGCGATAGGCGAAGTTCTCCAGCGTCTTGGCCGAGGGCACCGAGCGCATGAAGGCCCAGCCCGGCTCGCCGCCGTCGAGGATGCGGCGCTCGCGGCGGTCCTGGATGAGCTGCAGGATCGACATGGTGAAGGTGACCGCGAAGATCGCGGACGACGCCACGGCGATCGAGACGTGGATGATCAGCCAGTACGACTGCAGCGCCGGCTGCAGCGGGGAGACCGGGGTGGGGTAGGCGATCGTGGCCATGGTCAGCAGCAGCGTGACCAGGCCCGAGATCATCACGCCCACGAAGCGCAGATCGCGACGGATCAGCATGATGAGGTAGATCCCGGCGATGATCAGCGCAGAGGTGGTCGAGAACTCGTACATGTTGCCCCACGGCACGCGCTGGGCTGCGATCGCTCGGGACACCACGGCCACGAGGTGGATCGCGAAGGCCATGACCATCAGCACGATGGCAGCGCGCGCTGCCGGGCGGCGCTCGGAGGTGCCATAGCCCATGCGGGAGTCGGCGACCTGGCCCTCGAGCTTCTCCGAGACGCCCCGGCGGCTTCCGGCGCGGTTGCCCGCACCGGAGTCGTTGCGCTCGTCGCGCTCCGGTTCCTCCGGCCCGGAGGCGCTCGAGGCCCCGCCGCCGGCGCCCACGAGCTCGCGGCTGCGGGAGGAGCTGCGCGCTGTCGTGCGCTTCTCGGCCTCGCTCAGGGTCTTCGAATGGGACGCCATGTCCCAGGCGAAGCAGATGAAGACGCAGAGGTAGACCAGGGCGGCCAGGAGCATGAACAGCTCCGACCATGTCCCCAGCGCGGTGTTCACTTCAGTGCTCATGCTCGTGATTCTCCCACCTTCGAGGCGCCGGGCGCCTCCGCATCCTCATCGACATCGTCTGCGACGCCGATGTGCTCCCATTCACCGCTGAACAGCTCGTGCAGCGCCTCGTCCTCGGACTCCAGCCGCGGGTCCTCCCCGCGGGCCAGCAGAGCGTACTCCAGGACCGCGCGCGGCCCCTCCGGGGTCTGCTCGGTGCGCACTCGCACCCAGGCGCGGCGTCGCACGATGAACAGCGACATGATCAGCCCGGCGAAGGCCAGGATGAACGAGATGAACACCCCGGCCGTTCCCGGATCGTAGTTCACGTCCAGCCCGACGTAGCGCTCGGTGCCCAGGTACTCGATCTCCCCCAGGCCGTTCGGCAGCTCGGCCTTCGGGTTCTGCTCGTTGAGCACCAGCGGACCGCCGGGGGTGCTCGGCGAGGCCTGCTCCTGCAGACCTTCGACGTCCAGGACGTACACGTTCTGGGGCGCACCGCTGTCCAGGCCCAGATCGCCCGAGTACACGGACAGCACCAGCGTGGGGTTGCCCAGATCGGGGTCGATCGACGTCAGCTGGCCGGAGGCCTCGTCGACGTAGCCGGTCGGCAGGAACGTGCCGGTGAAGCCGAGCTGCTCGGGCTGGGAGTCCGGGACCTTCAGCGTGAACGCCGAGATGTTCGTCAGGTCCTCGGGGACGGTGATGACGGGGCCCTCATACGCGACGTCTCCGTCGCCGTCGGTGACCCGCACGGTCGGCGCGTAGCCGTTGCCGATCAGGTACGAGCGCACCCCGTTCGAGGAGACCGGCTGATTGGTCGACAGCTTCTCCTGGCGCGGCTCGTCGTCGGGGCCGTCCTGGACGGTGACGTCGGCGTCGAAGCCCAGCGGCTGGCCGTAGCTGCCGGGGTCATCGGTGTCGCGGTTGTAGTCGATGTGGAAGTCGTCCACGGTCAGCGTGAACGGGGCCAGCCAGTCGGCGTCGTAGTTCGAGCCCGGGGTGAACGAGTCGTAGCTGATCAGCGAGTTCGCGAAGGTCTCCCCCACCGTCAGGATCTTCTGGCCCTTGAAGCCGAACATCGCGCCGACTGCCATGAAGATCAGGATGCCGAGCAGGGCCACGTGGAAGAGGATGTTGCCGACCTCCTTCCACATGCCGCGCTCGGCGCCCACCGACGGCGTCGGCGTGTCCATGTCGCGCAGGTGCACGCGGTAGCCGCGCTTCTTCAGCAGCGCCGCGCTGCGCTCGACCATCTCCGCGGCCGACGGGGCCTCGGTGCCATCGGCCCCGCCGATGCGCAGGCTGCGGTGCACGGGCAGGCGGGAGAACCGGCGCGGAGTGCGCGGGGGCTGGGCCCGCCAGGCCTGCCAGTGCTTGCGAGCGCGCGGCAGCACGCAGCCCACCAGCGAGATGAACAGCAGCAGGTAGATGGCCGCGAACCACACCGAGGAGAAGACGTCGAACATCTGCAGCCGGTCCAGGATCGGCCCCAGCCGCGGATTCGAGTCGATGTAGTCGTTGACGGCCGCGACGTCCTGGACCCGCTGCGGGAAGATCGAGCCCGGAACAGCGGCGACCGCCAGCATCAGCAGCAGGAACAGCGCCGTGTTCATCTTGGTCAGCTGGGCCCAGGCCCAGCGCAGCATCCCCAGGGGCCCCAGCGACGGAACGGTCACCTCCTGGCTCGATCCTCCCCCGGGGTCCTTCTGCGCTGTGCTCACTGTGCTCCCTCGATCGCTGCGGGCGCCGCGCGCCCTGGTGTGCTCATCCGTGCCTGCACCGTGCTCCTGTCCGGGAGCCGGGGCATCGTCCTGTGCGCTGTCCATCCTCCGCCTCAGATCACCGGCACGAAGTCCTGGACCAGCTCCGACTGGATCCACGAGACGAAGGCCGTCCACACGCCGCTGACCATGAGCAGGCCGATCACCACGAGCATCAGCCCCCCGAAGCGCTGCAGGGCCACCCGGTGCCGCTTGAAGAAGTCCAGGGCGCCCATCCCGCGGCGCAGCGCCAGGGCCGCGATCAGGAACGGGATGCCCATGCCCAGGCAGTACACGACGGTCAGCAGAGCGGCCTTGCCCACCGAGGAGCCGCCGCTGTAGGCCAGGGCCTGCACCGCCGCGAACGTGGGCCCGATGCACGGGGCCCAGCCCAGTCCGAACGTGATGCCCAGCAGCGGGGCCCCCCACAGCCCGGGAGGCGGGCGCCGCTCGATCTTGCGCTCGCGCTGCAGGGCGCCGATCCCTCCCATGAAGACGAGCCCCATGACGATCACGAGCACCCCGAGCACGACCATGACCCAGCCCTGACCGCGCAGCCACGGCAACGCGCCCAGCTGCGCCAGCACGACCGACATCAGCAGGAACACCAGGGTGAAGCCGAGCACGAACAGCCCGATCCCCGCGAGCATCCGCCCGCGCTTCTGCTTCTGCAGGTCGATCCCGGTCAGCCCGGTGACGTAGCCCAGGTAGCCCGGCACGAGCGGCAGGACGCAGGGCGAGGCGAAGGAGACCAGCCCCGCCAGCGCCGCCACCGGCAGCGCGGCCAGCAGCGATCCGTCCAGGACGGTCTCGGCGAAGGGATTGCCGTCGATCACGAGCGCCTCAGACCGACGTGACGTCGTCGAGGACGGTGCGCAGGATCGAGGGGTCGGCGATGCCCAGGATCCGGGCGGCCACACGCCCCTGGGAGTCGAGCACCAGGGTGGTCGGCACGGCCTGCGGCGGGACGTGCTTGGACAGATCCAGCAGCACACCTCCGTCGCGGTCCTCGAACGACGGGTACGGGATCTCGAAGGTGCGCTCGAAGGCCTCCGCAGTGGCCTGCTCGTCGCGCACGTTCACGCCGTAGAACGCGACACGGTCCTCGAAGTCCTGGGCCAGTTCGACCAGGTCCGGGGCCTCCTTGCGGCACGGAGCGCAGCCGGCGTACCAGAAGTTGAGCAGCACGGGTTTCCCGCGCAGCTGCTCGCCGGTGACCTCGGTGCCGTCGAACAGCGCGCCCTCGAAGTCCACGGGATCGGAGCGGTCGTCCTCGGGGTACTCGCTCACGGAGCCGTCCCCGGCGATGTATCCGGTGTCCCCGCCGGCGTTGGCCTGCTGCGCGAGGTCGTCCTCCTTGGCCGAGCAGGCGGAGAGCACCAGGGCCCCCAAGCCGGCTCCGCCCAGGCCCAGCAGCGCGCGGCGCGTGGGACGGACCCGGGCATCATCGTCCGCGCCAGCGGCGCTGTCGACGTGCGGGCGGGCAGTGCGGGGAGGACGGATCACGATGCGCTCACCTGAGGATGGGGTTCGGAACGGACGAGGGGCGCGGGCGGTGCGGAGGGGCCCGCGGAGGCGCGGGCCATCATGACCCGGGAAGCTGGTTGACCCCTGAGTAGAGGTGCGCCGACGGCTCCGCATAGGTCACCGCGGGTCGGCGCCCGGAGTCGAGGTCAGTGAAGTGCAGGGAGGTCAGCGACCCCAGGTTGCACTGCCGCTTGCGGGGGTCATGCGGCAGGCGGCGGCCCTCGGCCGAGAGGCGGGTCAGCCAGATCGGCAGCTGGTGGGAGACGATCACGGCCTCCGCGCCGTCGCCGCCGATCTCCACGGCCCGGCGCCCCGCCGCCAGCGCCGCCTCGGCCATGCGCGCCACGATGCTGCGGTACGGCTCACCCCACGACGGGCGCAGCGGGTCGATCAGGTGCGGCCAGTGCACCGGCTTGGCCAGCTCGGCGGCGTCCACGTGGTGGCCCTCGAAGTGGTTCCAGGGCTCGATCACGCGCTCATCCGGGTGGATCTGCAGATCGAGGGCCTCGGCCACCGGCTGCGCCGTCTGGCGGGTGCGCAGCAGCGGCGAGGCCACCAGGTGCACGATCCGCGCGCCCTGCTCGTCGCGTCGCTGGGCCAGCGACTGGGCGGCGACCCGGGCCATCTCCTGGCCGCGCTCGGCCAGGCGGAACTCGGGCAGGCGGCCGTACACGATCCGGTCCGGATTGTGGACCTGGCCGTGACGCAGCAGATGGACGATCGCTGAGGACATGGGGGCCATCATCCCAGACCCGGGCACAGGGCTCGAATCGAGCCCGCTCAGGCCCCGCGCCGGACGAGCAGGCGCTCGAGCCTGCGCGGGTCGATCTGCCAGAAGTCGCGCTGCCGGCCGTCGATCAGCAGCACGGGGACCTCGATCTGCCAGCGCTGGGTCTGCTCGGACTCCGGCAGCTGCATGATGTCGGTCTCGGCCCACTCCAAGCCGTGGCGCTGGGCTGCGGCGGCGACGGTGTCGCGGGCCGCCTGGCACAGGTGGCACCCCTGACGGGTGATCAGCCGCAGCGGCGGCACGGAGAGGTCGATCTGCCCCGGGGTCTGCTCGGTCATCGTCCGATCCTATGACGAGGGCGCCGCGCCCCCTCCACGAGGCCGCGCGGCCGGCAACGCGGCGTCATGCGAGGCTGCTGCCGCGCACATGCCGAGGGGCCCCGCTCGCGAGAGCGGGGCCCCTGTCGGCTCACTGCCAGCAGGTCACTTCTTGTTGCGACGCTGGTGGCGGGTCTTGCGCAGCTGCTTGCGGTGCTTCTTCTTGGACATGCGCTTGCGGCGCTTCTTGATCACAGAGCCCATGGGCTTCCCTCACTTCACGTTTCGTTGGTCCGAACCGGCGCGGCGCGTCGGCGCGCTGCTGCCCGGCACGTCTGGCGCGACGGCCGTTCCGGTGCGCGACCGGGTGACGACGAGGCGGGCATGACCCGCCCAGTCGAGAATTCGTTCCCCGGAAGTCTACCTGCTATGCCCCGCAGGGTGGTATTCCGCCGGGGCCGACGCTCTCAGCCGCCGGTGGACTCCGAGTCCTCGGCGGACCGGGAATCCTGCGCTGCCGGAGCGGCGCTCGGCGAGCCGCCCGCCTGGTTCTGCTCGGCGCTGCCGCCCTCGGCATGCGGCGCAGCCGGCATGGCGCCGGTGGCGGCCTCCTTGACGGGGCCGTCGTGCGAGGCCCCGCGACCGGCGGCCGCCGCCTGGACCAGTCCCCCGGCCCGCGACGACGCGCGCCCCGGCTCCTGGCCCTCGTCCTCCGAGGCCCAGACCCGGCCCGAGGCCGTGGGCCCGGGGATCAGCCCCGTGGACACGGACTCGGGACCGCGCGTGCCGCGATCGGGATCCACTCCGGCCTCGACGTACTGGTACTCGATGTGCTCCTCGACCAGCCGGGCGGCCAGGTTGCGGTCCCCGGCGAGCACCGCCGAGAAGATCGCCTGGTGCTCGGCCCGGATGCGGTCCACGGTCTTGGACCACAGGGGCACATGGCCCACCAGCGCCATCGTGTACTCGTAGATGGAATCCCGCAGCGCCGACATCAGCGAGGCGACGAGGGTGTTGCCCGCCGTCTTCACCAGGGCGATGTGGAAGCTCACGTAGTGGTGGTGGAACTCCTTGAGGGAGATGTCATCGCGTGCCATCTCCCGCAGGATCGCTCGCAGCTCCGGCATGGCCGGGCTGCGGTAGTCCGAGCTGCGCAGCGCCCAGGTCTCGAGCAGGACCCGCGTCTGCACGATGTCCCTCAGCGGATATGCCGCTGTGGCCATGTGCAGCTGCAGCGCGGGACCTGCCGAGGAGGCCGGTTCGCGCACGAGCATGGGCAGGATCGACTTGCGGCTCCCCTCGTAGAGCCGCAGGACGCCCTGCGCCTCGAGGATCTTGAGGGCCTCGCGCATGGTCCCGCGGCTCACGCCGAGGATCGCCGCGAGGTCCTTGTCCGACGGGAGCTGCTGTCCGAGGACCAGGTTCCCGTCGAAGAGCTCGTTCTCCAGCCATTGGAGGACTCGTCGATGTGTGGCCATGTGCTCAGCCTACGTTCATCCTGCCTGCTCAGATGACGCCCTGGGCCAGCATGGCGTCGGCGACCTTGATGAAACCGGCGATGTTGGCGCCCGCGACGTAGTTGCCCGGCTGGCCGTACTCGTCGGCGTGGGCCGCGCAGGTGTCGTGGATGCCCTTCATGATCTCGGTCAGGCGGGTCGAGGTGTAGTCGAAGGTCCACGAGTCGCGCGAGGCGTTCTGCTGCATCTCCAGGGCGGAGGTTGCCACGCCGCCGGCGTTGGCCGCCTTGCCCGGGGCGAAGAGCACGTCCGCCTCCTGGAAGATGTGCACGCCCTCGGTCGTGGTGGGCATGTTGGCGCCCTCGGCCACGGCCAGCACGCCGTTCTCCACGAGCTTGCGGGCATCCGCGCCGTTGAGCTCGTTCTGCGTGGCGCAGGGCAGGGCGACCTGCGTCGGCACCTGCCACAGCGAGGCCTTGCCGACCTCGGTGAACCGGGCCTGGCCGCCGCGGCGCTGGACGTAGTCGTTGATGCGCCCGCGCTCGACCTCCTTGACCTCGCGCAGGATGTCCAGATCGATGCCGTCCGGGTCGTGGACGAAGCCGCTGGAGTCCGAGGCGGTGACGACCTTGGCGCCCAGGCTCTGGGCGAGCTGGATGGCGTAGATCGCCACGTTGCCCGAGCCGGAGACGGAGACGGTCTTGCCGTCGAAGTCGTCGCCCTTCGTCTTGAGCATCTGGCGGGCGAACTCGACGGTGCCGTAGCCGGTGGCCTCGGTGCGCACCAGGGAGCCGCCCCAGGACAGGCCCTTGCCGGTCAGGACGCCGGACTCGTAGCGGTTGGTGATCCGCTTGTACTGCCCGAACAGGTAGCCGATCTCGCGGCCGCCCACGCCGATGTCACCGGCAGGGACGTCGGTGTACTCGCCGATGTGGCGGTAGAGCTCGGTCATGAACGACTGGCAGAAGCGCATGACCTCGCCGTCGGAGCGACCCGACGGGTTGAAGTCAGCGCCGCCCTTGCCGCCGCCGATGGGCATGCCGGTCAGCGAGTTCTTGAAGATCTGCTCGAAGCCCAGGAACTTGACGATGCCGAGGTAGACCGACGGGTGGAAGCGCAGGCCGCCCTTATACGGGCCCAGCGCGGAGTTGAACTCGACGCGGAAGCCGCGGTTGATCTGGGTGCGCCCCTGGTCGTCGACCCACGGCACGCGGAAGATGATCTGGCGCTCGGGCTCGCAGATGCGCTCGAGGATGGCGGCGTCGAGCAGCTCCGGGCGACGTGCGACCACAGGCCCCAGCGATTCGAAGACCTCGTCGACCGCCTGGATGAACTCCTTCTCACCCGGGTTGCGGGCGATGACGGCCTCGCGGACCGGCTGCAGCTTCTCGTGCACGATGTGCTCCTCTCCGGAAACGGGACCCTCGTCCCGACCAGAGGCGAGTCTGGCAGACGCAGCGCGCCCGTGGCGACCAGTGCGCTCGGCTGCCGCGGAAAACATGCGGCGGCCGGCATCCCCGGGACCGCTGCGATCAGCGGCGACGCCTGCGCAGCACCGAGGAGACCAGCCCGCTCACGCCGCGCCCGCGAGCCGGGGACTGCCCGTCCTGCACCGCGCTGAGCGGGTCCAGGCGCTGCGGCGCCGCCTCCTGGGCCGCTGATGCGGCCGGCGCAACGGCCAGGGCGGCCTCCCCGACGACGGCCTCGTCGGCGGAGGCGGCCGGCTGCTGCGGGAAGCGAGCCTGCTGCGCGGCGGGACTGCGCCGCTCGACGGGCGTCTGCTCAGCGGGTGCCGCCGGCTGCGCGCCCTCCTGGGGCTCGGGCGCCTCCTGGCTCACGATCCGCACGGGCTCGGTGCTCTGCGCCGGCTCGAGCGGCTCGGCCGTCTCGACCGGTGACGCGCTCGATGCCGCCTCCCGGTGCTGCCTGCCGACCAGCTCGCGCAGGGCCTCGGCGGTCTCCAGCAGGGGCTCTGCCTCGATGCGGTAGAAGCGCTTCTGGCCCACGGCGCGCTGATGCACCAATCCGGACTCCCGCAGCACGCGCAGGTGCTTGGAGACGGTCGGCTGGGAGGCCTCCACCGCGGCGACGAGCTCCCCGACTGCCCGCTCGCCGATGCTGAGCTCCTCCAGCAGAGCGCGTCGCGTGGGGTCGGCCAGAGCGGTGAAGACGTCCTGAGTCATTCCAGGGATCCTACCGGGCGAGGACCCGAGAGCAGGCCAGCGCGCGGCCGGTCAGTCGTACCAGGGGTCCAGGCCCCACAGCGGGAACACCGCCCGCCGCGTGGCCATGACCACGCGGTCGGTGGGGTCATCGGGGTCGAAGCCGACCTCCCACGAGCGCCACCACAGGTCGACGTCATCGCCCATGGAGGGGTGGGGGTCGGTGCCGTAGGCCTCGCGGATGTGATCGCGCCAGGCCTCGGGAACGGGGCGGGCCAGACCGATCGGATCCCCGGTGGCCACCGCGACCAGATGGGTCCAGGACCGGGGCACGGCGTCGTAGCAGTCGTAGCCGCCGCCTCCGGTGGCGATCCAGCGCCCTTCGCACCAGCGATCCGCCTGCCGGGCCACATCCATCATGATCTCGCGCTGGGCGTCTACGGAGACCTTCAGATGGGTCAGCTCGTCCTGGAAATGCGAGTCGCAGCCGTGCTGGGAGACGATCACCTCCGGGCGGAACTGCTCGATCAGCTGCGGCACGACCGCGAAGTAGGCGCGCAGCCACTGGGCGTCGTCGCTCATGGGCGGCAGCGCGATGTTCACCGCGGTGCCCTCTGCCTGCTCCCCGCCCAGCTCGGTCGCGAAGCCGGTGCCGGGGAAGAGCGCTGCGCCGGTCTCGTGCAGGGAGATCGTCATGACGCGGGGGTCGTCCCAGAAGATCGACTGGGTGCCGTCGCCGTGGTGGCCGTCCACGTCCAGGTAGAGCACCCGGGAGACCCCGCCCTCGAGCAGGCGGTGGATGCCCACGGCGCAGTCGTTGTAGACGCAGAAGCCGCTGGCCCTGTCCGCGAAGGCGTGGTGCATGCCGCCGCTGAAGTTCACGGCGCGCACGGCGGAGCCGTCGAGCAGCGCCTGGGCCGCCTGCAGGGTGCCGCCGGCGAGCCGCGCGGAGGCCTCGTGGATGCCCGCGTAGCCGGGAGTGTCCTCGGTGCCGAGCCCGCACTCGGCGATCTCCTTGCCGGGGTCCTCGCTCACGGCGCGCACCGCCCGGATGTACTCGTCCGTGTGCGCCAGCCCGAGCTCGGAGTCCTGCGCGGCCTCCGGCACCTGGACGGCGACACCGGGGCGCGCATCCAGCCCGAACTCCCGGACCATCCGCCAGGTGGCGTCCAGTCGCGACGGGTGCATGGGGTGGTAGGCGCCGAAGTCGTACTGGAGCAGCTGCGGGCTCCAGAACAGGGCGGTGGGTGTCGTCTGCGTCACAGGCTCATTAGAACACTCCGGGCGACTCGGTCGGGAGCCGACGGCGGCACACGACGCCAACCGGGCACCAAGAGGTCCATACTGTGCGTGGATCCGAGCCGGATCCCGCCCCGCCGAGATGATCCTGGAGGCTCCACGGTGCGTGCCGCTCTCGGGGCCAATCCGCCCCAGACCGAGTCCCGCCCGCTGCGCGATCAGCTGGGCGGTCTGCGCGACCTGCTCGACCGCGTCGCCCAGTCCTCCCCGGCCCGCCTGGCCGTGCTGGTCTTCGTCGGCGTGGCCGGGCTGTTCACCCTGCTGCTGTGGCTGCCGTGGTCCTCCCACGACGGGCGCTCCACGACCTTCGTCGACGCCGCCTTCACGGCCGCCTCCGCGGTGACCGTGACGGGGCTGACGGTGGTGCCCACGGCCGATCACTGGTCCTTCACGGGCCAGCTGATCATCCTGGTCGCCGTGCAGATCGGCGGTCTGGGCACCCTGACCATGACATCGCTGCTGGCACTGGCGATCGGGCGCAAGCTCGGCCTGCGCTCCAAGCTGGTCACGCAGAACGCCATGAACGTCGGGCGCCTGGGCGAGGTCGGCTCGCTGCTGCGCACCGTGGCCGCGACCTCGATCGTCATCGAGGGGTCGCTGGCGCTGATCCTCACGATCGGGTTCCTGGTGGCCGGCGAAGCCCCGCACACCGCCCTGTGGCACGGCGTGTTCTACTCGGTGTCCGCCTTCAACAACGGAGGCTTCACTCCGCACTCCGACGGCCTGGTGCCCTACTTCACCGACTCCGTGCACGTGTGGCTGATCCTGTTCCCGATCAGCATGGGCGTGCTGATCGGCTCGCTGGGCTTCCCCGTCATCCTGGTGCTGCGCCAGGTCGGCTGGCTGCGGTTCTCGCGGTGGAACCTCAACACCAAGGTCACCGTGGTCACGACGCTCGGCCTGATGCTGCTGGGCTGGGTCCTGTGGGCCGGGCTGGAATGGACGAATCCGGCCTCGATCGGCGACGAGTCCCCGGGGCAGAAGATCTTCAACGGCTTCTTCGCCTCCGTCATGATGCGCTCCGGCGGCTTCAACATCGTGGAGATGGCGGATCTGCAGCCCGTCACGCTGCTGCTCACCGACGCCCTGATGTTCGCCGGAGGTGCGCCGGCCTCGACCGGCGGCGGCATCAAGGTCACGACCTTCGCCGTCGTCGTGCTCGCGATCCTGGCGGAGGCCCGCGGCGATCAGGCCGTCCTCGCCTTCCATCGCACCATCCCCGACGGCGTGCTGCGCATCGCCATCTCCGTGATCGCCATGAGCGCCACGATCGTGCTGACAGCTGTCGGGATCCTGCTCGTGCTGACCGGCGAGCCGCTGGAGCGGGTGCTCTTCGAGGTCGTCTCCGCCTACGCCACCTGCGGGCTGTCGGTAGGGCTCTCCGGGGAGATGGGGCCTGCGGGCAAGGCGGTGCTGATCGTGGTGATGTTCATCGGGCGCATCGGCACGACTACCGTTGCCACTGCCCTTGCGCTGCGATCGCGCCGGCGCCTGTACCACTACCCCGAGGAGAGTCTGATCATTGGGTGAGCATCGCCACCGCGGCAGAAGCCATGCCGTGCCCGTGCTGGTCATCGGCATGGGCCGCTTCGGCACCGCCACCGCCCTGCAGCTGGCCTCCCAGGGCCGAGAGGTCATGGGCGTGGAGCGCGACCACACCCTCGTGCAGAAGCTCGCCGGCCAGCTCACGCACGTGGTGCAGGCCGAGGCCACGGACATCGACGCCCTGCGCCAGCTGGGCGCCGCCGAGTTCACGCAGGCGGTCGTGGGCGTGGGCACGTCGATCGAGTCCTCCGTGCTGATCACGGCGAACCTGGTGGATCTGGGCGTGGGCAGGATCTGGGCCAAGGCGATCTCCAAGGCCCACGGCAAGATCCTCTCCCGCATCGGCGCCCACCACGTGATCTTCCCGGAGGCCGATGCCGGACGGCGCACCGCCCACCTGGTCTCGGGGCGCCTGCTGGACTACATGGAGTTCGACGACGACTTCGCGATCGTCAAGATGCACCCGCCGCGCGAGACCCAGGGATTCACGCTGGCCCAGGCGGATGTGCGCGCCAAGTACGGCGTGACGGTCGTGGGCGTGAAGGCGCCGGGAGACGACTTCAGCTACGCCACCCCCGACACCACCGTGACCGCGCGCGACACCCTGATCGTGGCCGGGCACGTGGAGCTCATCGAGCGCTTCGCCGCCCGGCCCTGAGCCAGGTGGCGCGACACCGCGAACCGAGAGGAGCCCGGCATGGGCGAACGACGGCGCATCGGAAGACGACGCCTCCTGACGGCTGCGGCGATCGTCCTCGTGCTGGCCGTGGCGGTCACCGCGGGCATGCTCATCCGGCAGGACCGTCTGCGCAACTGCTGTCAGGCGCGCTTCCCGTCTCCGGGAGAGACCGCCCAGCCCGCAGCGGCGCTTCCCGAGCCCGGGATGCCCGAGATCCTGGAGGAGCAGCGGCTCTCCGACCGGACGACCCGCTACCGGCTCTCCTCCGAGCTGGTGCCGGCCGAGCAGACCCAGGACGGCCCCTCGGCGGTCGTGACCCTTCCCCGGGACTACGACGAGACGCGCGACTACCCCGTGGTCTACCTGCTGACGGGCACCGACGCCGGGGCCTCCTCTCGGGACTGGTACGACCGCGCCGCCCTGGAGGACTCCCTGGGGGATCTGCAGGCGATCACCGTGGCCCTCGATGACGGCGCGTACGGCTGGTACACCGACTGGACCGGACCCACCTCGCAGCCGCAGGGCTGGCGCACGCACCATCTCGAGGAGGTGCTCCCGTGGGTGGATCAGCGCTATCCCACGATCGCGTCCCCGGAAGGGCGAGCGGTCGTGGGCGCCTCCGCCGGCGGCTACGGCGCCATGGCCTACGCCGAGGACCGCCCCGATCTCTTCGGCGCCGCGGTGTCGATGTCCGGGCTGCTCAGCTTCGACGCGACCGCCGATCGGAAGCTGCTGCTGGGCGAGGCCGAGGCTGCCACAGGCGAGGGCTCGGACCTCTTCGGCGACGGACAGCGCACCACCCGCGCCGACTGGGAGTCCCACGACCCGTCCCGGCACACGCAGCCGCTGTCCGGCATGCCGATCTGGCTGTTCTCCGGCTCCGGCGAGGAGTTCGAGGCCCAGCTGCAGAAGACCACCGCGGCCTTCGAGACCAGCGCGGAGTCGTCCGGGGCGCGGGTGAGCACGAGCACCTACGAGCAGATGATCGAAGACGGCGCGCCCATGCCCGCAGGCACCTGCTCGGCCGGGCACGAATGGACGTGCTGGTCGATGGCGCTGCGTTCGGTGTCCCCGCAGCTGCAGGAGCACTTCGACCGCGCCGGCTGAGTCGTCGGGCCCGCAGACGCCTGTGCCCGGCATCTGCCGGGCACAGGCCGATCCACCGGCTCCGGGCAGGACTCAGTCCGCGTACTCCTGCTCCATCTCGTCGCCGCGTGCGGCCGAGGCCTGGACCGCGCGGGCCACGAGGTCCTCGATGCCGCTGTCCAGGAACGTCTCGATCGCCCGCTCGGTCGTGCCGTTCGGGCTGGTCACGGCCTTGCGCAGGGCCTCGGGATCGGCGTCCGGCGCCTCGAGCAGGCGTCCTGCGCCCGAGACGGTCTGCTTGGCCAGGGTCCGGGCGGTCTGCGCATCGAGGCCCAGGCGCTCGCCGGCCTTCTGCATCATCTCGGCCAGCAGGAAGACGTAGGCCGGGCCGGAGCCGGACACACCGGTGACGGCGCTGATCTGCTCCTCCGGGACCTGCACGACCACGCCCACGGCGGAGAGCACCTCGTCCACCGCAGCTGCCTGATCCTCGGTGACGTGATCGCCCGCCGTCAGGGACAGCGCGCCGTGCCCCACCGAGGACGGGGTGTTGGGCATGCTGCGCACGATCGGCTGCCCCTCGGGCAGATGCCCGGCCATGGCAGCCATGTTCACCCCGGCAGCCACGGACACGACGACGGTGGACGGGGCCAGGGCCGGGCGGATGTCATCGCACAGCTCGAGGATCGCGTAGGGCTTCACGCCCAGCATCACGATGTCCGCGCCCTCGACGGCCCGGCGGTTGGCCTCGGCGTCCGCCTCCGAGGACAGGACCTGCACGCCGGTCTCCTGGGAGAGCCGATCGCGGGACTCCTGCGAGCGCGTGGTGGCGCGAACGCGCCGGGCAGGCACTCCCGAGGCCAGGACGCCGCGCAGGATGGCGCCGTTCATGGAGCCGCTGCCCAGGAAGGCGATCACGGGCTCGGCGCTCGAGCGCTCGGTCGATGCGGATGCGGTCTCGGTCATGAGAGGTCCTCTCGTGTCTCGGATGCTTCTGGCATCCACCCTAGGAGGCGCCTCAGACGCTGTGCGAGCCCCGCCCCTCAGGGCCCTCGGTCGGCTCTGCGGGCCCTGCCCCGGCACCCTCCGCCGACTGCGCGGCCCCGAGGGCCATGTGGGTGCGAGCGAAGTCGAGGGACTCGGCGAGCATGGCATCGCGGGCCTCGTCGTCGTCGGCGCCGCGGGTGTTGATCTCCACGCCGATGACGCCCTCCCAGGAGCTGGCGCCCAGCAGCTGCAGGGTCTCGGCCACCGGCTGCTCGCCGTGCCCGGGCACCAGGTGCTCGTCCGAGGTGCCGCCGTCGTTGCCGTCGGTGAGGTGCACGTGGCCCAGCCGCGGCAGCAGCTCGCGGACGGCAACGAGCGAGTCGACCTTGGCGATCGAGGCGTGGGAGAAGTCCCAGGTCACCCACTCGTAGTCGAAGCGGCGCGGGTCCCAGTGCGGGCGGTACATCTGCAGCTCCCGGCCGCCCACGCGCCAGGGATACATGTTCTCCACGGCGATCTTCACGCCGGTCATGTCGCCGACGGCGCGGATGCCCTCCACGAAGCTCTCGGCGTACTTGTGCTGCCAGGCGAACGGCGGGTGCGCCACGACCACCTCGGCACCGACCTCCTCGACCATCTTGGCGGCGAGCTGGATCTTGGTCCACGGCCTGCCCCAGACCTGCTGGGTGAAGAACAGGGTGGGCGCGTGGATGGCCGAGATGGGGATCTGGTAGGTCTGCACCGCATCGAGCAGCTCGTGGGTCAGCTGCGTGGTGCGCTGATGTGTGACCAGCACCTCCACCGAGTCGTAGCCCAGCTCGCTGGCGGTGCGGAAGACCTCGGGCATGGAGCCCAGGAACAGGCAGCTCGAGGACATGGCGACATGGGTGCTCATGCGTGGGCCTCTCGTCCGATCAGGCCGTGGGGCGGGTTCAGGACGGTCTCGGGATCGGCGCCGAGCCGGTCCATGCGCCGCAGGATGAGGCCCTCGCGCAGGGCCCACGGGCAGATGTCCAGGCTCTGGACCCCGAGCATGTCCATGGCCGTCTCTGCCGCGATGCCTCCGGCCAGCATCTGCTCGGCGCGGTTCACGGAGACCCCGGGCAGGTCCGAGCGCTCCTGGACGGTCATGGCCTCCATGCGCCGGGTCCACAGCCGCAGGTCCTGCAGGTGCATGGTCCGCCGCACGAACTGGCCCGCCCCGGAGGGAGCGGCGCCGCAGATGCGGGCCAGGGAGCGGAAGGTCTTGGACGTGCCGACCACGAGATCCGGGGCGCCCTGCGCCAGGATCGTCTCCACGGCCGGCTCCAGGGTGCGCCGCACGTGCTTGCGCAGGGCCTTGACCTCGCTGGGCCGCACCGGGTGCTGCGTGAGGAAGCTGCGCGTGAGGCGCCCGGCGCCCAGGGGCGTGGACACCGCCGCCGCCGGAAGCCCGTCGTGGCCGATGGCCATCTCGAAGGACCCGCCGCCGATGTCCAGATCCAGGATCGTGCCCGAGCCCCACCCGGACCAGCGGCGCACCGCGGAGAACGTGACCGCGGCCTCCTGATCCCCGGAGATCTCGGTCAGGGTGACCCCGGAGCGCGACTGCACGTGATCGAGCACATCGGCGCCGTTGCCGGCCTCCCGGATCGCCGAGGTCGCGAACGCCAGCAGATCCTCCGCCTCGTGCTCGGCGGCGACGTCCCGGGCCTCGATCACGAACGCGGTCAGCGCATCGCGGCCCTCGTCCGAGATGCATCCGGCCTCGTCCAGGTACTGGACCAGGCGCAGGCTGACCTTGTGATCGGCGAAGGCCTCGGGCCGGGAGCCCGGGTAGACGTCGAGCAGCAGCAGATGGACGGTGTTGGACCCGACGTCCAGGACTCCCAGGCGCATGCTGGCTCCTTCAGGTGATCGATCGGTCGACCGAGCGGGAACCGCCGCGGGCCCCGCCGCGGGCTCACGAAGACGCGGAGGTCTTCTTCCGGGTGCCCGCGCGCTTGGTCGTGGAGGCCCCGGACGGCTTCTTGGCCCGGGAGCCCGACGACGATCGGGTGGTCTTCTTGGCGGCCGGGCCCTTGGCGCGCTTCTCCGAGAGCAGCTGGGAGGCCCGCTCGGCCGTCATCTGCTCCACGGACTCCGAGCGCGGGATGGTCACGTTGGTCTCGCCGTCGGTGATGTACTCGCCGAAGCGCCCGTCCTTGATGATCATGGGCTTGTCCGTGATCGGATCCGTGCCCAGGTCCTTCAGCGGCGGCTTGGCGGCACCGCGCCCGCGCTGCTTCGGCAGGGCGTAGATCCGCTGTGCCTCCTCGAGGGTGATCTCGAAGATCTGCTCCTCGCTGGACAGCGACCGGGAGTCCGAGCCCTTCTTGAGGTACGGCCCGTAGCGCCCGTTCTGGGCGGTGATCATCTCGCCGTCCTTGTCGGCGCCGACCTCCCGCGGCAGCGAGAGCACCTTCAGGGCGTCGTCGAGGTCCACCTCCTGGATGTCCATGGAGGACAGCAGCGAGGCCGTGCGCGGCTTGGGTTTGTCGATCTTCTTGGGCTTGGGCTTGCCGTTCTTGTAGTACTCCGTGGGGATCGCATCGAGCTCCTCCTGCGTGGGCTCGGGGATCACCTCCGAGACGTACGGGCCGTAGCGGCCGTCCTTGACCACGATGGTGCGCCCGGTCTGCGGATCCTGCCCGAGCTCGCGGCCATCGGCGCGCCCGATCTCCATGAGCTCCTCGGCCTTCTCGGCGGTGAGCTCATCGGGGGCCAGGGTGTCCGGGACGTTGGCGCGCACGGGGTCCGTGACCTCGCCGGTCTCCGGATCGACCCCGCCGCCGGACTCCAGGTACGGGCCGTACTTGCCCACGCGCAGGTCGATCGTGTCCGTGACCTTCAGCGTGTTCAGCGCCCGGGCATCGATCTCGCCGAGGTCGTCGACGATGGCCTTGAGGCCGTCGTCGGGCTCGTCCTCGCGGCCGAAGTAGAACCGCTGCAGCCACTGCGTGCGGTCCTCCTCCCCGCGGGCGATGCGGTCCAGACCCTCCTCCATCTCGGCCGTGAAGTCGTAGTCGACGTAGTCGCTGAAGTGCTCCTCGAGCAGCCGCACCACGGAGAACGCGGTCCACGACGGGATCAGGGAGGTGCCGCGGACCTTGACGTAGCCGCGGTCGGTGATCGTGGAGATGACGGCGGCGTAGGTCGACGGACGCCCGATGCCGAGCTCGTCCATGGCCGCCACGAGCGAGGCCTCCGTGTAGCGGGCCGGGGGCTTGGTGCTGTGGCCCTCGGCGGCGATCTCCTGGGAGGTGAGGGCGTCGCCCTCCTCCATCTGCGGCAGGCGGCGGTCCTTGCGGCCCTTCGCCTCACCGTCCTTGCCCTCGGTGGTGTCCGGGGCCTCGCGGTAGGCCGAGAGGTAGCCGTTGAACGTGATCACGGTGCCGGAGGCGCTGAACTCCGCCTTGCGGCCGTCGGTGCTGGTCGCGGCCAGGCGCAGGGTCGCGGTGAAGCCCTTGGCATCGGCCATCTGCGAGGCGACGGTGCGCTGCCAGATCAGCTCGTAGAGCTTGAACTCGTCCGCCGACAGCGAGCCGCGGACCTGATCCGGGGTGCGGAAGGAGTCGCCGGCGGGGCGGATGGCCTCGTGGGCCTCCTGCGCGTTCTTGGACTTGTTCGCGTAGCTGCGCGGGGCATCCGGCACGAAGTCCCCGCCCCACAGCTCCCGAGCCTGCTTGCGAGCAGCGCTCACGGCCTGCTGCGACAGCGCGACCGAGTCGGTTCGCATGTAGGTGATGTAGCCGTTCTCGTACAGGCGCTGAGCCACCTGCATGGTCGAGCGCGACGAGAAGTGCAGCTTGCGCGCGGCGTCCTGCTGCAGCGTGGAGGTCGTGAACGGGGCCTTGGGGCGCGAGAGGTAGGGCTTGGTCTCCTGCTGCGCGACCGTGAAGGCGGCCTCGGACAGGCCCTCGGCCAGCGAGCGTGCCTGCTGCTCGTCCAGGTGCGCGACGGCCTCCGGCTTGCGCAGCTGCCCGCGGTCGTCGAAGTCGCGGCCAGTGGCGACCTTGCGCCCGTCCACGCTGGACAGCCGCGCCTGGAAGGCGCTGCCGGCGTCGGGCCCGGAGACCGGGGCGAACTCGCCGGTCAGGTCCCAGTGATCGGCGGTCACGAACGCCATGCGCTCGCGCTCGCGCTGCACCACCATGCGGGTGGCCACGGACTGCACGCGCCCGGCCGAGAGCCCGGAGGAGACCTTGCGCCACAGCACTGGGGAGATCTCGTAGCCGTAGAGGCGGTCCAGGACGCGGCGGGTCTCCTGGGCGTCGACCAGGTCCTTGTCCAGCTCCCGCAGCTCGCCGAAGCCGCGCTCGATCGCCTCGCGGGTGATCTCGGGGAAGGTCACGCGGTAGACCGGGACCTTGGGCTTGAGCACCTCGAGCAGGTGCCACGCGATGGCCTCGCCCTCGCGATCGCCATCCGTGGCGAGGTAGAGGGCGTCGCTGTCCTTGAGCTTGCGCTTGAGCTCGGCGACCTTCTTCTTCTTGTCCGTGCTGACCAGGTAGTACGGGTCGAATCCGGACTCGACGTCCACGGCGAACTTGCCGTAGGGACCCTTCTTCATCTCGGCGGGCAGGTCCGAGGGCTGGGCCAGATCCCGGATGTGGCCCATGGAGGAATCGACCTCATAGGCGTCGCCCAGGTACCCCGCGATGGTCTTCACCTTCGAGGGGGACTCGACGATGAGCAGGCTCCTGCCTGATCCCGGGTTCTTCTGGGCCACGGTCGCTCCTAGGGGATGGGGACACCCCGGCCATCCTCCGCGCCGGAAGCGCGGGAGCCGGGAGGCTGCGGTGGACGAGCGCTCGCCCGTCCGATCGCCCCCACCATATAGCCGCCGCCGGACAGCCCCCGACACACGGGGTCGCGCCCGACCCTCCGGGCCGGCGCCGTCCGCGGATCCGGCCGCTCCCTCAGCAGACGACAACGGCCCGAGGGGGATCCCCTCGGGCCGTGCAGGTGGAGCAGAGGCGCTGCGGCGTCAGTCCTGGTCGTCGTCCTCGGAGTCGTCCGCGGGTCCGACAGGGAAGGAGCGGCCGTGGATCTGATCGGGCTCGATCACCACGAAGACCGGCTTGAAGCTGCGCACCCAGGTGCGCAGTCCCAGCGACTCGGCGAGCTCGCGCTCCTGCGCGTCGTCCACGCGGCGAGCCCGGCCCTGCAACACGACCGAGGAGACGCGCAGCCTGTCCTCGTCCCGGTGATCGGCCTCGAAGGCGACCTGGTCGTTGACGGTCAGAGCGGCGAGCTTTGAGCCCGGAGCCGTGCGGAACCACAGCTTCTTGCCGTGGACCACGAAGTTGACGGGAAAGATGTCGACGAAGCCGCCGGCCTGCACGGCCAGGCGTCCGAAGGGCTCGTCGTCGAGCAGCTGCCACATCTCGTCACGGGTCAGGTCGCGGTACGGGTTCTCTGCAGTCATGCCTGCCATCCTCCCACCTCGGAAGCCGAGGCGGTAGGCGCAGATCAGGCCCTGCCGGCCCCGGCGCGGTCCTCGGCGGCGGCATCCTCGGCAGCCGGCTCCAGGAAGCCGTCGACCAGCAGGCTGCGGGTCTGCGCCAGCAGATCCAGCGCCTCCTGCGAACGCTGCCCGGCGGGAGCCTCCCACCCCAGCAGCATGCCCAGGGCCTCGACGATCTGCCTGACGCTGAGCTCGCCGTCGCAGGCGCCCATCAGTCCGGCGGCTGCCGAGGTCAGGACCGCCGTGCGCTGCAGGCCGGCGCCCTGCCGGACGAGGATGACGGCCGGGTCCTCGGCTCCCGGGCGCCCGTGGCGCTCCTCGGTGACGTGCTCGGGCACCTCCAGGTGCAGCTCCTCCCAGGCCGGGCCCAGGCGCTCCAGCTCGAGCTCCCTCCGCACGGCCTCTGCAAGCACGCCGCCGACCGGCTGCTGAGCCGGGTGGCCGATGTGCTCGAGCCTGCGGCGGACGGGGCTCGTGCGCCCGGCTGCGGGGCGATCCAAGCGCACCCACCCGAAGCCGACGCCGGCGACCCCGCGGGCCTCGAAGTCGTCCAGGTACGCCGCGTAGGCCTTCTCCCACCGCTGCTGCTCGAGGTGCTCGGAGGCATCGCGCAGCCAGGTCTCGGCGTAGGCCTGCGGGGACTCGATCTCGCGCTGGATGACCCAGGCGTCCAGCTGCGCAGGGATCCAGCCCTCCACACGCCGCGACCAGGCGCGCTCCAAGCTGCCTCCGCCGCGCTCGACGTCCTCGGCCCGGATCTCCCAGTTGCCCAGCAGGTGCGCGCTGCCACCCGGGGCGAGCACGGATCCCAGATCGCCGAGCAGCTCGGCCACGAGGGCGTCGCCCTCCCTGCCGCCGTCGCGGTAGGTGTAGCGGGAGGACGCGTCCTCGCCGGGCGTGCGCGGGGTGATCACGAACGGCGGGTTGGACACGACCAGGTCGAAGGACTCGCCCGCGACAGGCTCGAGCAGCGAGCCCTGCCGCAGCTCGATGCGCCGTTCGAGGTCCCAGGGGTCCAGGCGCAGGGCCTGGGCGTTGAGCACCAGGTTGAACCGGGCGAAGGCCAGGGCGCGCTCGGACAGGTCGGTGGCGACCACGCGATCGACCCGGCGCAGCAGGTGGAAGCTCTGCACGCCGCAGCCGGTGCCCAGATCGAGCGCGACGGCCGCCGGGCGCGGGTCCGTGATCTGCACGAGGGTCTGCGAGGCGCCTCCGACGCCCAGCACATGGTCACGGCGCAGCGGCGCGCCCGGGCGCTGGAACGCGCTGTGGTCGGAGGCGATCCACAGGTGGAAGCCGTCGTCCGCCTGGTGGACATCCAGGTCCACCAGGCTGCGGACCTGCCCGTGCGCGGCCTCCACCAGCCGGAGGTGCTCGAGGTCCTGAACGCGGATGCCCGGCAGGGCCGCCTCGAGATCACCGGAGCCGACGGGGCGTGCCAGCAGCAGCAGCTCGACGAGCACGGCCAGACGACGATCGGCCGACGGCGCCGTCTCCGCCGCGGCCTCGAGGCGGCGGAGGACTCGAAGCGCGGGGACCGCCTGATCGCGGGCCAGGGCATCTGCGGCCTCCGTCCCCAGCAGCTCGGCGATCCGCTCGGCGCGGAAGCCAGCGTCCTCGAGAGCCAGCCCCAGGCGGGCCAGCAGCGCGGGGTCATCCGAGCGGGGCGCCTCCGGGACATCCGCGAAGTCGGGGGTGCGGGCGGTCTCGTGCGCTCCCGTGCTCATGCGCCCTCCTGGGTGCTGGTCGACGGATCGGTCGGGCGGGCGTCCCCGGTCTCGGGGGCCGCAGCCGGTGTGGAGGAGCTCTGCCCGGAGTCGGCCTCGGGCGGCAGAGGGGCGCCGGTGCGGGCATCCCGGCAGCCATCGGGGCAGCGCAGGCCCGGGCCGTCGCGGTGAGCGGCCCGGTGGTCCTCGCACATCAGCAGGCGACGGTGGCAGCGGGATCGGGCGCAGTTCTCGAAGCGCCGGGCGTCGGCGCCGCAGAGGTCGCACTGCCCGATCACGGCGGCGTCCTCGGAGAACTCGAGGGCCCCGCGGTCGTCGAACACGGCCAGGGAGCCCTGCCACAGCCCGGCATCGCCGCGGGCCTCGCCGTAGCGCACGATGCCGCCGTCGAGCTGGTAGACCTCGCGGAAGCCGCGGCGGCGCATCATGGCCGAGAGGAACTCGCAGCGGATCCCGCCGGTGCAGTAGGTGACCACGGGACGGTCCTTCAGGTGGTCGTAGGCCCCGGAGTCGAGCTCGGCGGCGAAGTCGCGACTGGTCTCCGCGTCCGGGACCACGGCTCCCTGGAAGCGCCCGATCCGGGCCTCCCAGGCGTTCCGGCCGTCGAAGAGCACCAGGTCCTCGCGCTGAGCGGCCATGTCATCGAGCTGCTGCGGGCTCACGCGCACGCCGCCGTCGACCACGCCCTGCTCGTCCACGGCGACCTCGTCGGGGGCGCCGAAGCCCACGAGCTCTCGGCGCACCTTCACCGACAGCCGCGGGAAGTCCGCGGCCGAGCCGTCCGACCACTTGAGCTCGAGGTCGCGGAAGCCGGGATGGCGCCGGGTGGCCTTGGCGTACTGCTTGAGAGCGCCGACCTCCCCGCCGACCGTGCCGTTGAGACCCTGCGGGGAGACGATGATGCGCCCGCGCAGGCCCCATCGCTCGCACAGGGCCTCCTGCCACAGCGCGATCGCCTGCGGATCCGGCAGGGCGACGATCCGGTAGTGGAGCAGGATGCGTTCGACAGTCACCGCACCAGGCTAGCCGGGCAGCCGACCGGTGGCCGCCGACGGGCGACGGGCGGCTCAGCCCTGCAGGCTGAAGCGCCGGCCCGTGACCTTGTACGGCGCGATCTCCACGACCTCGAGCTTCTCCGTGTCCAGCCATGGGCGCAGCCCGAGGCGCTCGAAGCGCTCGAGCTCCTGGGGATCGGTGAGGGTGCGGGCATGTCCGCGCACGATCACGGACCATGCCCGTCCGCCGGTCACATGATCGACCTCGAAGGCGACCTGCGAGTACAGGCTCAGGCGCAGCAGCTTGGAGCCGCGGGCCGAGCGGAAGTAGAGCTTGCCCTCATCAGCGATGAAGTTCACCGGGGTGATCTCGATCTCATCGCCGTCGCGGGTGCCCAGACGGCCGAAGCGGCTCTGACCCAGCAGCTGCCAGCACTGCTGCTCGCTCAGCGGCTCGGCCGGGGCCTGTGCCGGCTGCTCATCCTGCTCGGGCAGGGGGTCGGGGTGGAGGATGTCCTTGTCCATGTCCCCATGGTGGTCCTCGGTCCCCGGCTGCGGCGAGGACTTGCCCGGGGTTTCTGCCGCGGGTCCCGCTGAGCCCGTCGTCGTCCCCACGAGCGCGCGGCGTGCGCGCACCGGACCGGTGCGCTGACGCCGGCCTGCCGCGGTGGGACAATGCGCGGATGCACGAGCCCCATCCCCTGCTCCCGCTGCTCGGTCGCGGCGCCGACCCCGAGCAGGTGCGCCATGTCCGCGAGCTGCCGGGACGCGAGGCCGAGACCGCTGCGTGGCCGGAGACGATCCACCCCGATGTGGTGGCGGCCTACGGCGCCATGGGCATCGACAAGCCCTACGCCCATCAGGCCCGGGCCATCCGCGCGGCCGGCGAGAGCCACGTCATCGTGGCCACCGGAACGGCCTCCGGCAAATCGCTGGCCTATCAGGCGCCCGTGCTCTCCGATCTGCACCGCGGGCGGCTGGCCGCGCGCAGGGCACCGGGCAGGCTCCAGCACCCCGACGAGGCCACCGCGCTCTACCTCTCCCCCACCAAGGCCCTGGCCGCCGATCAGCTCAGCGCTCTCGAGGGGCTCATCCGCCGCGGCGGCGGGCCCGACGGCGCCGGCCTGGACGTGCGCGCGAGAACCTACGACGGCGACACCCCCGTCTCCGAGCGGCGCTGGATCCGCGATCACGCCGATGCCGTGCTGTGCAATCCGGACATGCTCCATGCAGGCGTGCTGCCCAACCACCAGCAGTGGTCGCGATTCCTGCGCCGGCTGCGCTGGGTGATCGTCGACGAGGCCCACGTCTACCGCGGCGTGTTCGGCTCCCACGTGGCCGTGGTGCTGCGCCGGCTTCAGCGGGTCGCCGCGCTCTACGGCGCCGCTCCCGTGTTCATCGGCGCCTCGGCCACCTCGGCGCGACCGCAGGACTCGTTCGCCCGGCTGATCGGGGCTCCGAGCGAGGAGGTCACCGCGATCCGCGAGGACACTTCACCCCATGGACCGGTCACGGTCGTGCTGTGGGAGCCCGAGCAGTCCGGGGCCGAGGGCGAGAACGGCGCACCCGTGCGGCGCAGCGCCGTGGTCGAGGCCGCCGAGATGCTCACCGACCTGGTGCTGCGCCAAGTCCGCACCCTGGCATTCGTGGGCTCGCGCCGCGGCTCGGAGACGATCGCGCAGATCGCCCACCGCCAGCTCGAGGAGGTCGAGCCCGGCCTGGCCCACCGCGTGGCCGCCTACCGCTCCGGCTACCTCCCCGAGGAGCGCCGCGAGATCGAGCAGCAGCTGCGCGACGGACGGCTGCTCGGGCTGTCCTCGACGTCCGCGCTCGAGCTCGGCATCGACATCGCCGGGCTCGACGCCGTGCTGGTGGCCGGATGGCCCGGCACGCGCAGCTCGTTCTTCCAGCAGATCGGCCGCGCCGGCCGCGCCGGGCAGGACGCGCTGGCGGCGTTCATCGCCCGCGAGGACCCTCTGGACACCTATCTGGTCAACCATCACGAGGCGCTGTTCGACGATCCCCTCGAGGCCACGGTCTTCGACCCCGGCAACCCCTACGTGCTGGCTCCGCACCTGTGCGCCGCCGCCGCCGAGACGCCGCTGCGGCCCCAGGAGCTCGAGCTCTTCGGCCCCGGCGCCCCCGTGATCGTGGCGGCTCTCGAACAGGCCGGGCGCCTGCGTCGTCGTCCCACCGGCTGGTTCTGGACCCATGCAGAGGACCCGGCGGGCATGGTCTCGATCCGCGGCGACGGCGGCGGGCCCCTGCAGATCATCGAGACGGACACCGGCCAGCTGCTCGGCTCGATCGGCACGTCCCAGGCCCATCAGCAGACCCATCCCGGGGCCGTGTACGTCCACCAGGGCAGGTCGTACCTGGTCGATGGCCTGGATCTGGAGCATCACCTGGTCTCGGTGACCCGCGCCCAGCCCGACTTCTGGACCTCGGCTCGCGAGGTCACCACCGTGTCCGTGATCGAGGAGGAGCGCAGCCAGCAGTGGGGCCCGGTGACCGTGCGCTTCGGGCAGGTGCAGGTGACCTCGCAGGTCGTGTCCTTTCAGCGCAAGGCCGTGCCCGGCAACGAGGTGCTCGGCGAGGAGCCGCTCGACCTGCCTCCCACCGACCTGCGCACACGCGGGGTCTGGTTCACCGCGCCGGGATCGGAGCTGGCGGCCGCCGGCATCGAGGAGCCGGATCTGCCGGGAGCGCTGCACGCCGCCGAACACGCGATGATCGGGCTCCTGCCGCTGCTGGCCACCTGCGACCGGTGGGACGTCGGCGGGCTGTCCACCGCGCTGCACGCCGACACCGAGCTGCCCACGATCTTCGTGCACGACGGCCACCCCGGCGGCGCGGGATTCGCCGAGCGCGGCTACGACGTCGCCCGGCGGTGGCTGCAGGCCACCCGGGACGCCATCACGGCTTGCGGGTGCGAGGCCGGGTGCCCGTCGTGCGTCCAGTCGCCCAAGTGCGGCAACCGGAATCAGCCGCTGGACAAGCAGGCGGCGGTGCGGCTGCTCGACGCCCTGCTCAAGGCCGCGCCGGTGGCCGATCCGCAGGACTGATCCGGCGCTGCGCCCCGCGATCCCTGCGAGCGCGAGACCTGGCCCCGCTGCCGGTGCCAGACTGGGGGCCCGAATCGATTCTGGAAGAGGAGCGGATGCGCCATGGAGCTGCTGCCCGATGAGGACCTCCGCCGCGTGCTGTGCGTGGTGGCCCATCCCGATGACCTCGAGTACGGGGTCTCTGCCGCCGTGGCCAGCTGGGTCGCCCGCGGTGTGGAGGTCTCCTACCTGCTGCTGACCAGTGGCGAGGCCGGGATGCAGCGCGATCCCGCCGAGACCGGCCCGCTGCGCGCCCAGGAGCAGGCCCGCGCCTGCGCGGAGGTGGGCGTCACGGACCTGACGATCCTCGATCACCCCGACGGCCACCTGGAGCCCTCGCTCGAGCTGCGCCGGGACATCGCCCGGCACATCCGCCGCGTGCGCCCGGATGCGGTGGTGACCATGACCTGGGCTGACGTGGTGCCGTGGGGGCTGTCCATGGCAGATCACCGCGTGGCCGGACTCGCCGCCGCTGATGCCGTGCGCGATGCCGACAACCGGTGGGTCTTCCGCGAGCTCGCCGAGCAGGAGGGCCTCGAGCCGTGGGGCGCCACGTGGCTGCTGGTCTCCGGCTCCGACGAGCCCACCCACGCGGTGGACGTCAGCGGCGAGCCCCTGGAGCGCGGGATCGCCTCGCTCGAGCAGCACCGCGAGTACCTGGCGGATCTGCCGGGCCACCCCGCCCCGCGCGAGCTGATCACCGGAGTCACCGCGGAGGCCGGCCGCGAGCTCGGCGTGGAGGCCGCCGAGGCCTTCCGAGCCTTCCGGCTGCGCTGAGGGCCCTCACGGCGACGACCGCCGGCAGCTGCAGGCGGAGCTGTCAGGACACCCGGCGGCTGCCCCGCGCAGGGACGCCCCGCTCGCCTCATGAGAAGGGGCTGTCCTCCGGCGCCCCTGCGCGGCTTCGGCCATGGGCCTGACCGAAGACCGACAGCGACGGCGGCAGGTCGATGCCCACCTCCACGTCGACCGTGGTGGCCTCGGGACCCACGACCGCGCAGTCGAGAACCTCCGCGCCGTTGAGCTCGGCCAGCTCGGCGGCGACCTCGCAGGGCTGCCCGATCCGCAGACCGCGGGCGGTGTCGGCGGCGGCCAGCGCCGAGAGGTCGGCGGCGTTGCCGGCGCGATGGGTCAGGATCGCGGCCTGCCCCACTCCCAGCGCCGCGATGATCAGGAAGACGGCGACCAGGGCGAGGATCAGTCCGAAGACCGTCCCCGCACCGAGGTCGGGATGATGCCGCCGATCCCACGCGGATCCGTCGGGATCGTCGCCCAGGATCCCGGGGTCGAGCCCGCCGCCCTCAGCCCACATCGACGATCACCTCCTCGCTGAACGTCGTGGCCTCGGCCGATACCTCGAGCGACTCCCAGCGCCCCAGGACCCCGGGAGCGGGAAGCCGCACGGCTGCGGTGGCCCGGTCGTCGTCGCGCTGCACGGAGACCACGGCGTCGTCGCCGGCGATGGCCTCGGCCTCCCGCTGGGCGTCGGCGGCGGATTCCCCGCGGGCCATCACGCGGGCGGCGGCTCCCGCCGCCTCCTCGGCGCGCACCTGCAGCATGGCCGCGCCGCCGCAGGCAAGGAGCACGGCCAGCAGCAGGACGATCGAGGGCAGGACGATGGCGGTCTCGACGGTCACGGCGCCCTCGTCCCGGGCGCTGCTGCTGTGGCGGTGCCGTGGCCGTGTGCGGCGGGCGAGCGCTGCGCGGATGCTGTTCATGGCGATGTCCTCTCGTTCCGGTCGTCGTCGGTCGGCCCGGTGCGCGCGGCACCGGGCCGACCGGGCCAGGGCCGGGAGGATCCGCGCGCGGAGAGCGCGGATCCTCCCGGCGATCAGATGGCGAGCGCCTTCTCGACGATCTTGAGCAGCAGGTCGGAGACGGCATCGGAGGCGAGGACCGCCGCCATGACGCCTCCGAAGGCGGCGGCGGCCAAGAGGATGATGGCGTACTCCACCGTGGAGGCGCCGAGGTCCGGATCCTGTGCGCTGAGCTCTCGACCGGGCTCGACGGTCCCGGACGGCTGCAGGGCGGTGACGATCTCCTCCGACGGCTCGAGCGAGGCGGGGGCGGTGGTGCGGGTGATGACGGACATGATGTCCCTCTCTCTCATTCGGGCCCCGGGAAGGGGCTCCTGGACCGGGCGGACGGTCGTCCGACCGGGGCTCATGGGCCGCCGCGGCTGCGACGGCGTCGCTCATCCGAGCAGGTCGGGCACGAGCCCGATGAGCACCGGGACGATGCCCCAGCACACGAAGGCCGGCAGGGAGCACAGCCCCAGCGGGACCATGAGGTGCACGGACAGCCGCTCGGCCGCCGCCTCCGCCCGGCGGTGCTCCGAGCGCCGGACCTGAGCGGAGGCCGCCCGCAGGGCCGAGGCCGACGGCGCCCCGGAGACGGCCGCGAAGGTCAGCGCCGAGCGCAGGTCCTGGACCTGGGGCGGAACCTCCCCGGCTGCCGACCAGGCCTGCTGCCACGACAGCCCCAGCCCGAGTGCGGTGGCCACGCAGCGAAGCGCCTGCCCGACGGCTCCGGAGTCCGTGCCGGCCAGCACCTCCAGGGCCCTGGAGACCGGGACGCCCGACTCGAGCATCGAGGCGACGAGCTCGATCAGGACCCCGGCGGAGACGCCTGCGGCAGCCTCGGTCCCGACGGGCGCCTCCGCCTCGGCCGCCGCAGCGGCCCTCGAGGCTCCGGGCAACCCGCTTGAGGGACGGCTCCTGCCGGGCAGCGGCGCGATCCCCGAGACGATCAGCGCTCCCAGGACCAGGAACGCGATCAGCGCCGCGCCGCGCAGGGTCTGCGGATCGGTCATGGCCGCCGCCTCCCCTGTGCCGCAGCAGGCGCTGCCCGGTGCCCGGAGGCGGCCTCTGCCTGGTGGACCATCCGGCGGGTCCACACCCGCCCGACGATCGTCAGGACCGCACCGAGCACGCCGGCGGTGATGCCCCAGGGTGTGGTCAGCAGCGTGCGCACCGGGTCGGCGCCGATCAGCATCCCGAGCCCCAGGGCGAGCACCGGCAGCCAGGACAGGATCCGCACGGTGGCCTTGACCCCCGCCAGGGCGGTCTCGCGGGCGGCATCGGCATCCAGGTCGGCCTCCGCGGCTTCGGCCACGCCCTCCAGCAGCGAGGCCAGGGGCGCTCCGGTGCGCTCGGAGACCTCCCAGCACCGGGCCAGATCCCGCAGCACGGAGACCCGTGTGCGCTCGAGCCGGCTGCGGCCTCGGCCCGCAGCGGCCGCCTGGGCCCGCAGCGTCTCGCCCGGACCGCGTCCGAGGGAGGCGGCTGCGGCGACGCTGCGGCTGATCCGCTCCTGAGCACGGATCGACCGGCTGGGCGCTACCGCCTGGGCGGCGGTCTGCGCGCTGACGGAGAAGACCGCCGACGGGGTCTGCCCCGCCCTGACCAGAGCGGCCAGCTGCCGGATCCAATCGACCCACTCGCCGGCCTCAGCGGCGGCATCGCGTCGGCGCAGCCGCCGAAGCAGGGACTCGATCCCGGTGGCCCCCGCCGGCACCGGTTCAGCAGCTGCGGCGCTCCCGAGGACACCGAGGTGCGCCGGCAGCTGCCGCGGGAGCCACAGCAGCACCGCGGCCCCGAGGAGCAGGGCGCAGATGGCCGCGAACGCGCTCATGAGCCGGCCTGCCCGGGACTGCGCGCGGCCAGCGCCGCGAACTCCGACCAGCCTGGGCCGAAGGATGGACCCTGCGGCGTCTGCTCGAAGGCCGGGACCATGCGCAGCGCCCCCTGGTGCTCCTGCAGAAGCGAGACGGTGCGCAGGATCCGCCGACCGCCCTCGCGGTCCAGGTGGATCACCAGGTCCAGGGCCGAGCCGGCCTGCAGGGCCACCGCCTCCGGGGACATCCCTCCGAGGGCTCCGAGCGCTGCCAGGCGAGCCGGCACGGCATCGGCGGAGTTCGCGTGGACGGTCCCCGCCCCGCTGTGCCCCGTGTTCAGCGCGGTGAGCAGCTCCCGGACCTCGGCCCCGCGGCACTCCCCGATCACGATCCGGTCCGGGCGCATGCGCAGCGACTGCCGCACCAGCTCGACCAGATCCACCGCACCGGCGCCCTCGACGTTCGCATGCCGGGACTGCAGGCCGATCACGTGCGGGTGCTCGGGGCGCAGCTCGGCGGCATCCTCGATCAGCACGATCCGCTCGCCGACGGGGCAGGCCGACAGCAGCGCGTTGAGCACCGTGGTCTTGCCGGATCCGGTCGAGCCGGTGACCAGCAGGTTCGCCCCGCCGGCTGTGGCGGCCAGCAGCAGCTCCAGGATCTCGGGGAGCAGGGTCCCGGAGGCCACCAGGTCGTTCACGCTGAGCACGGCGCGGTGCCGGAAGCGCACGGACAGCAGCGTGCCTCCCGTGGAGATCGGTGGCAGCACTGCATGGACGCGGATGCCGTCGTCGGTCTGGACGTCGGCGCAGGGGTGGGCGTCGTCCAGACGCCGCCCGGCCGAGGCGATCAGGCGCACGGCCAGTGCGCGCACCTCCTCCTCGCTGCGGAAGGGGGACTTGACCCGCACGGGCCCGGCACCGGCCTCCCACCAGACCTCGCGGTGGCCGTTGATCCACACGTCGGTGAGCCCCTCGGCGGGCAGCATGGCCTGCAGGGCGCCCAGCCCGGTCAGCTCGGCGCGGATCCTGCGCACGGCGTGCAGGGTCCCTGCGGCGCTGAGGGCATGGCCGGACTCGCGCACGGCACGGGCGATCCGCTCGTCGTCCACGCTGCCGCCGTCGCTGAGCAGCGCCTCGCGGACCTCGTGCAGCAGCTGCGGGTCCAGGTCTGCGCCGCTCGTGCCGCGGAGGCTCGACGGCGTCGTCGTCTGGGCGCTCATGCCCGCCGCCCCAATCCAGTGCCGGCCGCGGAGGCGACGTCCTCGGCCAGCAGGCCGTGCAGCTCATCGAGCTGCTCCCACAGGGCAGCCGCCGTCTCGGCGTGGCGTCGCCTGCGCCCGCGGGGCAGCAGATCGCGGACCTCGCAGGCCTCCGCGACCCGCGCATCGAAGGGCAGCGCCCCCAGTGGACGGACGCCCAGGTGCTCGGCAGCGCCGTCGGCGGAGACATCGGAGATGGCCGGTCCGGCCAGGACGTACTCGACGGGGATCCCGCCGAGGCCCTGTCCGACACGGAGGGCGCAGATCATCCCCCGGAGGGTGCGCGGCACGACCACCAGCACGGCATCGCACTGACCGGCCATCCGGAACGATCGTTCGGTGCCTCGGCCGAGGTCGAGCACGACCACGTCGCACGCACGGCGCAGCGTGCGCAGCACCTCGGGCACCGGCGCCTGCACGGGCTCGCGACGATCCCAGGACAGCCACCGGAGCGACTCCAGGCCCTCGATGTCCGGCAGCACCTCCCACAGCCGCTGCGAGCTCAGCGCCCCGTGGGATCCCACCAGATCCGGCCAGCGCAGCCCGCCGAGCAGCTCGGTGCCCAGCAGCAGATCGATGCCGCAGCTGTCGGGGTCGCCGTCCACCAGCACGACGTCGTGCTCCTGAGCTGCCGAGGCCGCCAGCCAGCAGGACAGGGTCGAGGCGCCCGCTCCTCCCGCAGCGCCCATGACGCCCAGCACCCCTGCGCTCATGCGTGCCGCGTCCGCGTGCACATCCGCCAGCCGGTCGGCCAGCCACGGCTCGGCCGCCGGCAGCACGGCCACGGTGCACTCGCCCACGCGGGAGGCCAGCTCCCACAGGTCCTCGTCCTCGGCCGTCCCCAGCAGCACCGCCGGAGCCGGCAGCGTCCCTGAGCTCACCTCGGCGGCGCGGAGGCTGCGGGCATCCAGCAGGATCAGCTCGGTCGATTCCGCCGCCGCCTCCTCCAGCTGTCCGGGCTCGAGCCCGCGAGCGCGGCTCAGGCGCGCCTCGGCGGCAGCGCAGACCGCGGTCATCTCCTGGACCAGGCCGGCGTCCGCGCTGATCAGCACCACGCGCCGACCGGGCCCCTCGAGCACGAGGCCCGAAGGAGCCCTCTCCGCCCCGGGCGCAGCGACCGCGCGGGGGTCCGCAGCCGTCGTCTCGGCCGTCGCACGCAGCGCGGATGCCGGAGGCGGCACCGCAGCGCTCGCACTGATCACCGGATCACCCGCGGCCTGAGGCAGCCCGGGCAGCGAGCCCGCTCGCTCGAGCTCCCGGTCCGCGACGACCGCGTCGAGATCCGTCTGCCGCTCGGCCTCGCGGTCCGCTCGCGCCGTCAGGTCGAGGGCGGCGGCGCGCCGCCCGGAGGGGCGTCGCCGCCGCTCGATCCGCGGCTCCTGGGGCAGGTGCTGTGCTGTCATGCCCCGAACGATGCGCCGCCGGCGGCCCCCTCGGGACGGCAGTCGCGGATCCGAGCACGCCCTGGCGGGGCGCTGCCGCCGATGCATGGCCTGTGGAGGCTCTCGCGCACGGGCGGGGGTCAGGGGCGCCTGTGCTGTCGGTGCCGACGGCGAGAATGCCGAAGTGCTGATCGTCGTGACCGCCCCGGATCCGCGCGCCGCGACCACAGGGCTCGCAGGCGCGAGAACCTCGGCCGTCCACTGGGCGCAGGTCCTCGACGACCTCACCCGGCCCCTCAGCGCCCCGCAGCAGCTGGACTCCACGGGGCTCGCCGCCTTCATCCACGACCAGGACGCCCGGTGCCGGACGGAGACCGGCCGCAGCCCGCGCTGGGTCCTCGAGCGCTCGCCGCTGATCCTGCCCGGGCTGCTGGCCGCGGATCCGGCCGTGCCGCTGCCGCACCTGCACGACCTCCGACTGGTCTCGGCGATCCTCTCCAACGCGGCGAGCGCACCGGCCGCACGGGTGGACTACTCGCCGGTGCTCGAGCCTCTGGCGGCCCACGAGCACCCGGGGATCGCCCCCGAGCCCCCGCCGCGCTCCGTGTGGAACGGTCCCGGCGAGGGCCAGATGGGCCTCTTCGACGATGCCCCGGAAGGCATGGCTGCCCCGGACTCGGACGCGGGGGGCGCCGAGCGGCTCTCTGCAGCCATCGAGGAGCTGCGCGCCCAGCTGGCCGCGATCGAGGGCTCCCGCTCCCCCGGGAAGCTGCGTCTGCTCTGCGGGCTCGAATCCGCCGGGGCGCTGCTGGCCGCGGACATGCACCGGATCGGGATCCCCTGGGACGCAGAGGTCCATCGCCGCCTGCTCGTCGAGGCGCTGGGCCCGCAGCCCGCGCTCGGACATCGTCCGGCCCGCATGGAGGAGGCCGTCCAGCGGGTCCGCCGGGTGCTGGGCGCCGCCGAGCTGAACCCGGATTCCCCCCAGTCCCTGCTGCGGGCGCTGCGCGGTGCGGGGCTCAACGTCAGCTCCACGAGCCAGTGGGAGCTCACCGGCTGGGTCCAGGCCGCACCGGTCTCCTCACCCGGGGAGCGCTTTCGCCGCGAGCAGCTGGTCGCCCCCGTGCTGGAGTACAAGAAGCTCTCCCGGCTGCTCACGGCCAGCGGCTGGCAGTGGCTCGAATCCTGGGTGCGCGATGACCGCTTCCGCGCCGAGTACGTGGTGGGCGGCGTGGTCACCGGGCGCTGGGCCGCACGCGGCGGCGGGGCCCTGCAGATCCCCAAGGTGATCCGCTCGGCCGTGCGGCCGGGCCCGGATCGTCGACTGGTGGTCGCCGACGCCGCCCAGCTCGAGCCCCGCGTCCTGGCCGTGCTCGCCCGCGACGACGCCCTGGCCGATGCCTCTCGCGGTCGCGACCTCTACCTCTCGATCGCCGAGCGCGGCCGGGACTCCGGGACGGGACTCACCCAGCGCGATCACGCCAAGGTCGCTCTGCTCGGCGCCATGTACGGAGCCACGAGCGGCGAGTCCGGCAGGCTCATGCCCCAGCTTGCCCGGCTGTTCCCGCAGGCCGTGGCCTTCGTGGAGCACGCCGCCCGCGTGGGCGAGGACGGCTCCCAGGTCTGCACCTGGCTCGGGCGCTGGTCGCCGCAGCCCGATCAGCGCTGGCAGGAGGCCGTGGCCCGCACGGCCAGCGCCGAGGACGAGCGCCGCGCAGCCCAGCTGCGCAGGTCGCAGGGGCGGTTCACGCGCAACTTCGTGGTCCAGGGCTCAGCGGCCGAATGGGCCATGGCCTGGATGGGCTGCGTGCGCGCGCAGCTGCATCGCCGCGGCCTGGACGCCGCCCTGGTCTTCTTCCTGCACGACGAGATCATGGTGGACTCCTCCGCCGAGCACGCCGAGGAGGTGGCCGATCTGGTGCGCGAGTGCGCCGAGCAGGCCACCGGGATCGTCTTCGGCCGGGTGCCGGTCGAGTTCCCGGTGACCGTGGCGGTCGTGGAGAGCTACGACCAGGCCAAGTGACGACGGTCCCGCTCAGCCCAGCGGCGCGGGACGGCCGTCGTCTTTCGGCCAGGGGCGAGCCCAGCCGGCTGCCTCGAGCACCCGGTCCAGCAGGATCCCGGTGAAGCCCCACACGACCACCTCGTCCGCGCCGCCCACCGGGTCAGTGATCTGCCGGGGCACGCGGAAGGCCGGCGAGCGGTGGCGCAGCGTGGGCCGGTTCGCCCCCTCGCGCGTGACCTCGGCGGTGTGGCGGCGGTCAGGATCCACCAGATCCAGCACCGGAACCCGGAAGACGAGCGATGACTCCGCGTGATCCACCACGTCCACGGCCGAGGGCCGCGTCCACCAGCCGACGACCGGGGTGACGTCGTGCCCGGAGACCGGCACCGGCGCCTTGGGCAGTGCGCCCAGGATCTCGATCCCGGACGGATCCAGCCCCGTCTCCTCCTGCGCCTCGCGCAGCGCCGCGCGCACGTAGGCGGCTGCGACCGGCCCGCCGGGCAGCTGCAGGACGTCGTCCGGGTCCTCGGGGTCGCCGTCCTCGGGATCCAGCCGCCCTCCGGGGAAGGCCACCTGGCCGGGATGCGCGCGCAGGGTGGCGGCGCGCTGGATCAGCAGCAGGTCCAGATCGGCCGCGGGGCCGTCGGGGGCGGGCCCGTCCGACTCGGCGGCCACGTCGTCGAGCACGCCCACGAGGATCAGCACCGCAGATTCCCGCGGCGTGGTCCGGTGCTTGAGGACGTCGATGCGCAGCGGACCCTGCTCCCGCAGGGAGGCCACGGCGCCCAGCAGCTGCTCGCGGGCGCTCATGCGCTCAGCCCGTGCCCGGCCGCGCGCAGCTCGCGGCGCGTCCGGCCCTCCATGTACCCGGCGAGCAGGTCCTCGCGCCCGGGCTTGAACTCGTAGGCCAGCAGCTGCGCGGCGGCCTCCTGCTCGACCGGGCCCAACCCGTAGGAGGGGCACAGATCCGCCACCGGGCAGACTCCGCAGGCAGGGCGCTTGGCATGGCAGATCCGGCGGCCGTGGTAGACGAGCCGGTGCGAGAGATCCGTCCAGTTCTCGGGCTCGAACAGCGCCCCCACCTCGTGCTCGACCTTGACCGGATCCTCCTGACCGGTCCAGCCGAAGCGGCGGGCCAGTCGGCCGAAGTGCGTGTCCACCGTGATGCCGGGGACGTCGAACGCGTTGCCGAGCACCACGTTGGCGGTCTTGCGCCCGACCCCCGGCAGCTTCACGAGATCCTCGAGCCGGCCCGGCACCTGTCCGTCGTGCTCGTCCTCGATCGCCTGGGCCAGCCCCTGCGCGGAGCGGGCCTTGGAGCGGTAGAAGCCCAGGGGCCGCAGCATCTCCTCGACCTCCGTGCGCTCGGCCTCTGCCAGCCCGCGCGGATCCGGCCAGCGCTCGAACAGCGCCGGGGTGGTCGCGTTGACGCGGACGTCGGTGGTCTGCGCGGAGAGCACAGTGGCCACGAGCAGCTGCCAGGGGCTGTCGAAGTCCAGCTCGGCCACCGCATACGGATAGGCCCGTCCGAGCTCCTGGTTGATCCGGCGAGCGCGGCGCTTGAGCGCCAGCGGGGTCTCCGCCCTGCCCGTGCGCGCACGGCGGGCCGCACCGGCGCGGGCCTTGGCCGGATCGACGATCCGCACATGATCCGGCACCGGCCCGCCCTGACGGCGGTGCAGCGGGTGCTGCCCGTGCTCGGCGCTGAGGTCGCTGACCGGCCCCGCGCTGGGCTGGGCTGGGTCCGCAGTGGGCTCGGGCTGGGTCATGGCCCCGATGCTACGCGGGGCCCACGACGCCCTCCGCCGCGTGCGGCCCGCCCGCATTGGAGGTGGCTCGGAGGGTGAACTACTCTCGAGGCAGACGACAGTGACACACCGCACACCGGACTGGAGATGCAGCAGATGACCGATCAGCAGCAGAAGCCGACCTTCGCCCCGTCAGAGGAGTTCGCGGCTCAGGCGAACTTCGGCGCAGAGGTCTACGACCGTGCAGCCGCAGAGGGGCCGGAGTTCTGGGCTCGGCAGGCCCGCGAGCTGCTGAGCTGGTCCCAGGACTTCACCGAGACCCTGGACTGGTCGAACCCGCCGTTCGCCAAGTGGTTCGCCGACGGCACCCTCAACGCCGCCTACAACGCCGTCGACCGGCACGTGGAAGCCGGCAACGGCGACCGCACGGCCCTGCTCTTCGAGGGCGAGCCCGGCGACGAGCGCACCTACACCTACGCCGAGCTCAAGGACGAGGTCTCCAAGGCCGCCAACGCGCTGCTCTCGCTGGGCATCGCCAAGGGAGATCGCGTGGGCATCTACATGCCCATGGTCCCGGAGGCCGTGATCTCCATGCTGGCCTGCGCCCGGATCGGCGCAATCCACTCGGTGGTCTTCGGCGGCTTCTCCGCCGACGCCGTGCGCTCGCGCATGGAGGACGGCGAGGCCAAGCTCGTGATCACCGTGGACGGCTCCTACCGCCGCGGCAAGCCCTCGAAGATCAAGCCGGTCGTCGACGAGGCCCTGTCCAAGGGCGCCCCCACCGTCGAGAACGTGCTGGTGGTCAAGCGCAACGGCGAGGACGTCGAGTGGACCGAGGGCCGCGACCACTGGTGGCACGACCTGGTCGACGACCAGTCCGCCGAGCACGAGCCGGAGGCCATGAGCGCGGAGGACCCGCTGTTCATCCTCTACACCTCGGGCACCACCGGAAAGCCCAAGGGCGTGCTGCACACGACCGGGGGCTACCTGACCCAGGGCGCGTTCTCCATGAAGGCGACCTTCGACCTCAAGCCGGAGACCGACGTCTTCTGGTGCACCGCCGACGTCGGCTGGGTCACGGGGCACTCCTACGTGGCCTACGGTCCGCTGGTCATGGGCGCCACCCAGGTCATCTACGAGGGCACCCCGGACTCGCCGCACCGCGGCCGCTTCTGGGAGATCGTGCAGAAGTACGGCGTGACCACGCTGTACACCTCGCCGACCGCGATCCGCACCATGATGAAGTGGGGCGAGGACATCCCGGCCGAGTACGACCTCTCCTCGCTGCGCCTGCTGGGCACCGTGGGCGAGGCCATCAATCCGGAGGCCTGGGCCTGGTTCCACGAGCACATCGGCGGCGGCCGCTGCCCGATCGTGGACACCTGGTGGCAGACCGAGACCGGCGCGCACATGATGACGCCGCTGCCGGGCGTCACCGTGGCCAAGCCGGGCTCGGCGCAGACCCCGCTGCCGGGCATCAGCCTGGACGTGGTCGATGAGTCGGGCGCGAGCGTCGGCAAGGGCGAGCAGGGCTTCCTCGTGGTGCGCGAGCCGTGGCCGTCCATGATGCGCACCATCTGGGGCGATGACCAGCGCTTCATCGACACCTACTGGTCGCGCTTCGAGGGCATGTACTTCGCCGGCGACGGCGCCCGCTTCGACGAGGACGGCGACATCTGGGTCCTGGGCCGCGTGGACGACGTCATGAACGTCTCCGGGCACCGCCTGTCGACCTCGGAGATCGAGTCCGCGCTGGTGTCGCACACGTCGGTGGCCGAGGCCGCCGTGGTGGGCGCCGCGGATGAGACGACCGGGCAGGCCGTGGTCGCCTTCGCGATCCTCACCGACGACGCCGTGGACGAGAACCGGCCCAAGGACGAGCTGTCCGAGGAGCTGCGGGCGCACGTGGGCAAGGAGATCTCCCCGATCGCCAAGCCCAAGCGCGTGCTGATCGTCCCCGAGCTGCCCAAGACGCGCTCCGGCAAGATCATGCGCCGTCTGCTCAAGGACGTCGCCGAGGATCGCCCGGTCGGCGACGTCTCGACCCTGGCCGATCAGACGGTCATGGACCAGATCGTGGACTCGCTGGGCAAGTGAGCCCAGCGCAGGCCTGAGCCCGTCGAAAGGAGGGGCCGGGAGGAGCCGTGCGGCTCCTCCCGGCCCCTCCTTCCGCATCCACGGCGCGACGGGCGATCTCAGCCCGCCGCGGCGGGCTCGCAGTCCTGCGTAGAGACGGCCTGCTCGGCCCCGTCCGCCGCGGACAGCGCGGCGTCGAGCTGCTCGGTGCTCACCGCGAAGCCGGCGGGTCCGGACGACGAGCGGGCGAACACCACGCCGATCACCGCCCCGTCCTCATCCACCAGGGGCCCGCCCGAATTGCCCTGCTGGACGTCGCCGGCGAACTGCAGGACCTCGACGGGTGCGGCGGAGGCCTCGGCGTCGATCGAGCTCATGGAGGTCAGCGCCGTGCCCTGGACCTCGGCCGGGCCGATCGTCAGCGGCCCGCCGCCGGGGTGGCCGATGAAGGCCCCCAGGGTGCCCTGCGCCGGGGCGCCGCCGATCGGCAGCGCCGGGGCCGCGAGGCTCGCGACGTCCAGCACGGCCAGATCCTCCTCGGGACGGAAGAGGACCACCCGGGCCTCGTGCCGCCGCCCCTGGGCGTCGTGGACGAACACGGTGTCGGTGCCCGCCACCACGTGGGCGTTGGTGACCACCTGGCCCTTGGCGGCAGCGAAGCCCGAGCCGCTCTGGCGCGTCGAGCACTGCGGGGCGAAGCCGACCACCTGGACGACCGAATCGGCCGCCGCGAGGATCTCCGGGTCCTCGACCTCTCCCTCCGGCGGGGAGGCCGGGGCGAAGAGCAGCGTGTCGAGCTCACGCGCGGCGGCGCTTCCGGCCACTCTGTGCTGGGTCTGCTCGAGCAGACTCGTGAGGCTCCGGGGCACGGAGCCGTCGATCGCGCGCATCATGGGCGAACGCTCGGCGTGGGCGCCCAGGGCCGGGGCCGGCCCGCTGGCCAGGGTGGAGACCGCCGCGAGCACGACGAGCGCTGCCGCCGCCGTGCTGAGCAGCGCGCCGCCGAGGGCGTCGAGCACCGCCGCGGCCCGCGAGTCCCGCTGGGACGGCATCCCGGCGATCCGCCCGAGCAGGGCCTCGCCGAGGGCGTGCCCTCCGAGCATCCCGAGCACGACCAGCCCGCCCAGCACCAGCAGCCGCACCGAGGACCCGCCGGTCTCCAGCGGGATCAGGGGGATCAGCCACAGGGCCAGGGCACCTCCGAGCAGCAGCCCGACGATGCCGCCGAGTGTGCGCCCGATCCCGCGCACCAGGCCGTGGAGCATCCCCAGCACAAGGAGAAGCACGATGATCAGGTCCATCAGGCTCCAGGTCATCGCCGCCTCCTCCGCGCTCGTGCCGACCCGTCGACGGGGCGGCTCCCCCCGGCGCCTCGACGCGCTGAGGCGGTCCGATCATGTCCGGTCCGTTGGGAATCGGAGTATCTCGCATTACAGTGGGGACAGGAGTGTCGAATGCGTCACAGCAAGTCGGCACCGAGATCAGCTACCACCTTTCGAGGAGCACCATGGATACCGAGGTCCTGCGCCGGGCCCCCCTCTTCGCGTCTCTTGACGACGAGGCCTTCGCCGCGCTCACCGACGAGATCACCGAGGTCGATCTCCCGCGCGGGGCCACCCTGTTCCACGAGGGCGATCAGGGCGATCGCCTGTACTTCATCATCTCCGGCAAGGTGAAGCTGGGCCGCACGGCCAGCGACGGCCGCGAGAACCTGGTCGCGGTCATGGGCCCCGGCGAGGTCTTCGGCGAGATGGCCCTGTTCGACCCCTCCCCCCGCTCGACCGCCGCCACCGCGGTCTCCGAGACCCAGCTGGCCGGGCTCAACCACGAGAACCTCATGAAGGTCCTCGAGCGCAACCCCGCGGTCTCGCAGCAGCTGCTGCAGGCCCTGGCCCGTCGCCTGCGCCGCACGAACGAGAACCTGGCCGACCTGGTCTTCTCCGACGTCCCCGGCCGAGTGGCCAAGGCCCTGCTGGACCTCGCCGAGCGCTTCGGCCGCCAGACCCCCGACGGCGTGCTCGTGGCCCACGAGCTGACCCAGGAGGAGCTGGCCCAGCTGGTCGGCGCCTCGCGCGAGACCGTGAACAAGGCCCTGGCCGAGTTCGTCCAGCGCGGCTGGATCCGCCTGGAGGCCCGCGCCGTCGTCATCCTGGACACGCCGCGCCTGCAGCAGCGCTCCCGCTGACGCACCGCCGGCTCTGCCCCGGACCGCTTCGGCGAGCAGACCGGCAGGAGCGATGAAGAGGAGGCCGCGACCCATCGGGTCGCGGCCTCCACTCGTCTGCGCGGAAGGGCCCGCCGTGGGATCCGTAATCGCGGCGCTGAGGCGCAGCTGAGCAGCGAGCAGGCGGCTTCCGCGGGTCAGCGGCGGCGGCGCCCTCCGCTGCGGCGGTCGACGGCGAAGCACAGCCTGCCGTCGTCGTCGCGGTCGAGCCGGGCCATGCAGGGAGCCAGGTGGGGCCGGTGGGCAGCGGCGGCGATCGCGCAGCCGGCTCCGGCCAGGTCCTCGAGCAGCAGCAGGGTGAACGGGGTCAGCAGCCGGTGCAGGTCGGCATGCGGCTCGGCCCCCGCCAGCGCCTCCCGGGCCGTGAGCCCCAGATCGCCGGAGCGCGCGGCATCCGCGAACCCGGTGTCGGTCTCCCGGGCCCGCAGGATCTGCTCCGGGGAGACCCAGGCGCCGGGACGATCGCGGGAGCGCAGCGGCGAGGGCTCCTGCCGCTCCGGCAGGATCACCAGGAAGCAGCGCAGGTCGAAGCGGCGGTGCACGAACTCGGCGGTCACCCACCGGGCCATGGGCCGCAGCAGCTCGGTGCGCAGCACCAGCCGGCGCTCGTGGAGCAGCTCGGCCATGCTGGACTCCCCGGCAGCGACGTCCTCCCGCACGGACATCCAGTCGTGCCCGCCGGTCATGGTGATCGTGGAATCGCTGCGTCGACCCGCCAGCAGCACGCCGGTGCTCACGAACAGGGTGCGTGCGGCGGCCATCACGGCGCGGCGGGCATCGCCGACGTCCTCCTGCAGCAGGCCGGCCCACTGCTTGCTCGTGGGCCCGGACCAGGGCACGGGGTCGTCGTCGGCGCCGGTCACCCTCCCGCCGGGAAAGGCCACCGATCCGAACGGCGAGCGCAGCTCGTGGGCGCAGAGGTAGGTCTGCACGCCCTGGGGGCTGTCGCGCAGCAGCACGGTGCAGGCCGCGTCCAGCGGCGTGACCGGAGCAGTGTCATGCTCTGGATCCAGCCAGAGCTCGGCCGCCGCCCTGTACTCCGGCAGCAGCGGGAAGCGGCGCACCGGGGCGATCGAGTCCGGGCGCCGCTGCTCGAGCCCCGGCGGGTACGACGAGGGCCGCCCGGCCGGCTCCTCCTGAGCAGCGCGGCCGGACGGCCCGGTGGGAGCCTCGAGGGGCTCAGGCGAATTCGACAACGAGCTCGAGCTCGACCGGGGAGTCCTTGGGCAGGACCGCCACGCCGACGGCCGAGCGGGCGTGCACTCCGGCCTGGCCGAGCAGCTCGCCCAGCAGATCCGAGGCTCCGTTGATCACGCCGGGCTGCTCGGTGAAGGACGGGTCGGAGGACACGAAGCCCACGAGCTTCACCACGCGGGTGATGCGATCGAGGTCGCCGATCTGGCCCTTGATCGCCGCAAGCGCGTTGAGCACGCAGGTGGCGGCCAGCTGCTGGGCCAGCTCCGGGGCGACCAGGCCCTCGCCGAGCCCGACCTTGCCGGTGCTCGGCAGGGCGCCGTCGACGAACGGCAGCTGCCCGGAGGTCCAGACGTGGGTGCCGTCGATCAGGGCCGGGACGTAGGTGCCGGCCGGGGCGGGGACCTCGGGCAGGGCCAGGCCGAGTTCGGCCATGCGGGCCTCGACGCGTCCTGCGGATGCCGCTGCGGACATGATCAGGCCTCCTTGGGGCGCTTGAAGTAGGCGATCGGGTTGGTCTGCTGCGGAGCGTTCACGGCAGCGTCCGGCGTGGAGGCCTGCTGCTGGCCGGGCAGGATCGCCACCAGCTCCCAGCCCTCCGAGCCGAAGTTGTCGAGGATCTGCTTGGTCGCGTGGATCATGATGGGCGCGGTCATGTATTCCCAGGTGGTCATGACCCCGATCCTAGTGCCTGGGCCCGTGGCGCAGGCCTCATCGCGCGCCGCCCGCCGCTGCCAGGCTTCGCTTGTACCATGACCGAATGGCCTCATCTCCGAGCTCCCCCGGTGCCCCGCAGGGGACGTCTGCCGTCGGTCGCGTCATCGCCTTCCTCCTCGCCAGCATCCTGGCCGGAGGCGTCGTCGCGGCCCTCGTCCTGCCCTCGGCCGCTGCGGCGGGCCTCGCCGCCAACGGCTCGGTCGCGTGGATGAAGGACCTCCCCGAGGACCTCTCCAACGGCCCCATCTCCCGCTCCTCGACCGCGTACGCGCGTGACGGCGAGACCGAGCTGGCCACGTTCTACGCGGAGAACCGCACACCGGTCGCGCTCGACGACATCTCCCCGTACATGCAGGATGCGATCGTCTCGGTCGAGGACCGCGACTTCTACACGCACGGCGGCGTCTCGGTCACGGGCATCTTCCGCGCGGTCGCGAACAACCTGACCAACTCCGAGGGCCGTCAGGGCGCCTCCACGCTGACCCAGCAGTACGTCAACAACCTCATCATCGACCGCGACGTCCGCGCCGGCGACGAGGCCTCCACGCTGGGCGCCAACAAGGGCTACGCGGACAAGATCCAGGAGATGAAGCTCGCGGTCTCCATGGAGAACGAGGTGCCCAAGGAGGAGATCCTCGAGGGCTACCTGAACATGGTGCTGTTCGGCCCGCGCAACTACGGCGTGGAGACCGCTGCCAACTACTACTGGGGCATCAGCGCCTCGGAGCTGAACCTCCAGCAGTCGGCCACCCTGGCGGGGCTCGTGCAGTCCCCGGAGTACTACAACCCCGCGACCAACCCGGAGCAGTCCATCGACCGCCGCAACACGGTGCTGTGGACCATGCTCGATGAGGGCAAGATCTCCCAGGAGCAGTACGACGCCGCCGTCGCGGCCCCGCTGGACCTGGATCTGCACCCGGAGAACCAGGGTTGCACCGCCTCCGAGGACGCCCCCTACTTCTGCACGTACGTGGAGAACGAGATCCTCACCTCGCCCGAGTTCGGCGAGACCCCGGACGACCGCCTGAACAACCTCCAGCGCGGCGGGCTGAAGATCGTGACCACCCTGGATCCGAAGGCCCAGTCCGTGGCCCAGGAGCAGGTCGAGGCCACGCAGCCTGCCGACGACAACCCGGACTCCGTGGGCTCCTCGATCGTGTCGGTCGAGCCGGACTCCGGGAACATCGTGGCTATGGCGCAGAACTCGAACTACTCCTCAGCGGAGGAGGAGGACCACCAGAACACGGTCTACAACTTCAACACGGACACCCTGGACGCCGGCACCGGCGGATACCAGGTGGGCTCGACGTTCAAGCCCGCCGTGCTGCTGGCCTGGATCGACGCCGGCAAGTCGGTGGGCCAGAACATCGACGCCTCGCGCACCCGCTACCCGGCCGATCACGCGTGGGAGGCCTCCTGCGTGGAGGGCGGCTCGGTGTTCGAGCCGGGCAACGACGGCAACGGCTTCTCGTTCCAGAACGCGACCAAGGGCTACGAGCGGGACATGTCCGTGGAGTACGGCCTGTACAACTCGATCAACACCGCGATCTACGCCATGGCCGATCAGCTCGACCTGTGCCGCATCGGCGAGCTCACCGCGGATCTGGGTCTCCACAACGGACAGACGGGCCTGCCGATCGACACCACGCACCTCTCCGCGCTGCTGGGCGGTTCGTCGGACAACGTCTCCCCGCTGACCATGGCCACCGCCTACGCGACCTTCGCCAATGACGGCGTGCGCTGCGAGCCCCGGTCCCTGCTCAGCGTCACCGGCGCCGACGGCACCGAGTACGCGGTCCCGGAGGGCAACTGCCAGCGCCAGATCAGCGAGGACGAGGCGCGGACGGTGAACCACGTGCTCGAGCAGGTCCTTGTGCGCGGCTCCGGCTACGAGCTCGGCATCGGGCTGCCGGACGCGTCGGCCGCCAAGACCGGCACCACCGACAACTCCACGCAGACCTGGCTGCTGGGCTACACGCAGGGCCTGTCCACGGCCTCCTGGGTCGGCAACTACGCCGAGGGCAGCAGCTCGCTCAACGACGTCTCGATCGGCGGCAGCACGCCGGCCTCCCAGACCTCGGATCCCGACGACTGGGTCGACGGCGCCTCCTATGCCGGTGAGCAGTGGCAGAAGTACATGGAGGAGATCGCGCCGGACTACAGCACGGAGGAGTTCCCCTCGGCCCCGTCGGACCTGACCAGCGGCAGCGACTCCGACTCGAGCAGCGACTCCGACTCGAGCAGCGGCGGCACGGCGACGGGCGACAGCGGCGGGACTGCCAGCGGGACCGCCACCACCGCCCCGGCTGCGTGATCCCTTGAGCGCTTCCTGGGTGAGGACCTTCGGCCAGACCGGTGCCGCTGTCGCGGCCTCCGGCCTGGCCGTCGGCGCATGGGCCGTGCTCGGCGAGCGCCGCCGCTTCCGCGTCCGCCACGAGACCCTTCCCGTGCTGGCACCCGGCTCGCGGGATCTGCGCCTGCTGCATATCTCGGACCTGCACACGGTTCCGGGCCAGGAGGCCAAGAAGCGCTTCGTGCACGGTCTGGCCGAGCTCGAGCCGGATCTCGTGATCGACACCGGCGACAACCTCTCGCACATGCAGGCGCTGCCGTACCTGCTCGAGATCCTCGAGCCCCTGCTGCGCCTGCCCGGCCTCTTCGTCCCGGGCTCCAACTGCTACTTCGCCCCGGCCTTCAAGAATCCCGCGCGCTATCTCTGGAAGCGCACCTCGCAGGACGACGACCGCACCCAGCTGCAGCTGCTGCCCTGGCAGCAGATGCACCGGGCCTTCGAGGACGCCGGCTGGCTCGGGATGGTCAACCGCTCCCGCACGGTGCGCATCGGCGGGCAGCTGCTCGACGTCTCGGGCGTCGATGACCCCCACCTGCACTTCGACCGCCACCCGGGCTTCAGCCTGCCGGCCGGCGCCGCACATGCCTCCGGATCGGCTTGGACCGCAGACGCGGTTCCGGCCGAGGAGCCCGTGCTGCGCCTGGGCCTGGCCCACGCCCCCTACATCCGCACCCTCGAGCGCTTCGCCGACGACGGCGCGGACCTGATCCTGGCCGGGCACACCCACGGCGGGCAGGTCTGCCTGCCCGGCGGCCGGGCACTGGTCTCCAACTGCGATATCGAGCCCGAGCGCTGCAAGGGCATGACGGAGCAGAAGGGCGTGCCCGTGGGGATCTCGGCCGGACTCGGCGAATCTCGCTTCGCTCCGGTGAGGCTGTTCTGCCGCCCCGAGGCCGTCCTCATGACCCTGACGGCGCGCGCCTGAGCGAACGTCGTCCCGCAACGCCCGACGGCCCCGGGTCGCGATCCTTCGGGAATCGCGGCCCGGGGCCGTCGTCTCGGGGTGGCCGCCTCGAAAGGTGCCGTGCCTCAGCGCGGGATGCCGCGTGCTGCATCGCGCAGGCGCCGGTACTGGGCGGCCAGGCGCACGGGAGCATCCGCCGCTCCGTAGCCGCGGTAGCCCCCGAGGCGCTCGAGCACCTCGAAGAAGACCCCGCCGAGGGTCCCGGTGTAGAAGTGCAGCAGCTCCCCGCTGTCGTCGCGGTCGTAGAGCAGCCCGAGCTCGCGCAGCTCGGCCACGCGGTCGTCGTCCAGCCCGAAGCGCGCCTGCAGGTCGGCGTAGTAGTTCGCCGGCACGGGGAGCCTGTCCAGCCCTCGCTGCGCGGCCCTGCGGGCCACGCCCTCGATGTCCCGGCAGGCGAAGGCCACGTGCTCGGGATACACGGCGCCCATGGAGGCGGACTGCTCGGCGTCCTCCGGAGCCACGTTCAGCGGCATCCGGATCGCGTCGTCGCTCGAGCGCATGACCTGGCTGCGCACGAGACCCGCCGGCCCCGGGACGTCCTGGGGCTCCTGGGCTTGCAGGCCGAGCAGCGCGGTGAAGAACAGCACGGCCTCGTCGCGGTGCTGCCAGGGCTGGGCGGTGTTCACGTGGTCGATCCCCGTGATGCCCGGTCCCTGCTGCGCCGGGCCCTGCGAGGCCTCCAGCCCGAACTCGAGCGCCCAGCTCGGCACCTGCCCCTCCTCCTGCGGGCAGAAGAAGATCTCCGTGCCGTCGGGGGCGAACACGCCGCGCAGGTCCTGCTCATCCGATCGCCGGCTGCGCTCGACCCTTCGCGCCCCCAGGAGGTGAGCACGGGCGTCTGCGGCCTCGATGTCCGGGACCTCGAAGGCCAGCCCCGCCAGTCCCGCCCCCTGGCCGGTGGGGCCCAGGTCGGCGACGACCACGCGGGCCTCGCCCTGGGTCCACAGCTGCACGCCCTCCTTGCTGCGGTGATGGCCGCCCAGCGCGAAGCCGAGCTGATGCAGCACGCGAGAGGCCTCCCCCAGCCTGCCCGTGCGCAGCTCCACGAAACCCCAGTCCTCTGGCTGGACCGCCGGGGGAAGTGCGCGCAGCTCCAGGGGGCCCGCACCAGTCGGGCCCGACTCGTCACCGCGGCCCGCGCCGTCGGCGGTGCCGATGGCCTCCTCCCGGCCCTGGACGAGGACGTCGCCGGGATCGGCCTCCCCCAGCTCGACGAGGCGGGCCAGGGTGCGGTCCTCGAGCCAGCGCAGCGACCGCAGCCCGTCCACGGCGGTGCGCGCCACGTCGGCCTGGCGGAAGGAGTCGTTGAAGATCTCCAGGGACACCGGGCCGTCGTAGCCGCAGCGGTGCAGGTGCACCATGAAATCGACCAGGTCGAAGCCGCCCTGCCCCGGGAACACCCGGTGGTGCCGCGACCAGGACAGCACGTCCATGCTCAGCAGCGGAGCGTCCGCGAGCTGGACGAACAGCACGGTCTGCGCATCCAGGTCCTCGATCGGCGCCGGGTCCCAGCCGCGGGAGAGGATGTGGAAGCTGTCCAGGCAGGTGCCCACGTTCGGGTGATCGGCCATCCGCACGATCCGAGCGGCATGCTCGAAGTCGTTGACGAACCTCCCCCAGGCCAGGGCCTCGTAGGCCAGCCGGATGCCGTACTCCGCAGCCAGATCGCCGGCCCTCCTGAGCTGCTCGGCGCAGACCTCGTCATCGTCGATCGTGGCCGTGCCCACGTTGGAGCACAGCAGCATCGTGTCGATGCCCAGCTCGCGGGCCACGTCGAGCTTGGCCTCCAATCGCCGCAGGCCGTCCCGGAACACGTCCTCCTCGACCCCGTCCAGGTCCCGGAAGGGCTGGTAGAGGTCCAGGCTCAGCCCCAGATCGGCGGCGCGCTGCCGGATCTGCGCCGGGGTGTGCGGCGAGACGACGAGATCCTGCTCGAAGATCTCGATCCCGTCGAAGCCCGCATCCGCGGCGGCGCGCATCTTCTCCGCGAGCGTTCCGGACAGGCACACGGTGGCGATCGACGTCCTCATCGGCCGGCTGCCTCCTTCTGCGCCTTGCGCTCCTGCGCGGCCTCGATGGCCTTGAGATCGATGGCCTCGGTGCGGGTGGTGTGCAGGTCGTCCAGGCTGTCGAGCGTGCGGTGGCCCGTCTCGGTGGCGGTCAGCGCGGCACCTGCCGAGATGAGGCACATGAGGGTCACGAACATGGCCACGCCCATCCAGTTGTCGCCGGTCTCACCGGCCAGGTAGGCCGACAGCGCCGGAGCCACGCCGCCCGAGACCGCGAAGCCGATCTGGGTGCCCAGGGACAGGCCGGAGACGCGCACCGCGGTGGGGAACATCTCGGCGTAGAACGACGGCCACACGCCGTTGGCCAGTGAGTAGAAGCAGCCGGACATCAGGATGCCGAGCAGGAAGATCAGCGGCCAGCTGCCGCTGTGGACGGCACCGAGGTAGCCGTACATGCCTGCCGCCGCGCCGACCGCCCCGGCGATGAACACCGGCTTGCGCCCGATCCGGTCCGCGAGCAGGGCCGCCAGCGGGATCGCCAGCAGCGCGACGGCGTTGACCACCACGGGCACCAGCAGCATCGTGGAGCGGTTCAGGCCCACCACGGAGGTCGCGAAGGAGACCGACCAGACCGTGAAGACCATGTTGACGGTGTTGACCATGGCAGCCAGGGCCACCCGAGCCACGGCCGCCTTGTGGTAGCGGAACAGGATGCCCAGCGGGTTCGGCGCCTTGGTGGGGCCGCTCTCGAGCTGCTCGGAGACCTCGTGGAACTTGGGCGGCTCCTCCAGGGTGCGGCGGATGACCCAGGCGGTCACGACGACCAGGGCCGAGACGAAGAACGGGACGCGCCAGCCCCAGCTCATCAGCTGCTCCTCGGTGAGGATCAGCGTGAAGGGGATGAACACGGCGGTGGCCAGCAGCGTGCCGGCCTGGGTGCCCTGCAGCGTCCAGCTGGAGGTGAAGGCGCGGTGGTCGTCATCGGCGTGCTCGAGCGAGACCGAGATCGCGCTGGCCTGCTCGCCGGCGGCGGAGAGGCCCTGGATGACGCGGCACAGGGTCAGCAGGATCGGGGCCAGCAGGCCGGCCTGCTCATAGGTCGGCAGCAGGCCGACGGCGAAGGTGGCCCCGCCCATCAGGAACAGGGTGAGCATCAGCACGAACTGACGTCCCATGCGATCCCCCAGCGGGCCCATGATCAGGGCGCCCAGCGGACGGACCACGTAGGCGACGCCCACGGTGGCCATGGAGAACAGGATCGCAGCCCCCGGGCTGGTGTCCGCGGGGAAGAACAGGTGATTGAGCACCAGCGCGGCTGCGGTGCCGTAGACGGCGAAGTCGTAGTACTCCAGGGCGGAGCCGACCCAGCTGGACAGCGCGGCCTTGCGCGGAGTCTTGCCGGAGGGCGAGGCGGCGGGCTGCTCGGCAGCCGAAGCAGTGGTCATGGCAGTTCCTCACGATGGCGGAGCAAAGGCGGCGGGCTGGAGTCGCACGCCGGGTCCTGCAGGACAGGAGCACCGGACGGATAATTTCCACATATTGAAAATTACTTCCGAATAGTGATAGATTCACTGTGATCCACACAACAGAGCCTGTCAAGCGCACCGCAGAGGAGAAGCGCGTGAGCACCCAGAGCACCGGCACCGTGGGCAAGGCCCTGGACATGCTGAGCCTGCTCGGCGAGCATCCGGACGGCGCGACCGCCCGCGAGCTCGCCGAGGCCTCGGGGCACCACTTCTCCACCGCCTACCGTCTGCTGCGCACCCTGGTGGACACGGGCTTCGCGGAGCACTCCCCCCAGGACAAGCGCTACCGCCTGGGTCTGCCCGTGTTCCAGCTCGGGCAGAAGGTCGCTCACGCCCGGGGCTTCGACGCCTCGGCGGCACCGGTGCTGCAGGGACTGGTCGAGACCACCGGGGAGAGCTGCCTGCTCGCCGTGCTGCACGGGCAGCGCTTCCTCACCACAGCCAAGATCGACGGCCCGGAGTTCCGAGTCACCACGGACCCGGGCGATCAGGGCACCCTGCACTCCTCGGCGATCGGCCGCGTCCTGCTCGCCTTCGCCCCCGCCGCCGAGCGCGACCGCCTGCTCGAGTCGATCCCCATGCCGGCTCGGACCGAGAGCACCCTGACCGAGCGCGATCGACTGCGAGAGCTCGTGGCGCAGACGCAGCGGCAGGGCTTCGCTTCGCAGTCGGAGGAGCACGACGACGGCATGGCCGCCGTCGCCGTGCCGGTCCTGGACCCCGCCGGGGGGCTGATCGCCGCCCTGTGCCTGGCCGCCCCCATCTTCCGCAGCACCCGGGAGGACCTGCAGGATCAGCTGCCGCTGCTGCGAGAGGCCGCCGATCAGCTCGCAGCCGTGCTGCCGCCGCGGCCCCGCTGAGCTCGCCCGGCCTTCTACGCTCCCATCCCCGATCCCAGATCCCGGCCGCCGCGGCGGCCCCGAGAGGAGACGCACCATGACCCGTCCGCGCATCCTGGTCCTCAACGGCCCCAACCTGAACATGCTCGGCACGCGCGAGCCCGAGATCTACGGCAGCCAGACCCTGGCTGATATCGAGGCCCTGGTCGCTCAGCGCGCCCAAGAGCTGGGCACCGAGGTCGACTTCCGCCAGTCCAACCTCGAGGGCGAGCTGATCGACGCCCTCCAGCAGGCACGCGGGAGCCATGTGGGCTGCGTGCTCAACGCCGCCGGGCTCACCCACACCTCGGTCAGCCTCCACGACGCCGTCAAGGCCTCCGAGCTGCCCACGGTCGAGGTCCACCTGTCCAACCCGCACGCCCGCGAGGACTTCCGCCACGTGTCCTTCCTCTCGCCGATCGCGGACGCCGTGATCGCCGGCGCCGGGGCGCAGGGCTATCTCTACGCCGTGGACCTGCTGATGACCCGCTACGGACGGGGCGCAGACGCATGAGCGAGCGCACGCTGCTGCTGGGGCTGATCGGCGACGACATCGCCCTGTCCCGCACTCCCCCCATGCACGAGGCCGAGGGCCTGGCACAGGGCCGCCCCACCATCTATCGGCGTCTGGACACCCTGCGCTCGGGGCTGAAGGGCCGGCCGCTCGCGGAGATCCTGCACGCGGCCAGGGACCTGGGCTTCGACGGGCTGAACATCACGCACCCGCACAAGCGCGCCGTCGTCGAGCTGCTCGACGAGATCGACGACGACGTGCGCCGCCTGGGCGCGGCCAACACCGTCGTGATCCGGGAGGACGGGACGCTCGTCGGGCACAACACCGACGTCTCCGGGTTCCGCAGCGGGTTCCTGGAGGGTCTCCCGGATGCCGAGACCGGGACGGTCGTGCAGATCGGCACCGGCGGGGCGGGCACCTCGGTGGCCTCGGCCCTGGTCGGGATGGGCGTGCAGCGCCTTCTGGTCAGCGACCTGGACCCCGTGCGGGCCCAGGAGCTCGTGGCTTCCCTCAACCGCGGGGCCGGCCGCCAGGCGGCAGAGGCGCTGCCCCAGGATCAGCTCGAGCCCGCGCTGCAGGCATGCGACGGCGTCGTCAACGCGACCCCCATGGGCATGCCCGCCCACCCCGGGACCTCCTTCGACACCGGCCTGCTCAGCCCGCGGCAGTGGGTCGCGGAGATCGTCTACATGCCGCTGCGCACGCAGCTGCTCGAGGAGGCCGCCCAGCGCGGCTGCCGCACCCTCGACGGCGGCCGCATGGCGGTCTTCCAGGCCGTCGACGCCTTCCGCCACTTCACCGGACTGGAGCCCGACGTCCAGCGGATGCGCGAGGCCTTCCTGCTCGCCAGCTCCTGAGCGGCACGGGCTGCGAGGAACGGATTTCCCATCCCCCCGCGGATGCCCTTACACTGGTCGGGTTGCGCGCGACGCGAGTCCGCGCAATCGGGATGTGGCGCAGCTTGGTAGCGCGCCTCGTTCGGGACGAGGAGGTCGCAGGTTCAAATCCTGTCATCCCGACCATGTGATGTCTCAGGACATCGCAACGGCCGGATCCGCCGCAGCGCGGATCCGGCCGTTCGTCATTCCGGTGTCGGACTCGCGGGTCTGAGCTTCATCCTCGTCGGAGCGGCTGCCGTCATGAACATCATCGAGTTCTGGGCCCGCTCCGCCGATCGCTCGACCGGGGCCGCCGACGCCCCCGGCTGACTAGCATGTCGCCATGCACACCGCTCTGCTGCTCGTCGGCATCGTCGTCACGGTCCTCGCCGGCACTTCCCTGAGCGAGCGGCTGCGGCTGCCCGCACCCATGGTCCTCATCGTCCTGGGCGTGATCGGCTCGTTCCTGCCCTTCGTCCCGGTGATCGAGCTCGGCCCGGAGCTCGTGCTCGTGGGGCTGCTCCCGCCGCTGCTGTACTCCTCCGCGCTGCAGACCTCGATCATCGACATCAAGGCGAACCTGACCTCGGTGATCCTGCTGTCCGTGACGGCCGTGGTCGTCACCACGTTCACCGTCGGATGGACGCTGCACGCCCTCGTGCCGGACATCCCCTGGCCGGTCGCGCTCGCCCTGGGTGCGGCAGTGGCCCCTCCGGACGCCGTCTCCGCCAGCGCCGTGGCCCGCCGCATCGGGCTGCCCCGCCAGATCGTCACGGTGCTCGAGGGCGAGTCCCTGCTCAACGACGCCACCGCCCTGGTCAGCCTGCGCACGGCGATCGCCGCCATCACGGGTGCCGTCGCCGTCGGCTCGGTCTCCCTGGACTTCCTCATCGCCGCCGGCGGGGGCATCCTGCTCGGGCTGGCCGTGGCCGTCGTCGTGAACCTGCTGCGCCGGCGCATCCACGACCCCCTGATCGACACGGGGCTCTCGTTCGTCGTCCCGTTCCTGGCCTACCTGGCGGCCGAGGAGATCCACGCCTCCGGAGTGATCTCGGTGGTCGTCGCCGGCCTGCTCATCGGGCACAAGGCGCCCGTGGTCCAGACCTCCGGATCCCGGATCACCGAGCGCGTCACCTGGTCCACCGTGGCGTTCCTGCTGGAGCACGCGGTCTTCCTGCTGATCGGCATGCAGGTGGTCTCCATCATCACGGGCCTGGACGGCACCGTCCCCTGGTCGCGCGTGGTGCTCGCGTGCGCAGGCGTGCTCGCCGCGGTGATCCTGACGCGCATGGCCTGGGTGCTGCTGACCCAGTGGCTGCGCGGCCTGCGCCAGGCCCCGCAGGAGCGGGAGCCGTGGTCGCACGCGATCATCACGGGCTGGGCGGGGATGCGCGGCGTCGTCACGATCGCCGCCGTTTTCATCATCCCGGCCGATGTCCCCCACCACGATCTGCTGGTGCTGTGCGCGCTCGTGGTGGTGCTGGGAACCCTCTACCTGCAGGGCCTGTCCCTGCCCTGGCTGACCCGCGCGCTGGGGGTCAGGCCCAACGACCCCGCCGTGGACGCGCTGGCCCGGGCCACCCTGCTGCAGCAGGCGAGCGAGGCAGGTCTGCACGAGCTCGATCGTTGCGACCACCACGAGGACCACGGCGTGGCCGAGTCCATCCGCGCCCGCCTGGACCAGCGCACCTTCGCAGCCTGGGAGCGGCTGTCCACCCGCACCGGGGAGGAGTCCCCGTCGGAGGCCTACACCCGGCTGCGTCTGAGCATGATCGCCGCCGAGCGCCAGCGCGTGCTGGAGATCCGGAGGGAAGGCCAGGTGCCCTCCCACGTGGTCCGCGAGGTCCTGGGCATGCTCGATCTCGAGGAGTCCATGCTGGACTCCGGCGCCGAGGCGCGCGAGGAGATCGTGGCCACCGGCGACGGCCAGGGCGGCACCTGCGACGAGCTCGCCGCCCAGCCCTCGGTGAGCCCGCATGCCGACGACGACGCCGTGTGCCGCGCCTGTGTGGAGCAGGGCACCCATCCGGTGGCCCTGCGCCGCTGCCTGACCTGCGGCGAGATCGGCTGCTGCGACTCCTCGGTCGGCCAGCACGCGACCGCGCACTTCCGCGCCACCGGCCATCCCGTGATGCAGTCGGCCGAGCCCGGCGAGACCTGGCGCTGGTGCTACGTGCACAGCACCACCGCCTGAACCGATCCCGACGCATCCAGCGCTCGTCGCAGCCTCCTCCGTCGTCCTGGAACCCCGTCCTGCCCGAGCACTGGAGCCGCCATGTCCACCCCGCCCCCGTCCCAGCCCACGACCTCCCAGCCGGACCGGCCCGTCGAGCCGCAGCCGGCGATCCTGCTCGTCTCGGCCCTTCACGGCGAGGTGCTGACCCGGCAGTTCCGCCGCTACGCCCACGAGTACGACGTCCGCGCGGTGGACTCCCAGCCTGCGCTGAGCGCGGACCTGGAGGAGCTCGAGGCCCAGGGCTCGCCCGTGGCGCTTCTCGTCCTGGACACCTCCCCCGAGACCGAGGACCAGGACTGGTCGCAGACCTTCGCGTCGCTGAAGTCCGTGCGCACGGCCGTGCCCACGGCGCGGCGGATCGCGGTCACCGCCTGGTCCAGCTTCATGCCCCACGTGCAGCTGCTGCGGCACAAGGTGGCCATGGGCGTCCTCGATGCCCACCTGCTGCTGCCGCGCGGGCAGCGCGACGAGGAGTTCCACTCGGCGATCGTCGACCTGCTCAACGACTGGGTCGCCACGACCGGCAGGCCGCAGGTGGAGACCTTCTCGATCGTGGCCCCGCCGGGGCACCCGATCGCCCGGCAGCTGCAGGACCACCTGTATCGGATGGGCACTCCGCACGGGATGCACTCCCCGGATTCCGAGACCGGACGGCGGATCCTGGCCGAGACGGAGGAGGAGATCCGCTGGCCCATGATCAGCGCCTCGGGCCTGCCAGCCGAGCACTGCCCTTCGGCCCGCCACCTCGCCCGGAGGCTCTCGGCGAATCGCGCCCTCACGGTCGAGCAGCTGCCCGATGAGCTCGATGTCATCATCGTGGGCGCGGGACCCGCCGGGCTCGCAGCGGCCGTCTATGCGGCCAGCGAGGGACTGAGCACGCTCGTGCTCGAATCCGACGCCGTCGGCGGCCAGGCCGGCACGAGCTCGATGATCCGCAACTACCTGGGCTTCCCGCGCGGCATCTCGGGCATGCGCCTGACGTCGCGGGCGCGCACCCAGGCGCTGCGCTTCGGCGCCGTGATCCGCACCGGCTGGCCGGTCGAGCGCCTGGAGCCCGGGATCGACGGAGACCTGCACACCGTGCACACCGAATCCGAGGCCCTGCGCGCACGCACCGTCCTGATCGCCAGCGGGGTCAGCTACCGCCGGCTCGGCGTCGACTCCCTCGAGCAGCTGGTCGGCCACGGCGTCCACTACGGCGCCGCGATGGCCTCGGCCCCGGAGATGGAGGGCCAGGACGTCGTGGTGGTCGGCGGAGGGAACAGCGCCGGGCAGGCCGCAGTGCACCTGGCACGATTCGCCCGCTCCGTCACGATCGTCGTGCGCAGGCCCGGGCTCGGAGAGACCATGTCGCAGTACCTGATCACCGAGATCGAGGCGAACCCCCGGATCGAGGTCCAGGGCGGGACCCGCGTGGTCGACGGCGGCGCCGAGGAGGGAGAGCTGTCCTGGGTCGAGCTCGAGGAGATCGCCACCGGGCAGCGCCGGCACCAGGAGGTCGGCGGGCTCGTCCTCCTGCTGGGGGCGGCCCCGCACTGCGACTGGCTTCCCGAGGCCGTGTGCCGGGACGAGCGGGGCTTCGTGCTCACCGGCAGGGACGTCCCGGCCGACCACTGGCTGCAGGACGTCCCGCCGGCGCAGCCGTCCACCGCGGTGCCCGGCGTGCTGTGCGCCGGAGACGTCCGCGCGGGGTCCATGAAGCGGGTGGCCTCGGCCACCGGCGAGGGAGCTGCGGCGGTGTCGCTGATCCACGAGCACATCTCGGCTGCGCCCGAGCAGGCCTGAGAAGGGCTACGGACAAACGTTGAGCGGCCCCTTCATGGGCAGAAGGGGCCGCTCGTCGTTCCACCTCAGGGACCTGCTCCGCGCCGTCCTGCGAGGGGATCCAGTCCTCGCGCGGCTGTCCGGAGTCGAGGCGGTGGGGAGAGCACCGGTCCTCGACAAGTCCTTCAGGAGCGACACCGACACGGACTCCGCGCTGCGCCCTGGATCCGGAAGGTGGAACTTCCCGGGAGCGCGGCGAGGAGTTCCTCACCGAGTCGTCAGCCGCGTCTGGTCGTCACGGCTTTCGCTCACCACGAGTATCCGACGAGTCCATGCCTTCGCACTATGGACTTTGGTCCAGGTTCTCGGGATTTTCTGGCGGACCCCGGGATCCGAGCCGCCGGAGGGGACCCGATCAGTCGACGGCGTCGACCTCCAGGAAGGGCCCCTGGGGGCTGAAGCTGCGCCCCGTGAGCCGCTCGAATGCCTCGATGTAGCGGGCCCGCGTGGGCTCCACGACATCAGCCGGCAGCGCGGGCGCCAGTCCCTCGCCGTTCCAGCCGGAGGCCTCGCTGTGCAGCCAGTCGCGCACGTACTGCTTGTCGAATGACGGCTGCGAGCGCCCCGGCTGCCAGGTCTCGGCATCCCAGAACCGGGAGGAGTCCGGTGTCAGGACCTCATCCCCCAGAGTGATGGCCCCGCGGTAGGAGTCCAGGCCGAACTCGAGCTTGGTGTCGGCCAGGATGATCCCCCGCTCGCGCGCGATCGCCTCGGCGCGGGCGTAGATCTGCAGGCTCAGCTCGCGCAGCCGCTCCGAGACGGCCGTGCCCATGCCCTCGGACATCTCCTCGAAGGTGATGGGGAGGTCGTGCTCGCCGACCTCCGCCTTGCCCGTGGGCGTGAAGATGGGCTCCTCGAGCCGCGAGCCGTCCTCCAGCCCCTCGGGAAGGGCCACGCCGCAGATCTCGCCGTCGCGGCGGTAGTCCTTGAGCCCGGAACCGGTCAGATAGCCGCGCACGATGCACTCGACCGGGAACATCGAGAGGTTCTTGCAGATCACCGCCCGTCCGCGGACCTCCTCCGGGACATCGGTGCTCCACAGGTGGTTGGGGACCTCGCTGAGCTGCTCGAACCACCACAGCGACAGCTGGGTCAGCACGACTCCCTTGTCCGGGATCTCGGTGGGCAGGACCTGGTCGAAGGCCGAGATGCGGTCGGTGGCCAGCACCAGCACGCTGCCCGCCCGGTACTCGGCGTCATCGCCGACGGACGCGCCCGTGGCCGCCATGTGCTCGTCCTCGGGGACGTAGAGCTCGCGGACCTTGCCGGAGTACATGTGCCTCCAGCCCGGCAGCTCGGGCGGGGCGGGGTGGCCGGGGAACTCGGGATGCTCCGGTCGACGCTCGCCCTGGGCGGCGGCAGCTGCCGTCGGAACTGCAGGGGCCGGTGCTGCAGCCTCGTCCTCGTCCTCGGCCTGCGCGCGCGCCTGCGCTCGCAGGGCGCCCTCGGCGATGTCGGTGCGGTGCTGGGAGCCCTCCAGCCGGATCAGCTCCACGCCCTGATAGGCACGGGCCCGGGCCTGAGCCAGGTCATCGCCCAGGGCCACGACCGTGAGCACGCGGCCTCCCGAGCTGAGCACGGCCCCGTCCTGGGCGCCGGTGCCGTGCGCCGTGCCCGCATGGATGACCTCGACGCCCTCGAGCGCCTCCGCCTCCTCGATGCCGGTGATCGGATCGCCGGTGCGCACGGTGCCCGGGTAGCCGGCCGAGGCGACGACCACGTTGACCGAGCTGCTCGGGCTCCAGCGCAGCGGCAGGGGGCCGTCGTCGGGCGAGGCCTGTTCCTGGGCCAGCCGCCCCTGGGCCGCCGCCTTCAGCAGCTGGCCCAGCGGCGAGACGAGCCGCGCCAGCACGGATTGGGTCTCGGGGTCGCCGAAGCGCACGTTGAACTCGATGACCTTCAGGCCCTCGGAGGTCACGGCCAGGCCGCAGAACAGCACGCCGTTGAACGGGGTTCCGCGGCGGGCCATCTCCTCGAGCACCGGACGCGCCACGGTCGCCACGACCTCGTCGGCGAAGCCTGCCGGAAGCCACGGCAGCGGCGTGTAGGCGCCCATGCCTCCGGTATTGGGGCCCTCGTCGCCGTCGAAGATGCGCTTGAAGTCCTGGGCGGGGGTCAGGGCCACGGCCTCGGTGCCGTCGCAGATCACGAACAGCGAGACCTCGGGGCCGTCCAGGAACTGCTCGATCACCACGGTCGAGCCCGCCTCGAGGCAGGCCAGCGCGTGGGCCGCGGCCGCCTGGCGGTCCTCCGTCACCACGACGCCCTTGCCCGCGGCCAGGCCGTCGTCCTTGACCACGTGCGGAGCGCCGAACGCGTCGAGGGCGTCCTGGACCTGCTGCTCGGTCGTGCAGGTCCGGGCCTGGGCCGTGGGCACCCCGGCCTTGTCCATGACCTCCTTGGCGAAGGCCTTGGAGCCCTCGAGCCGTGCGGCCTCGGCCGACGGCCCGAACACGTCGATGCCCTCGGCGCGCAGGGCGTCGGCCACTCCCGCCACGAGCGGGGCCTCCGGGCCGACGACTACCAGGTCCGCGCCGATCGTCCGCGTCAGGGCGAGGACCGCAGCCGGATCCTGGGGGTCGACCGGATGGACCGGCACCTCCCGGGAGATCCCGGCGTTGCCGGGGGCTGCGTGCACCTCCCTCACGGCCGGATCTCGCAGGAGGGTGCGGACGATGGCGTGCTCTCGACCGCCTGAGCCGATGACCAGAATCTTCACGGGGCCAGCCTAGTGCCCACCCGGGACCGGGTGCGCGGGCCCGCCCATGCCCGATACTGGGGCCATGACGATGCAGAATCCGAGTCCCGACGAGACCTTCGCCGCCTCCTCCGCCGTGGAGATCGCCCGCCTGCGGCGCAGCGGCTTCGTGGAGACCCGCCATATCGGCTCCGCAGTGGTGACCGGCCCGGACGGCTCCCGGCTGATCAGCCTGGGCGATGTCGACACGCCGATCTTCCCCCGCTCCACTCTCAAGCCGTTCCAGACGATCGCCGCCATGAACTCCGGGGCGATCCTCAGCCTGGGCCAGATCGCGATCGCCTCCGGCTCCCACCGCGCCGACGACGACCAGGTTGCCGCCGTGCGCTCCATCCTCGAGGAGGCCGGCGTGGCGGAGACGGCCCTGCAGTGCCCGGCCGTGGGGCGCCACCGCCCGGAGGAGCAGGACTCGCGCCTGTTCTACAACTGCTCGGGCAAGCACGCGGCCTTCCTCGCGGCATGCGCGGTCAACGACTGGGATTTGCAGACCTATCTGGATCCGCAGCACCCGCTGCAGCAGGAGGTGCTGCGCGTGATCGCCGAGGTCACCGGCGAGCAGCCCTCCCTCGTGGGGGTCGACGGCTGCGGGGCTCCCCTGGCCGCGATCTCGCTGAGCGGACTCGGCAGGGCGTACGCCTCCCTAGGCGCCGCCGCGCGCAACATCCGCGCAGAGGCCCGCATGGCCACGGTCGCCACCGCCATGCTCGACTACCCCGAGTTCGTCGAGGGCCCCGGCCGGTCGAACACCGTGATCATGGAGCAGCTCGACGTCATCGCCAAGCTCGGCGCCGAGGGCGTGCTGGGGCTGGGCACCGCCGACGGCTACTCGGTGGCCGTCAAGACCCTCGACGGCTCCGGGCGCATCAACGCGCTCGTGGGCCTGAACCTGCTGATCGCCGTCGGGGCGATCGACCCCGAGCGGGCCCGGCCCGTGATCGAGGACGCCACCCCGTCCATCACGGGCGCCGAGGCGGTCGTGGGCGGATTCGAGCTGGCCCCCGCCGTCGTCGACGTCCTGCGCGAGCACGGGCAGGAGCCGGTCGAGCCGGCCGGAGCCCGGAGGCGCGGCTGATGGCCCGGCGACGAATCGATCCCGCCGACGGCACCCTGGCCGTGGCCGCCTGGCGACGCGACGACGAGCCCCCGCGCAGCACGATCGCCACGGCCGTGCGCTTCACCCTCGAGGAGCTCGCCGAGCGCGCGCCGGGCAACTCGGTGGAGGTGCGCGTTCCGCCCCTGGGCGTGACCCAGTGCATCGAGGGCCCGCGCCACACCCGCGGCACCCCGCCGAACGTGGTCGAGACCGATGCCCGGACGTGGCTCGAGCTGGCCACCGGGCGCCTGAGCTGGGCCGATGCCGTGGCCGATCGCCGAGTGGCGGCCTCCGGGACCCGCACCGATCTCTCGGGCGTCCTGCCGCTGCTCGGGGCCTGAGACGCACGCCTCCCAGCGCGAGGCCTCCGGCGGGATCGCTCGGCCTCCGCGGCCGTTATCCTGAGACCCATGCCCTCCGAAGACTCCCCGACCACCCCGCTCCGCGGCTCCACGGCTCCCGTCGAGGACCAGGAGCAGCTCACGACCCTCAGCCTCCGCCGGGCGCCCAGGGTCTCCGTGTTCCTGGGCACCGGCGCAGCGATCGGCCTGATCGCGGGCATCGTCATCGGCGTGCTGGGATCGGGCAACGTGGAGTTCACGGCCACCCAGGTCATCGGCTACATGGCGGTGATCTTCGCACTCCTCGGCATGGCCCTGGGAGCGGTGGCCTACGTGGTCGCCGACCGCATCTCGGTGCGACGAGCCCGGGAGGTGCAGGCTCACCTGGAGTCCCGCACCGCCGCGCCGAACGACCGATCCGCCGACGTGGGAGACTGAACCCGTGCTGCGACCTGATGGACGACTGACCCACGAGACCTTCGACGACGACAGGGCTCCGCAGGACGAATGCGGGGTCTTCGGCGTCTGGGCCCCCGGCGAGGACGTCGCCAAGCTGACGTACTTCGGCCTGTACGCGATCCAGCACCGCGGCCAGGAGTCCGCGGGGATCGCGACCTCCAACGGCGAGCGCATCAGCGTGTACAAGGACATGGGGCTCGTCTCCCAGGTCTTCGACGAGACGACGCTGAACACCCTGATCGGGCACATGGCCGTCGGGCACTGCCGCTACTCGACCACCGGCGGCTCGACCTGGACCAACGCCCAGCCCACCCTGGGCGCCACGCCCCACGGCACGGTCGCCCTGGCCCACAACGGCAACCTCACGAACTCCGCGGAGCTCTACGACAAGCTCATCGACAAGTCGGGCTTCCCCTCGCGAGGCGAGATGGCCCGGGGCAACACCACGGACACCGCCCTGGTGACCTCGCTGCTGGCCGAGCACCCGCACGACTCCCTCGAGGAGGCCGCGCTGGCGCTGCTGCCGCAGCTCGTGGGCTCCTTCTGCCTGAGCTTCATGGACGAGCACACCCTCTACGCCGCGCGCGACCCGCAGGGCATCCGCCCGCTGGTGCTGGGCCGCCTGGAGCGCGGCTGGGTCGTGGCCTCGGAGACCTCCGCCCTGGACATCGTGGGCGCCTCGTTCGTGCGGGAGGTCGAGCCCGGCGAGTTCATCGCGATCGACGAGGACGGCCTGCGCTCGCACCGCTTCGCCGAGGCCCGCCGGGCCGCCTGCGTCTTCGAGTACGTGTACCTGGCCCGCCCGGACACCGCGATCCACGGCCGCTCGGTCTACGAGTCCCGCGTGGACATGGGCCGGGCCCTGGCGCATGAGCACCCCGTCGAGGCGGACCTGGTCATGCCCACCCCTGAATCCGGCACGCCGGCGGCGATCGGCTATGCCGAGGCCTCCGGGATCCCGTTCGGCAACGGCCTGGTCAAGAACTCGTACGTCGGCCGCACGTTCATCCAGCCCTCGGACACGATCCGCCAGCTCGGCATCCGCCTCAAGCTCAACCCGCTGAAGTCCGTGGTCGCGGGCAAGCGGCTGATCGTGGTCGACGACTCCATCGTGCGCGGCAACACCCAGCGCGCGCTGGTGCGCATGCTGCGCGAGGCCGGCGCGGCCGAGATCCACGTGCGCATCTCCTCGCCGCCCATCAAGTGGCCCTGCTTCTACGGCATCGACTTCGCCAATCGCGCGGAGCTGATCGCCAACGGGCTGGCCGTCGATGACATCCGCGCCTCCCTGGGCGCCGACTCCCTGGGCTACATCTCCGAGGACGGCATGATCGAGGCCACCCGGCAGGAGCCCTCCGAGCTGTGCACGGCGTGCTTCTGCGGGCGCTATCCCACCGAGCTGCCCGCAGCCGATGCTCTCGGCAAGTCCGTCGTGGAGGCTCGTCGCGCCCCCTCGGCGCCCCACGGCCGGAGTGAGTCCGCAGCCGCCGCGAGCGAGGAGAAGACCGTCGAGGCCTCGGGCGAGCGCATCCTGCTGGCCGACGACGCCGAGCCCTCCTCCGAGGTCGGCTCGTGCGATCCAGGACCCGACTCCGAGCTCGAGGACCTGGTCCTGGAGCAGGACACCCGCACCTCCCACGAGCACAGCTCGTCCCAGCGCTGAGCGCGGCCGTCGGCCCCGCATCGCACACCTCACGACCACCACGCCACCCCAGGAGCATCGTGACCGATCAGAAGAGCACAGACGCGGCCCAGAGCATCACCTACTCCTCGGCCGGCGTCGACGTCGAGGCCGGTGACCGCGCGGTCGAGCTGATGCGCGCCGCCGTCAAGGACACCCACTCGCCCCAGGTCGTCGGCGGGTTCGGCGGCTTCGCCGGGCTGTGGGACGCCTCGGCGCTGACCGGCTACCGCAAGCCGTACCTGGCCTCGTCGACCGACGGCGTGGGCACCAAGGTCGCGATCGCCCAGGCCCTGGACATCCACGACACCATCGGCTGGGACCTGGTGGGCATGGTCGTCGACGACATCGTGGTGGTCGGCGCCGAGCCGCTGTTCATGACCGATTACATCGCCACGGGCAAGGTGGTGCCGGAGCGCATCGCCGATATCGTGCGCGGCATCGCCGCCGCCTGCTCCGCGGCCGGTGCCGCCCTGGTGGGCGGCGAGACCGCCGAGCACCCGGGCCTGCTGCGCCCGGACGAGTACGACGTCGCCGGCGCCACGACCGGCGTGGTCGAGGCCGACGAGCTGCTCGGACCGCACCGCGTGCGCTCGGGCGACGTCCTGATCGCCATGGGCTCCTCGGGCATCCACTCGAACGGCTACTCCCTGGTCCGCCGCGTCCTGGACGTGGCCGGCTGGTCGCTCGAGCGCGAGGTCGAGGAGTTCGGGCGCACCCTGGGCGAGGAGCTGCTCGAGCCCACCCGCGTCTACGCGGCCGACGTCCTGGATCTGGCCCGTTCCTTCCCCGTCAACGGCCCTGACGGCACGACCGGCTCGGGTGTGCGCGGGTTCACCCACGTGACCGGCGGAGGACTGGCCGCCAACCTGGCCCGCGTGCTGCCGCAGGGCACCGTGGCCGTGGTCGATCGCGGGACCTGGTCGGTTCCGCCGGTCTTCCAGCTGATCGGCACCCTGGGCAGCGTCCCGCAGCCCGATCTGGAGCGCACGCTGAACCTGGGCGTGGGCATGATCGCGGTCGTCGATCCGTCCGCGGCCGACTCCGCCCTGGCCCGCCTGCACTCCCGCGGCATGGACGCCTGGATCATGGGCCAGGTCGAGGACCTGCCGGCCGACGGCCTGGGCGGAGGACCGGACTGGGTTCAGGGAGCCAAGGGCGTCGACGGCGGCGCAGTGCACCTGGTCGGCGACTACGCCGGCTGAGCGATCGAGCCCCGCGAGGAGTCGCTCGTGCAGGCCTTCGCGTGCTGAAGCCCTGCACGAGCGACTCCTCGCGGCCGCGGCGGGCCGCTCACGGCCCACGGGGCGCCCGCCCCGAGATCAGCTGGCATGCGAAGAGCCCCCCACCGAACGGTGGGGGGCTCTTCGCACGCCGGTCGCACCGGCTGACCCCTTCAGGAGAGGGGAGGCTCAGCGGCGACGATCGTCGTACTCGTAGCTGTCCTGATCCTCGGAGTGCGAGTCGACCGCGCTGTGCTGGTCGTCCTCGAACGCCGGGCGCCGACTCTCGGTCGGCCCCGACTGCCGCAGCTCGCGCTGCAGTGCGGTGAGGTCGGTGTCGGGGGTGAAATACTTCATCTCCCGAGCCTGTCGCGTTGCCTTCGCCTTTTGACGGCCGCGCCCCATGAGCGTGACCCCCTCTGTCTCTCGGTTCCGGTCGGCAGCCAGTCGACACACAGTGCTGCCCCGGTGATGTGCGTATGAATCGTGGCCCCAGGGTACACGTTCGAACGCTCCTGGATCGACCCGGCCCTACCTGGCAGAGACCTGGCAGTCGCCCCTCCGCGGGAGGAAGGGGCGACCGCCGGGCGGCTGCGGCGTCTGACGATCAGTCGCGCTCGGCGGTGACGACCAGTCCGTCGCTGTCTATGCTCGGATCGACATCCACGCGGACGGTGTCGCCGTCGACGATGTCGCCGGCGAGCAGACCGCGGGCCAGCCGATCGCCGATCTGCTGCTGCACCAGGCGGCGCAGCGGCCGGGCGCCAAATGCGGGGTCGAACCCGGCGAGCCCCAGCCACTCGCGGGCCGCCGGGGTCACCTCCAGGCGCAAGCGGCGCGGCTCGAGGCGACGCGCCAGCTCGCGCACCTGGATCTCGACGATGTGCGACAGGTCCTCGGTGCTCAGCGGATCGAACATGATCGTCTCGTCGAGCCGGTTCAGGAACTCCGGCTTGAACGAGGCATTGACCACGTTCATCACGGCCTCCCGCTTGGCGGTCTCGTCGAGCTCGGGATCCACCAGGAACTGGCTGCCCAGGTTCGAGGTCAGGATCAGGATCGTGTTGCGGAAGTCCACGGTCCGGCCCTGTCCGTCGGTCAGGCGGCCGTCGTCGAGCACCTGCAGGAGGATGTCGAAGACCTCGGGGTGGGCCTTCTCGACCTCGTCGAGCAGCACGACCGAATAGGGCCGGCGCCGCACCGACTCGGTGAGCTGACCGCCCTCCTCGTAGCCCACGTATCCCGGAGGGGCCCCGACGAGACGGGCGACGGAGTGCTTCTCCGAGTACTCCGACATGTCGATGCGCACCAGGGCGCGCTCGTCGTCGAACTGGAACTCGGCCAGCGCCTTGGCCAGCTCGGTCTTGCCCACGCCCGTGGGGCCGAGGAACAGGAAGGAGCCGATCGGGCGGTCGGGGTCGGAGACGCCGGCGCGCGAGCGGCGCACGGCGTCGGCGACCGCCTTCACGGCCTTCTTCTGGCCGATCAGGCGCCGACCCAGGATGGACTCCATCTCGAGCAGCTTCTCTGCCTCGCCCTGCAGCATCTTCCCGGCGGGGATGCCCGTCCAGGCGGAGACCACCTCGGCGATGTCATCGGCGGTGACCTCCTCCGAGACCATGAGCTCGCGATCGGCAGCGGCGTCCTCCTGCTCCTGTGCGCGCTCCAGCTCTTTCTGCAGAGCCGGGATCTCGCCGTAGAGCAGGCGCGAGGCCTCCCCCAGATCGCCGCTGCGCTGGGCGCGCTCGGCCTGCGAGCGCAACTCATCGATCTGCGCCTTGAGATCGCCCACGCGGTTCAGCCCGGCCTTCTCCTGCTCCCACCGGGAGTTCAGGACATCCAGCTCGGCCTGCTTGTCCGCCTTGTCCTTGCGCAGTGCGGCCAGCCGCTCGACCGAAGCGGGGTCGGTCTCCCCTTCCAGGGCCAGCTCCTCCATGGTCAGGCGGTCCACCTGGCGGCGCAGCTGGTCGATCTCCTCCGGAGCGGAGTCGATCTCCATGCGCAGCCGGGAGGCAGCCTCATCGATCAGGTCGATGGCCTTGTCCGGAAGCTGGCGCTGCGGGATGTACCGGTTGGACAGGCTCGCAGCCGCCACCAGGGCGCTGTCGGCGATCTGGACCTTGTGATGCGCCTCGTAGCGCTCCTTGAGCCCGCGCAGGATCGCGACCGTGTCCTCCACCGACGGCTCCCCCACGAAGACCTGCTGGAAGCGGCGCTCCAGCGCGGCGTCCTTCTCGATGTTCTCGCGGTACTCGTCCAGCGTGGTGGCACCGATCAGGCGCAGCTCGCCGCGGGCGAGCATGGGCTTGAGCATGTTGCCCGCATCCATAGCGCCCTCGGAGCCGCCGCCGGCGCCCACGATGGTGTGGATCTCATCGATGAAGGTGACGATCTGCCCCTCGGAGGCCTTGATCTCATCCAGGACGGCCTTGAAGCGCTCCTCGAACTCGCCGCGGTACTTGGCGCCGGCGATCATGGCACCGATGTCCAGGGCGATCAGGGTCTTGCCGCGCAGCGACTCGGGGACGTCCCCGGCCACCATGCGCTGAGCCAGACCCTCGACGACCGAGGTCTTGCCCACGCCGGGCTCGCCGATCAGCACGGGGTTGTTCTTGGTGCGCCGCGACAGCACCTGGATGACGCGGCGGATCTCGCCGTCGCGCCCGATCACCGGATCGAGCTTGCCCTCGCGGGCGATCGCGGTCAGGTCGGTGCCGTACTTCTCGAGCGCCTGGAAGGTCTGCTCGGGATCCGGCGAGGTCACGCGACGGTCACCGCGCACCTTGGGGATCGTCTCCCGGATGACCGCGGGCGAGGCGCCGGCCGAGGCCAGCAGCTCGGCCGCAGCGCCCTGGCCCTCGGCGATGCCGTAGAGCAGGTGCTCGGTCGAGACGTACTCGTCCCCGAGCTCGCGGGCGAAGGCCTCGGCCGCCTTGACCGCCTGCAGGGCGGCGCGGTTGAACTGGGCCTGGTTGGCAGTGTCGCCAGAGACCGACGGCAGCGCGCCGAGCTTGGCGGTGACCGCCGCGGCCAGTGCGGCGACGTCCGTGCCTGCGGCCTCCAGGATGGCGACGGCGACGCCGTCGCGCTGCTGGAGCAGCGCGTCCAGCAGGTGCAGGGGCTCGATCTGCGGGTGGCCCCCGGTCGAGGCCGCAGCGGCCGCCGCCGAGACGGCCTCCTGCGAGCGAGTGGTCAGCTGAGTGTCCACAGGTTCCTCCTTGTTCCGGCGCTGCCGCCCGCTGCACTCCTGCGGACCTTGACGCCTCTTGTGTTGTCTTGACTTGAGTCTACTCCACTCAATTTTATTGCGCCATACACCATGGGCACGGGCTTGCGTCACCGGAGTGATGCTCGACACCTCTCCCCGCTATCTTCTCTACCATCGGGGCATGACCTCCACCTACCGGATGTACCAGCAGTTCGCCGCCCGCCCCCTGGGGAAGCGAGCGTTCTCCCTGGCCTACATGCTCAAGGCCCCCTACTTCGCCTCCGTGCGCCCGCAGGTCCTCGAGATGGCCCCGCACCGCGCCGTGGTGCAGATCCGCAAGCGGCGCGCGGTGCAGAACCACATCGGCACCGTCCACGCCCTGGCCGTCGGCAACGGACTCGAGGCGGCCATGGGCCTGCTGGCCGAGGCCACGCTGCCGGAGGGCACGCGCTGGATCCCCAAGGGCATCCGGCTCGACTACGTGGCCAAGGTCCCCGGCGACGTCCGATGCCTGGCCGAGACCGACCCGGCGGACTGGGAGCAGCCCCTCCCCTGCGAGGTGCCCGTGCGCGTGACGGCCCACCTGCGCGACGGCACCGAGGTGGTGCGCGGCGTCATCCCCCTGTGGCTCTCGGAGGCCAGGCGCTGAATGCCCTGCAGGGCCGCCGCCGGACTGGATAGTGTGGCCCCGCTGCCCCGACGCGCTCCGTAGCGGCGCAGTCCCGACCCGAAAGGCTCCGCGATGACCACCTCCGAGACCGCGATCCGCGTCCGCCCGGCAAGCGCCGAGGACCTCGAGACGATCGCCGGAGTGATGGCACTGGCCTTCACCGACGATCCGTGGGCCCGCGCCCATGCGGCGCCGGGCGAGGACCTCACCAAGCGGCTCGAGGCCCACTACCGCCTGCTGCTCGAGCAGGTCTGGCTGCCCCATGCCGCGGTGGACGTCGCGGAGCTGCACGGCGATCAGGGTCCACAGATCCTGGGTGCGGCCGTCTGGGACCGCCCCGAGTCGAAGGCCCACGAGGACCCGGCGGCCCGGGAGGCCGAGCGCCGCGCTGGCGAGATCCTGGGGACGGACCCGCAGAAGCAGCAGCAGGACAGCCGCACCTACGACCGCCTGCACCCCCAGGAGCCGCACTGGCGCCTGTCCTACCTCACGGTGGCTCCGGCCGCGCAGGGCCGTCGCGTGGGCTCGACCCTGCTGGAGCACGGCCTGGCCCGCGCCGAGGGCCTGCCCGTGGGCCTCGAGTCGACCACCCCGGGCAGCCGTAGGCTCTACGAGCGCAGCGGCTTCGAGCTCGTGGAGCTGATCACCGACTCCGCCGGGGTGGAGCAGGCGGTCATGCGCCGCGGCTGATCCGCAGGGCGGTGCGTGCGTAGCCGATCCCGTTGAGCACGTGCAGCACGGCGCCGACCTGCACGCACACCGAGCCCAGGGCGGTGAGCCAGGACCAGTCGAAGGCCGGCCCTGCCAGCACCCCGACCACGCCCAGCATGGTCAGGGCCGTGCGCAGCTTGCCCGCCCAGGTGACCGCCATGCCCTCGCGCAGGCGCAGCCGGACCAGCATGACCAGAAGCGCCACATCGACCGCGGCGATCACCAGGATCGCCCACAGCGGCAGCATGCCCTCGACCGTCAGCGCGATGATCACCAGGCCCAGGCCGATCCGGTCGGCGATCGGATCCAGCTTGGCGCCGAACTCGCTGAACTGGTCCAGCAGTCGCGCCAGGAAGCCGTCGACCCAGTCGGTCAGCGAGAAGATCGCCACCAGCACCAGCGGCATCCAGGGCCGCTCCTGGATCTGCAGGATCGCGATGACCGCCGGGATGATCAGCAGGAAGCGCAGCGCGGTGAAGGCATTGGGGACCGTGACCACGCCGCTGTCCGCGTGCGACGACGACTGCGCGGCACGCCCCTGTCCCGCGGGCTCATCGCCTCGCAGGGACGGCGGCAGGAGTCCGTCGCGCAGAGCGGTCAGGGCCTTGTTCATGGTGCGGATCCGTTGTTCGGCGGGAGGGGTGCAGGCGCGGTCACCGGAAGGAGTCGAGCCACTGCTCGCGCAGGCGGTCCTCGTCCTCGGGCTCAGGGATGAGGGGCACGCCGCGGCTCAGCAGGCGGGTGCGGCGGACGTCGAGGGCCGCGGCCAGCAGGCTCGCGGCGGCCGCCGCGAACATCAGCACGCCCACGGTGTTGGCGAAGCCCGAGCTCAGCCCGGCGGTGGCACCGGGGAAGACCACCAGGAAGATCGAGGCGGGCTCGTCGTGGACCAGGTCCGGCAGCAGCGCCCCCAGCGCCACGGCCAGGGCCCAGGCGACGACCATGAGCCAGCAGGTCAGGGGCCGGGCACGGCGCTGGAGGTAGCGGCGGGCATCGGCGAGCACCATGCCCGCGGCGATCCACAGCAGGAGCGCCAGCGGGGCGCCCAGGGCCCCGAGCCAGATCGGCCAGCGCTGCCCGGGCCCGCCGACGGGTGCGGAGGACAGCGCGAGCCAGGCGGCCAGCAGCAGGGGCATCACCGGAGCCAGCAGGGGCACCGTCCGGGCGACGGCTCCGCGGCGTCGGGGGTCATCCAGCGGGGCGCTCATGGCTCCATCCTAGAAGCGCTCTCCGACGCTCCCGCCCAGCGCTCACGGGGCCGGGCACCGCACCGGCGGCAGTGGAGCTGCCGGCGGCGTGATAATTTCCGGAAGGGTCGGCGTCGACGAGGCCCCGTGCTGCAGGAGGTGCGCCATGGCTGATCGCCCCACGATCCCCCGCCCCCACGACCATGCCTGCGCGCAGACCCGCAGCGCCCATGCCGTCCCCGACGGCGCCGCCGCAGAGGCCTCCGGCCACAGTCACGGCCATGCGCACGGAGGCGGGCACTGCCACGACCATGCAGCGGGTGCGGGCCGTCGCCGCCTGGCCATCGCCTTCGCCATCACGTCGAGCATCCTGATCGCCGAGGTCATCGGGGCGGTGATCACCGGCTCCCTGGCCCTGCTCGTGGATGCCGCCCACATGCTCGTCGACGCCGGCGGTCTGCTGCTGGCCCTGCTCGCCGCCTCGCTGGCGGCCAGGCCGAGCTCCTCGCACCGGACGTGGGGCTGGCTGCGCGCCGAGATCCTGGCCGCGGGCATGCAGGCCGCCGTCCTGCTCGTGGTCGGCCTCTACGCGATCGTCGAGGGCGTCCGGCGGCTGCTGGATCCCCCGCCGGCCGCGGACACGGACGTGGTGCTGCTCGCCGTGATCGGCGCCGTGGGCCTGGCTGCCAATATCGCCTCGCTGCTGGTTCTGGCGGGCGGGCGCGGGGATTCGATGAACATGCGCGCCGCCTTCCTGGAGGTGCTCAACGACGCCCTGGGCTCCGTCGCCGTGATCGCGGCGGCCGCCGTCATCCACTTCACCGGCTGGACCGGCGCCGATGCCCTGGCCGGCCTGCTGATCTCGCTGCTGATCCTGCCCCGGGCGCTCATGCTGCTGCGCGAGTCCGGCTCCGTGCTGCTCGAATCCGCCCCCCGCGGTCTGGATGTGACCGAGGTCCGCGAGCACCTGGAGACCGTCCCGCACGTGGCGGCGATCCACGATCTGCACGCCTCCGTGGTGGCCACCGGGGTGCCCGTGCTCACCGCGCACGTGGTGGTGGACGACGACTGCTTCCACGACGGCTCCCTGCCCGCCGTCCTGGACGCGCTGCAGCTGTGCACGGTGGAGCACTTCCCCGTGGCCGTGGAGCACACCACCTTCCAGCTCGAGCCCGCATCGCACCGCCGCCACGAGGCTCTGGGCCCCGCCCACGACTGAGGCTGCGCCGCCCCTCGGCGTCACCTGTTCCCCTCTGCAAACCGGAGGGCTGCCCTGGATGGCGTGCCCCCGACGCCGAAGGAGGCAGATCATGGCACGCCGTCTCTTCTCCGAGCTCTCGCCGACGACCTATCAGATCGCCCTCGCCCGCCGCCGGATGCAGCGCAGGATCGCCGACGGTCTCCGGCGCAGCAGCTTCGCGCGGCAGGCGTCGCAGGAGTCGCTGCCGGTCAAGGTCTACACCCAAAACTCGCTGATCCGCCGCCGTCTGGGCAATGCGCAGCCCGAGCTGCAGGAGGGGAAGGCCGTCTCGCTCGGTCTGGCCGCCCCGCACGTGGACGGGATCCTGATCCGCCCCGGAGAGACGTTCTCCTTCTGGCGGCTGGTGGGCGAGCCCAGCGCCCGGCGCGGCTTCCAGCCCGGCGTGGTCATCTTCGACGACCGCGCGGAGACCGGGGTGGGAGGCGGGCTGTGCCAGTTCACCAACCTCCTGCACTGGATGGCGCTGCATTCGCCGCTGAGCATCGTGGAGCACCACCACCACTCCGGCCTGGATCTCTTCCCCGACTTCAAGCGACAGATCCCGTTCGGCACCGGCACCTCCATCGTGTGGAACTTCCTGGACTACCGCCTGCGCAACGACACCGGCATCACCTTCCAGTTCCGGGTCCGCACGGATGACGAGCACCTGCGCGGCGAGCTGCGCGCCGATGCTCCCCTGGACCAGAAGTTCCATGTCCGCGAGGAGGACGGGTGGTTCTACGAGGCGCTGGACCCGCAGACCGGGAAGCTGCAGGTGCGCCGGCACAACATCGTCAGCCGGAGCACCAGGGACAAGCGCACCGGCAACATCGTGGCGAGCGAGACCCTGCTCGAGAACGACGCCCTGGTGGTCTACGACCGCGACCGGATCACCGAGCCCATCCGCCCGCTGTCGGAATCCGAGTCCGCCCAGCGCCGATAGGCTGGTGCGCATGTCCCCTCGCACCTTCCCCCAGGCCGTCCTGTTCGACCACGACGGCACCCTGATGGACACCGAGCCCCTCTGGGACCTGGCCAAGCGGCGGCTGGCCGCTGAGCACGGCGGCACGTGGACCGCCCAGGACACCGACGACGTCATGGGCCGGTCGATCGGGCTGACGCTGCAGCGGCTGCGCGAGCGCGGCGTGGAGCTCGAGGACCGTGCCATGGGCGAGCGCCTGGTGCTGCTGTCCCGCGAGCTGCTGCGCGAGCAGGACCCAGAGCTCATCCCGGGTGTCGAGGCGCTGCTCGAGGAGGTGGCCGCTGCCGGCATCCCGGCCGGGATCGTCACGAACGCCACCACCGAGATCGCCGAGCACACGGCCGCCAAGGGCCCCGAGAACATGTTCGACGTCATCATCGGCGACCGCGAGCTCGCCCAGGGCATCGCCGCCAAGCCGTCCCCGGAGGGCTACCTGGAGGCCGCTCGCCGCCTGCGGGTGGACCCGGCGCAGTGCATCGCGATCGAGGACTCCCCCTCCGGCGTGGAGGCCGCCCAGGCCGCGGGCATGACCGTGGTCGTCGTCCCCGGCGCCCTGCCCGTGGACCCGCAGCGGGGAACCGTCCATCTGACCGATCACCGCCAGCTCTCCCTGGCCCTGCTCGAGTGGCTGGATCCCCAGCACCGCTCGTGGCCCAAGGCCGTCCTGCTCGATCACGACGGCACCCTGGTGGACACGGAGCCCGAGTGGGCCATCGCCAAGCGCACCGTGGCCCGCTCGTTCGGCCAGGAGTGGACCGAGGAGGACGACATGGCCACCCTGGGCCGCACCGTCCAGGAGTCGGCGCAGCTGATGCTCGATCGCGGAGCGCAGGGAGAGCTGCAGGAGGTCACCGACCGCATCGGCGCCGAGGTGGCGGCGGCGACCGCCGAGCACGTCCCCTTCCTGCCCGCACGCCCGCAGCTGCTCGACGAGCTCGCCGAGGCCGCGATCCCCGCCGCGATCGTGACCAATGCGCTGGCCGCGGTCATCGCGGGCACCGCGGCGGCAGCCCCGCATGCGATCCGCGCGACGGTCTCGCGCGAGGACGTGGAGCACGCCAAGCCGCACCCGGAGCCCTATCTGACGGCCGCCGAGCGACTCATGACGGCCGCCGAGGACTGCATCGCCGTGGAGGACTCGATCGCCGGCGCCCAGTCGGCCACTGCCGCCGGCATGCCGGTGGTGATCGTCCCCGGCGAGCGCGAGGTCCCCACCGAGCCCGGCTTCGTGCCCGTGGCCCGGCACGAGGACGTGACCCTCGAGCTGCTGCGCTCGATCGGCCCGCTGGTCCCCGAGCTGCCCCGCAAGGACCTGACTGGCGAGCAGCAGGAGGATCCGAGCGATCCCTCCGCGCTTGCGGCCGCCGCCGAGCAGTCCCGCGCTGAGCTCGCAGGGGCGCCCCGACGCCCCGCCAGTCAGGTGCTGCGCCTGAACCGCGGCTGATCCCCCGAGCCTGCGGGCACGGCAGAAGCCCGGGACCTCCTCACGGAGATCCCGGGCTTCTGGCCTATCCGGGTCCGGTCGTCCTGGGAGGACGGGGCGCGGAGGCGGAAGGTGGGACCGGGCAGGCTCGGCCGCATCGGCCGAGCCTGCCCGGCGCCTCACGGCGAGGGCCTCAGCCGCGCGGCGAGCCGCCGGCGCGGCGGTCACGACGACGAGCCGCTGCCTGCGTGGCGCGATCGGCCACCGCGTCCGCGGTGCCGTGCAGCGCCACAGCGGTTGCCGGGGCGTCCGTGCGCGCAGCCGTGCTGCGAGCGCCGCCGCTGCGTCCGCGGCCCGAGCCGGCGGTACGACCGCCGCCGGAGCGGCCGCCGCCCTGGACCGGACGGCCTCCGCGGCCTCCGTCGCGCCGGCCCTGGGCCTGGCCCTGCTCGGCGCCGCGTCCACCGCGACCGCCCGAGCGGGACTGGCCGCGCTCACCGGCGCGGCCCTCGGAGCGCCCGCCCCGCTGGCCGCCCTGGGCCTCGGGCTGTGCGCCGCGGCCGCCGCGCGAGCGGCCGCCCTCGGCGCGGGACTCGCCGCGGGCGTCGTCCCCGCCGCGTCCGCCGCGGCCCGAGCCCTGACGACCGCCCTGGCGCTGGGCGGGACGTCCCTCGCCGCCGCGGCCGCCGGAGCGCCGTGCACCCCGGCCGCCGGAGGGCTGCTGCTGGGCCGGGGCCACGTACTCCACGCGCTCTGCGCGCTCGCCCACGAGATCGGCGACGACCGGCGAGCCGATCGAGACCTCGGAGAACTCGGCGGTCACGCCGGCCTGCTTCATGAGCTTCTCGACGTCGCGGCGCTCCTCGCGCGTGGCGATCGTGATGACCTGGCCCTGGGCGCCGGCGCGGGCCGTGCGACCGGAGCGGTGCAGGTAGGACTTGTGCTCGGCCGGCGGATCGATGTGCACGACCAGCTCGACGTCATCCACGTGCACGCCGCGGGCGGCCACGTCGGTGGCCACGAGCACGCGGACATCGCCCTGGGAGAAGCTCGCCAGGTTCCGGTCGCGCGCGTTCTGCGAGAGGTTGCCCTGCAGGTCCACCGCCGGGATGCCCTGCTGCGAGAGCTTCTTGGCCAGCTTCTTGGCGCGGTGCTTGGTGCGCGTGAACATCACGCGCCGACCCGTGCCGGAGGCCAGGGTCTCGATCAGCGCCTGCTTCTCATCGGCATCGACCACGAGCACGTGGTGCTCCATGGTCGAGACCGCGGCCTTGGGCGCATCCACCGAGTGGGTGACGGGGTCGTGCAGGAACTTCTTGACCAGCACGTCCACGCCGCCGTCGAGCGTGGCCGAGAACAGCAGGCGCTGGCCGTCGTCCGGGGTCTGCTTGAGGATGCGGGTGACCACGGGCAGGAAGCCCATGTCGGCCATGTGATCGGCCTCGTCGATCACGGTCACGCGGATGTCGTCGAGGGTCAGGACCCCCTGCTTGAGCAGGTCCTCGAGGCGGCCCGGGCAGGCCACGACGATGTCGGCGCCGCGGGAGAGCGCGCGCTCCTGGTGGACCTGCGAGACGCCGCCGAAGATCACGGTGGTCGACAGCCCGGCCTCCTCGGCCAGTGGAGCGATCGCCCGATCGATCTGGGTGGCGAGCTCGCGAGTGGGGGCCAGCACCAGGCCGGTGGGCCGGTTGGCCCTGCGCGGCGCGCGGCTGGTTCCCTGGGCCAGGCCTGCCAGGCGGGTCACCAGGGGAAGGGCGAAGGCGATGGTCTTGCCGGAGCCGGTGCGGCCTCGGCCGAGCACATCGCGCCCGGACAGCGAGTCCGGGAGGGTCTTGGTCTGGATGGGGAAGGGCTGGTCGATCCCGTGCTGGGAGAGGACACGAGCCAGTGCCTCGGGCACGCCGAGGTCGATGAAGGACGTCAAGGGAAGAGCACTTTCGATCGGATGTCCCGGCGCCGGTATCGGCCGGCCGGGGTGCGCCGATCTCACGATCCGCGTGGAGGCGACGTACCGGACTCGCGCAGTGACGTCCGGGGCTTCCGAGCTCCCGGTCCGCTGCAGGCGTAGACCCGAGGTCTGCCCTCGAGGGTCCGTCTGCGTCCTGCGCCGTCCGCGTGCCCGCGGGGTGTTCGACGCGCTGCCTGCCCATCTCGCTTCAGATCTCACGTCCCGGGCCGATGAACGGCCGTCGGGTCCGGTGCGCGGCGGGCAGTGCCATGTGCAACTCATCGACCCTACATGAACAGGCCCCTGACCGCCGTGAGGCGCAGCACGAGTCCGGCCCTCGCTCAGCGGGGCCGGCGTCCCGACGCGCACCAGCCCACCCCGGGAGGCCCTGCTAACATCGTGACGGATCACCCATCGGCTCCTCGCGGCACGCGGGAGCCGAGACCCCCGACCTGAAGGAGCACGAATGCGCCTCTCCAATGCCATCCTCCGCGGCGTCTCCGGCGCCTACCTCATCCAGTCCGGGCTGGGGAAGAAGGACCTCCCCGAGGAGGCCTACGGCCACCTCAAGGGCATGGCCGCCAGCGGCATCCCGCAGTTCGGCGAGTGGGACGACAAGACCTTCGGGCAGTTCCTGTGGCTGTCCGAGGTCGGCATCGGCGCAGCGCTGGTCACCCCGTTCGTGAACAAGCGCCTGGCCGGCGCCGCTCTGCTCGCGTTCTCCGCCGGCATGCTGAGCATGTACTTCCGCAACGACGAGCTCACCCAGGCGGACGGCATCCGCCCCTCCCAGGAGGGCACGCCGCTGTCCAAGGACGTCTGGCTCGCCGCGATCGGCGCCAGCCTGATCGCTCAGGGCAAGAAGTGAGCTGAGCGCTCCGCTTCCGCCCGGGCGCAGCCGCTGACAGCTGCCGCCCCGAGAGCAGGCGAACGCCCCCACCGTGACGGTGGGGGCGTTCGCATGTCCGGGCAGCAGGCTCTCGATGGATTCAGTCGGTCTCGACGTCGATCCGATAGCCGAGCTCGTGGACCTCGCCGGGTGCGACCCGCACCGCGTGCTCGAGCGCATTGGCGCCCTCGAGACACAGCATGGCCGGCCACTCCTCGTCGCCGAAGTCGGACATGGCCGCGGCCTTCTCGCTCCACGGATTCCACACGACGGTGTCCGCAGCCCCGCGCATGGTGATGCGCAGGCGCCGGCCCAGCACAGGATCCTCGACCGTCACGGGCCCGCCCGAGAGGTACACGCGGTCCGTCTCCCCCGTCAGCCGCAGCGACCGGCCGGCGGCGGGCACGAGCGCGTTGTCCTGCGTCTTGTCGATGAACTCGGCGTCCTCGAGGCCGCGCACCTCGACCTCCCGGACGTCGCCGACGGCCAGGTAGGTGTGCAGCGCCTCCTCGATCTCGAAGGCCTCCTCCCCGGTGTTCTCCACGCTGAGCACGACCTCCAGCGACGCCCCGGCACGCACGGAGAGCCGAGCGCGGAACGCGTGCGGGAAGGACTCCCGGTGCTCCTGCGACAGGGCGGCGTCGGTGAGCTCGAAGACCGCCGCATCCTGCTCGGTGCTCACCCGCGCCCAGTCCACGATGCGCGCGAATCCGTGCGCCGGCTTCCGGTCCCCGCTGCGGCCGGGACCGAACCACGGGAAGCACACGGGGATCCCGCCGCGGATGGACGTGCCCACCTGGAATCCGGAGCGCCGGGACACGAACAGGACCGGGTCGTGGCCGAACGGGGTCCAGGAGGCGACGTGGGCGCCCTGGTCGTAGACGGTGGCGATCCCGGCGTCGCCGCTCAGGGCCAGAGGGTGGTTGAGTTCGCTCATGCCCCCACCCTAGGCACGCTCGGCTGCCGCGGGGGAAGCTGTCGTCGTCGTTTGCCGTGGAAAAGCGACGAGGGGCCTGCCGGTCCGCCGGCAGGCCCCTCCCGCGTGCGCTCAGCGCCCGGTCGACTCGTACGTGTCGATGCCGCCGGGGTGGCCCGCCATGAAGGCGTCGATCTGCGCCTTGCCGGCCCGCAGCTGCGGATCGTTGTCGAGGTAGTACTTGGTCTCCCGGTAGATCAGCCCGGAGAGCACGAGCAGGCCGATCAGGTTGGGGATCGCCATGAGGCCGTTCATGACGTCGGCGAAGTTCCACACGACCGCCAGGGGGACGGTGCAGCCGATGTAGACGACGATCGAGAACACGACGCGGTAGGGCATGACGGCCCTCCGACCGAACAGCCGCTCCATGCAGCGCTCGCCGTAGTAGGCCCAGCCCAGGATCGTGGAGTAGGCGAACAGGACGAGTCCGATGGTCACCACGTAGTGGCCCCAGTTGCCGGGCAGGCCGTGCGAGAAGGCGTCGCCCGTCATGGTCGCGGCGAAGTCCGAGCCCTGCTCCCACACGCCGGTCGTGATGATCACCAGGCCGGTGAACGTCACCACGATGATCGTGTCGATGAAGGTCTGGGTCATGGACACCAGGCCCTGGCGCACCGGGTGGGTGGTCTGGGCGGCGGCGGCGGCGATGGCGGCCGAGCCCATGCCGGACTCGTTGGAGAACGCGCCGCGGGCCACGCCCATCTGCACGGCCAGGATCAGCGCAGAGCCGGCGAAGCCGCCCACGGCGGCCGTCCCGGAGAAGGCGTCGGTGAAGATCAGGGCGATCGCCGCGGGGACGTCGACGATGTTGACGATCAGGATCCAGATCGCGCCCACGACGTAGAACACGATCATGATCGGCACGAAGCCCGAGGAGACCTTGGCGATCGACTTGATGCCGCCCACCAGCACGGCGAGCGTCAGGATGGCCAGCACCGCTCCGGTGATCCACAGGGGGATGCCGAACGAGCCCTCGACATTCGAGGAGATGGAGTTGCCCTGCGTCATGTTGCCGATGCCGAACGACGCCAGCGCTGCGGCCACCGCGAAGAACAGGGCCAGGAACTTGCCGATGCCGCCCGGGATGCCGCGCTGCAGGTAGTACTGCGGCCCGCCCGAGATCTCCCCCTTGGCATCGGTCGTGCGGAAGCGCACGCCCAGGAAGGCCTCGGAGTACTTGGAGGCCATGCCGAACACGCCCGTGACCCACATCCAGAACAGGGCGCCGGGGCCGCCGATCGAGATCGCGGTGGCCACGCCCACGATGTTGCCGGTGCCCACCGTGGCCGCCAGGGCCGTGGTGAGCGCCTGGAACTGGGAGACGTCGCCGCCCACGGCGTCGTCGTCCGCCCGGTCGAGCAGGGCCAGGCGCAGCGACGGGCCCAGCTTGCGCAGCTGCAGGCCCGAGAGGCGGATGGTCAGGTACATGCCCGTGAGCAGCATCAGCGGGATGAGGCAGAAGGGCCCCCAGATGATCGAGCCGAAGCTGCCGAAGCACTGGGCGGCATCGATCGAGCCGGGGGTGAAGCAGTACGAGCCGATGCCCGCGAGCTGGTCGAGCAGGTCCTGGATCACGGGGGTCCTCTCGTCAGGGAGTCTGGAGCCGGAGAGACGCGCGACACGTCCCATCCGAAAGCATCTAAGCACACAGGTGATTGCCAGCCGGTGCTCGGCCTGCTCACGGGAGAAGTGTGTCGGCAGGCCTGCCCGTCGCTGGTCCGCTCAGTCGGCGTCGGCGCGCCGGGACAGCCGCAGGGCGGTCACGGCGCAGATCAGCGCCAGTCCGGAGAAGATCAGCATCCACACCGCCATGGGCACCGCGGTGCTGTCGCCGCCGAGTCCGGACAGCGGGCTGGCGATCCCTCCGAGCAGGAACTGCAGCAGCCCGAGAACCGCCGAGCCGGCCCCGGCCCGGTGCCGCGCCTCGGCCTGGCCCAGCGCGATCGCATTGCCCATCACGCATCCGAAGCACGCCTGGGCGGCCACCACGTGGGCGATCAGCGTCCACATCGGCGCACCGGCCAGCAGAGCCGCCAGACCCACCAGGTTGATGCAGCTGAGCGCGATCAGCGCCGTGCGCAGGATGGCGCCCGGGGAGAAGCGGTTCAGGAGGCGGACGTTGACCAGGCCCCCGAGCAGCCCGCACAGCGCGCCGAGGGCGAAGACGACCGAGTAGCCGAGCTCCGAGAGCCCCACGATGTTCTGGAGCACGAACGAGGAGGCGGAGATGTAGGAGAACAGGCAGCCGAAGGCGAAGGCCAGGGCCAGCGCCCAGCCCATGAACACGGGCTGGCCCAGCATGCGCCACGGCCCCTCGAAGATCCCCACCAGGCCGGCACGGCTGCGCTCGGCCGGAGGCAGCGTCTCCTTGAGGACCACGAGCGTCCCGGTGAGCATGAGCAGGCCGAAGCCCGTGAGCAGCCAGAAGACCGTCTGCCACACCGCCTGTGAGGCGATCACTCCGCCGATCAGCGGCGCGACGATGGGCGCCATGGAGGTGATCGTGCCGAGCAGCGTGTAGACCTTGGCGGCCTCGATGCCGGAGACCGTGTCCGAGACCATCGCACGCCCGACCACCACGCCCGCGGCACCGGCGATCCCCTGGACGGCGCGCAGCACGAGCATCATCTCGATGCTCGTGGACAGGGCGATGCCCGCCGAGCTCAGCGTGAACACCGAGGTGCCGGCCACGATCAGGCCGTAGCGCCCCAGGCGATCGGAGACGGGCCCCAGCACGAGCTGCCCCAGGGCCATGCCGATCATGTACGTGCTCAGCGAGAGCTGGACCGCCGTGATCGGGGTCCGGAAGTACTCGGCCGCCGCCGGGATCGAGGCCAGGTAGATGTCCGTGGCCATGGGGCTCACCGCCGCCATGATGCCCAGGGCCACGATGAACATGGCCCGATCTGCTCCGGAGGACAGCTTCAGCCTGGTCAGCGACGACACGGTGCTCCTGCGGGACATGCCCGGTCAGGGCGGGGAGGGGTGGGCGGCGGCCCCATCACCCTAGCGGCTGGCTAGACTCACCGACTGATGAGCGAGCACAGTTCCCCCGATCAGACCGCGCCCGAGACCGACGACCAGACCGGCGGGGATGCGGATCCCACCCGCTTCCACCGCCAGCCGCTGTCCTTCGTGCGCCGGGGCGACCGCCTGACCCATCGACGGCAGAGGGCCTGGGACGAGCTGGCCCCCGAGCGGATCCTTCAGGTCCCGCGCGAGATCACCGACACCTCCGTGGCCGCCCACGCCGTGTTCGACCAGGAGGCCGTCTACGGCCGGCGCGCCCCGCTGGTCGTCGAGATCGGCTCCGGGCTGGGCGAGGCCATGGCCCACCGCGCCGCCGAGGTCCCCGAGCAGGACTTCCTGGCCGTCGAGGTGTACACGCCGGGACTCGCCGACCTGCTCTCCAAGGCCGACGCCGCCGGCGCGCAGAATGTGCGGGCCGTGCAGGCCAACGCCCCCGAGGTGCTCGAGCACTTCCTGGAGCCGGCCTCCGTCGACGAGCTGTGGGTCTTCTTCCCGGACCCCTGGCACAAGAAGCGCCACCACAAGCGCCGCCTGGTCTCCCCCGGCTTCGTCGAGAAGGTCGCCCGCGTGCTGCGCCCCGGGGCCACCTGGCGGCTGGCCACGGACTGGCAGGAGTACGCGATCCAGATGCGCGAGGTCATCGAGGCGGACGGCCGCTTCGAGAACCTGCACCCCGGCCCCCTGGCCGATGACGCCCAGCCGGATCAGGGCTGGGCGCCGCGCTGGGAGGGCCGCACCCTGACCAGCTTCGAGCGCAAGGCCAGGGAGGCCGGGCGCACTCCGCGGGATCTGACCTACCGCTTCTCGGGCTGATCCTCGCCGGGGCCGGCCTCGGCGCCCGGCTGGGCGCCGGCCTCCGGGCGCCCCTCGACCGACGACCCGTCGGCGTCCGGGCTGCGGGGCTCGTCCTCCTGAGCGGGGAACGTGCCCGTGCCCCAGTCGTAGTCCACGGGACGGCCGTTCTCATCGGTGCGCTGGTACCAGTCGGTGTACTCGCTGGCCGAGGAGTCGAAATCGGCCGCCGTGGCCCACTCCCGGTCGGGGCCGTCGGCCTTCTGCACGGCGAGCATGAAGTCGTCGCCGTGCTCGTCCACGCCGTGGCGGACGGCCTTCTCCAGGGCCCATTCCCCGTAGACGCTGCGCAGGATGTAGGGGTCGGTGCGCAGATCCTTGTGGAAGGCCACGGCCATGGCGAAGATGATCAGCGTGAACGGCAGCGCGGTCACGGTGATCATGTTCTGCAGCCCGGTCAGGGCGTTCTGACCGCCGACCAGCAGCAGCACGACCGCGATCCCGGCCATGCACAGGCCCCAGAAGACGGTGACGAGCCTGCGGGGCTCGGGGTTGCCCTTCTGCGACATCTGGGAGGCCACGACGGAGGCCGAATCGGCGGTCGTGATGAAGAAGACCGCGAGCATCACGATCACGATCCCCGTCACGACCGCCCCGCCGGGCAGGGTATCGGCCACGACGAAGAAGATCTCCTCGGGGGCCGGCAGGCTTGCGGCCTTTCCGTCGGGGGCGATCGTCTGATGCTGGAACTGCTCCCGGATGGCCGTGCCGCCCAGGATGGTGAAGGCCAGCACCACGATCGACGACGGGATGAACAGCACCCCGAAGATGAACTGCCGGATGGTGCGCCCGCGCGAGATCTTGGCGACGAACACGCCCACGAACGGCGACCAGGAGACCCACCAGGCCCAGTAGAACGTGGTCCACGAGGAGAGGAACTCCTGCATCTCGGGGCCGTCGGACATCGAGGCGGAGAGCATCGTGGGCAGCTCCGCGAAGTAGGTGACCACGACGGCGGGGACGTAGTTGGCCAGGAACGCCGTGGGGCCCACGATGAAGAAGAACAGCGCCAGGGCCACAGCCAGCACCATGTTGATGTTGGACAGCCAGCGGATGCCGCGCGAGACCCCGGAGACGGCCGAGGCGATGAATCCGGCGGTGAGCAGGGCGATGATCATCAGCGCCAGGGCGTTGCCCGTCTCGCCCAGGCCGGCGAAGATCTCGACGCCGCGCCCGATCTGCAGCGCCCCGATGCCGAGCGAGGCGGCCGTGCCGAACAGCGTGGCGATGATCGCCAGGATGTCGATGATCTTCCCGACGGCGCTGTCCGTGCGCCCGTCGCGGAAGAACGGGGCGAACACCGAGCTCATCAGCGGGACGCGGCCGCGGCGGTAGGAGGCGTAGGCCACGGCCAGTCCCACCATCCCGTAGATCGCCCACGCGTTGAGGCCCCAGTGCAGGGCGGCCTGGGCCGAGGCCAGCTTCATGGCCTCCTGCGTGCCCGGATCGACCGAGCCGGGGCGCGGCGAGAGGAAGTAGGTCATGGGCTCGAACGGCCCGAAGAAGATGATGCCGATGCCGATGCCCGCCGCGAAGAGCATGGCCGCCCACGACGCGGTCGAGTACTCGGGCTCGTCGGTGTCCAGGCCGAGCGGGATCCGGCCGTAGCGCGACAGGGCGAGGCACACCAGGTAGATCAGCAGCCCCACGGCCAGGGAGTTGAAGGCCCAGCCCATGTTCACGCTGGTCCACTGCAGCGCGGCCGTCGAGATCTCGGTCAGCGACTGGGTGTCGAGCAGGCCCCACACGATGAACGCCAGGATCAGCGCTCCGGAGACCACGGTGACGATGCGGTCCACGCCGTAGCGGTTGAGCTGGCCGTCCACCGAGATGCCGGGTACCAGCACCGGGTGGATGTTGTGCGGGTAGGTGATCTCCCGCAGGAAGGCTCGCCCTGCTGCGGCCTCCTTCCCGTGTCGTCGGGACTCGATGGGGGTGCGGGACGCTTCGCTCCTGGGCATGGGGTGCCTTCGGTGTCGCGGTTCGATGGACTGCTTCACCATAGGCGAAGGCGGCGGCCCGTCCCGGGGAGGACGGACCGCCGCCTTCACAGCCTCGACCGGCACGTGCCGCTGTGCTGCCTCAGGGCCGCTGGCGCTGCGTCGCGGAGGCGCGCCCCTGGCCGTCGCTCGGGCGGTAGAGCATCAGCGCCCGGGAGCTGGAGACCTCGGGGCGCTCGCTCGGCAGGCGCCGCCTGCCGCGGGGCAGGCGCACGATCTCGCCCGAGGCCGTGGCCGCGAACACGGACTGATCGGACTCCACCTGCTCCAGGGCCTCGTCGCGCTCCCGCGTGAGCTCGGTGACCCGGTACTGCAGGGCGGCGACCTGGCTCTCGAGCTCGATGATGCGCTTGATCCCCTGCAGGGAGACGCCGTCCTGGGACAGCTGCTGGATCTGGCGCAGCTTCTGCACATCGCGCTGGGAGTAGCGCCGAGCGCGCCCCGGGGCCCGGGAGGGGCGGACCAGCCCCTGGCGGTCGTACTGGCGCAGGGTCTGCGGGTGCATGGACGCCAGCTCGGCCGCCACGGAGATCACGAACAGCGGCTTGTCCGTGTCGAGAGCCATGGCATTCACGTTCCTTTCCAGATGATGGGGTTCCGGTGTCCCGGCGGGCGGACCCGGGAGCGATCCCGGGCCGGCGCTGCGAGGCCGGGCTCAGAGCCGGCTCACGCGCCGGCGCGCTCCATGAGCTTGGCCCGGGGATCCTCGCCGGCTGTGGCGGCGGCGAAGTCCTCGACCGCCTTCTTGGCTGCGTCGTTGAGCTCGGCGGGCACGGCCACCTCCACGGTGACGATCAGATTGCCCTGGCCCTTGGACGAGTGCACGCCCTGGCCCTTCACGCGGAAGCGGCGTCCCGACGACGTCCCGGCCGGAATGCGCAGCGACACGGTGCCGCCGGTCGGCTTGGGGACCTGGACGGTGCCCCCGAGCGCGGCCTCCGGGAAGGAGATCGGCACCGTGACCAGGAGGTCGTCCGTCTCCCCCTTGCGGGAGAAGACCGGGTGCTCGCCGACCTTGACCGTGAGGATCAGGTCGCCCGGGCCGCCCGGGCCGTCATGGCCCTTGCCCCGCAGCTTGAGCTTCTGGCCATCGCGCACGCCCTGCGGGACCTTGACCGTGGTGGTCTTGCCGTCGGAGCGGCGCAGCCGCACCGTGGTGCCCTTGAGCATGTCGTCGAAGGAGATCAGCGTGGACGTGGTGAGGTTCTCGCCCTTGGCGGGCGGCTGAGGGGACTCGTAGCCGTCGAAGCCTCCGGCGCTGTAGCCGCCGCTGTAGCCCCCACCGCCGAAGCCGCCGCCTCCGAAGAGGTCCTCGAAGCTGAAGCCTCCGCCGCCGCCGGTGGTGGTGTAGCGGGTGCGGGTGCGCCCGCCCCCTCCGAAGGCGTCGCCGAACAGGTCCTCGAAGCCCCCGCCTCCGGAGCCGCCGGCGAAGCGGGCGCCGGAGCCCATGGCGCGGATCTGGTCGTACTGCTGGCGCTCCTCGGGATCGGCGAGGACGTCGTGCGCCTCGGAGATCTCCTTGAAGCGGGCCTCCGCCTCCGGGTCACCGGGGTGGCGATCCGGGTGATGCTTCTTGGCGAGCGTGCGGTAGGCCTTCTTGATCTCGGCGTCGGTCGCGTCCTTGGAGACGCCCAGAACGCCATAGAAGTCCTTGTCGATCCAGTCCTGACTGGCCATGACGCCTCCTTTCAGGGGCAGTTGACGGTGGTGATGGTGCTTCCGGCGGCCCGTATCCCTCGGGTCTGCCGGGAGGAGCTGACGGGGCCGCCCGCCGAGGCGGACGCCCCCGTCATCTCAGGTGCACGGGCCGCTGCGCGGCTCGTGTCACGGCGCTCGCCTCCGCGAGCGGGCCGGCTCAGTCGCCCGGCGCGACGGCCACCTGGGCCGCGCGCACCACGCGCCCGCCTACGCGGAAGCCGGAGCGCAGCACGAGCGAGACGTGGTCGGGCTCGACGCCCTCGGCAGGCTGCTGCAGCACGGCCTCGTGCACGTTCGGATCGAAGGCCTCGCCGACCGTGCCGACTCGCTGCAGCCCGTTGCGCTGCAGCGACTCCTCGAGCTTGTCGGAGATCCGGGCGAAGGGCCCGTCGGTGATCTCTCCGGCCTGGCGGCCGGCGTCGATGTCATCGAGCACGGGGACCAGCGAGGCGACGACGTCGCCGATGACGTGATCGCGCAGCTGGTCACGCTCGCGGGCCGTGCGGTTCTTGTAGTTCACGAACTCGGCCTGCAGTCGACGCAGATCCTCGAGCCGCTCGCGGGCGAGGTCATCGCCTGCGGACCCCTGGCCCTGATCGGCCTGGCGGGCCTCCTCGGTCTGCTCCGCGCCCAGGACGTCCTCCGGGGTCAGCGGCTGCTCGGCCGAGGCCTGCTCCTGGTTCTCGGCGCCCTCAGCGGGCTGCTCGGCATCGCCGGGCACCTGCTCCTGCGAGCGCGGGTCCTCTGGATTGGTGGTCATATCTGGCTCCTCAAGCGATGTGGGGGCGCAACCCGGCCGATCGGCCTGCGGATCGCGCGCGACGGTGTGCGGATGCGGACGAGGCCCGCCCGGCGCCGTCGCGGGGCCGCCGCTGTGCGCGACGGGTCCCGCGAGGCGCTCGGGCGAGCCTCGCAGCACGGGTCACTTGGACGAGTCGGAATCCTTCTCGTCGTCGACGACCTCGGCGTCGACGATGTCCTCGTCCTCATCCTGGGCGGGCTGCTCGCCTGCGGCTGCGCCCTCGGCGCCGTCCTGCGAGTAGACGGCCTCGCCGATCTTGCCCATGGAGCCCTGCAGCTTCTCGACGGCCGACTCCACGGCGGAGTCGTCGTCGCCCTCGAGCGCGGTCTTCACCGCGTCGATGTCCGCCTGGACCTCGGTCTTGACATCGTCGGAGAGCTTCTCCTCGTTGTCCTTGACGAGCTTCTCGGTCGAGTAGGCCAGCTGCTCGGCGTTGTTGCGCATGTCCGCGGCCTCGCGGCGCTTCTTGTCCGACTCGGCGTTGGCCTCGGCGTCCTTGACCATGCGGTCGATGTCCTCCTGCGACAGCGAGGTGCCGCCGGTGATGGTCATGGACTGCTCGGTGCCGGTGCCCTTGTCCTTGGCGGACACGTGCACGATGCCGTTGGCGTCGATGTCGAAGGTGACCTCGATCTGCGGCACGCCGCGCGGGGCCGGCGCGATGCCGGTCAGCTCGAACGTGCCCAGGTTCTTGTTGTCCCGGGTGAACTCGCGCTCGCCCTGGAAGACCTGGATCGAGACCGAGGGCTGGTTGTCCTCGGCGGTCGTGTAGACCTGCGAGCGCTTGGTCGGGATGGCCGTGTTGCGCTCGATCAGCTTGTTCATGACGCCGCCCTTGGTCTCGATGCCCAGCGACAGCGGGGTCACGTCGATCAGCAGCACGTCCTTGCGGTCGCCCTTGAGCACGCCTGCCTGGATGGCGGCGCCGATCGCGACGACCTCATCCGGGTTGACGCTCTTGCTGGGCTCCTTGCCGCCCGAGAGCTCCTTGACCTTCTCCACGACCGCGGGCATGCGGGTCGAGCCGCCCACGAGGACCACGTGGTCGATGTCCGAGACCTTGATCCCGGCCTCCGAGATGACATCCCGGAAGGGCTGCTCCACGCGGGCCAGCAGATCCGAGGTCAGGGACTCGAACTTGGCGCGGGTCAGGGTCTCATCCAGGTGCACCGGGCCCTCGCTGGTGACGGAGAGGTACTGCAGCGAGATGTTGGTCGAGGAGGCCGAGGACAGCTCCTTCTTGGCCTGCTCGGCGGCCTCCTTGAGGCGCTGCAGGGCGATCTTGTCCTTGGACAGATCCGCGCCGGTCTTGGACTTCACCTGCTCCAGCAGCCAGTCGACGATGCGCTGATCCCAGTCATCGCCGCCCAGGCGGTTGTCACCGGCGGTGGCAACGACCTGGATGGTGGAGAAGTCGTCGTCGTCCTTGCCGACCTCCAGCAGGGAGACGTCGAACGTGCCGCCGCCGAGGTCGAAGACGAGGATGTTCTCGTCCTCCTTGCCCTTCTCCAGGCCGTAGGCCAGGGCCGCCGCGGTGGGCTCGTTGATGATGCGCAGGACGTTCAGGCCCGCGATCTCGCCGGCTTCCTTGGTGGCCTGGCGCTCTGCGTCGTTGTAGTAGGCCGGGACGGTGATGACGGCGTCCGTGACGTCGTCACCCAGGTAGGCCTCCGCGTCCGCCTTGAGCTTCATGAGCGTGCGGGCCGAGATCTCCTGCGGGGTGTACTTCTTGCCGTCGATCGAGGTCGTCCAGTCCGTGCCCATGTGGCGCTTGACCGAGGCGATGGTGCGATCGACGTTCGTGACGGCCTGTCGCTTGGCGACGGCGCCCACGAGGGTCTCGCCGTCCTTGGAGAACGCGACGACCGACGGGGTGGTGCGGGCGCCCTCCGCGTTCGCGATGACGACGGGCTCGCCGCCCTCCAGCACTGCGACGCAGGAGTTGGTGGTGCCCAGATCGATGCCGACTGCTCGAGCCATGGTGATTCCTCCTTCTGCCGAAGCCTCTGACGGGGCCTTCGGATCTGTTCTTGCGGTGCTCACTGCGAGCGGCTACCGGATCCTTCAGCCCCGGACGGCCTCTCTCGTTGAGCTTTCTGGACTCAAGTATAGCCCTGCCAACCTTCGTGTCAAGCAGACTTGAGTCAGTTCGTATCAACTTTCCGACGCGCCCGTGAACTCCGCTGTCCCGCGCTCGTCAGGGCCCGCTCATACGCCGCACATGCATGCCGCCTACACTGGAGCGCATGTATCGCATCGCAGTCGTGTGCACCGGCAACATCTGCCGCTCGCCGATGGCCGAGCTGGCCCTCGAGCGCGAGCTCGATCGCGCCGGGCTCGCCTCATCGGTCGCGGTGGACTCCGGGGGCATCTCGGACGAGGAGCACGGCAACCCCGTGGATCCCCGGGCGGCGCGGGTGCTCGAGCGCGAGGGGCTCGATCCCTCCGGGCACAGCGCCCGCCAGGTCACCCTGCAGTGGTTCGAGGACCACGACCTCCTGCTGGCCATGACTCCTGAGCACGCTCGGGCCCTGCGCGCCACGGCCCCGGAGGGCGCCCAGGACCGGGTGCGCCTGTACCGCTCCTTCGACCCGCAGGCCGCCGATCTGCCCGAGTCCGAGCAGGGCGTGGCGGACCCCTGGTACGGCGGGGCCGAGGGCTTCGAGAGCACGTGGGAGATGGTCGTCGACGCGCTGCCGGGGATCGTCGAGCATGCCCGCGAACAGGCAGGGGCCTGAGGCATGCAGGACGTCGAGCTGCACATGGACCCCGCGATCGCCGAGCGCAACCCCTCGGGCATCGCCCTCATGCATCAGCTCACCGAGCCGATCCACCGGCCCCACCTCATCGGGATCGACGGGCGCTCCGGGGCGGGCAAGACCTCGCTGGCCGGGCAGCTCGCGCAGGTGCTGTCCGTGACCCGAGATGTCGTGGTCTTCCACCTCGAGGACCTCTACCCGGGCTGGGACGGCCTGGATCGGGGCATCGCCATGTACGAGGAGTCCATCCTCTCCCCGCTGCGCGACGGCCGGGACGCCTACTGGACGGCGTGGGACTGGCTGGCCGACTCGCCGGGCGGACCGCGGCTGACCCGTGCTGCGGAGATCGTGGTCCTGGAGGGTGTGGGAGCCTGCAGCGCACCGGCGCGAGAGGTCCTCGACGTCTCCGTGTGGGTCGAGCTGCCGGAGGCCCAGCGCCGGGAGCGCGCCCTGAACCGCGACAGCGGCTTCGAGCCCTACTGGGACATGTGGGCCCAGCAGGAGCTGGACTACCTGCAGCGCGATCCCGTGTGGGAGTCCGCCACCATCATCCAGCCCGGCCCCACCGGCTGAGCCCTCGGTCTCACTGCCAGATGAAGCGGTGGGTCCCCAGCAGCTCAGAGACCGCCGGCGCGGCCGCCGCTGCGGCCACGGCCGCCCCCAGCAGCAGCGCATCCGCGCGCCCGAAGCGCAGCGGACGGGCCCAGGTCCGATCCCTGGCATCCACCACGCCGCCGAAGCCGCGCACCTCCATGGTCACGGCCAGCCGCGAGGCCCGCCGCAGGGCCTGCACCAGCAGCCCGAACGCCCGCCCGCCGGCCTCGCGCAGCACCGCCGCAGGACGCCGGGAGCCGCCCACGCCGCGGGCGCGCCGCGCCGTCACGAGCACCTGCCACTGATCGATCATCACCGTCACCAGCCGCAGGCCCACGAGCGCGGCCAGCACGATCCGCACCGGAAGGCGCAGGGTGCGCGCCAGGCGATCGGCCAGATCGGTCGGATCCGTGCTCAGCAGCAGCATCACCCCCGGCAGCGCCAGGGCCAGGGCGCGCAGGGCGATCGCCGCACCGGCGGCCACCGAGCCGGACGTCAGCTGCAGCGGCCCAGCGGAGACCCACAGCTCGCCTCCGGCATCGGAGAGCACCGCGGTGCCCCACCCGGAGAGCACGGCGGCCAGCAGCAGCGGCCAGACCCGCAGCAGCACCGCGGACGGGCGCTGGCCGATCACCGCCAGGCCCACGAGCTCGACGGCCAGGATCAGCCCCGAGGTCACTGGATCCGCCGAGACCAGCAGCGCCAGGCTGAGCACGGCCACGGCGGCCAGCTTGGCCAGCGCGTCCCGTCGGGCGAGCACCCCGCGCTGGCGCCCAGGCGCGGTGGAGGACCCCTGCATGCCGACCGCGCGCGGCACGGGCCGCACCGGGACCTCCCGAGCGGCCAGAGCGCGGATCAGCTCGGCGTCATGGGTCACGACCACCACGCAGCGACCCCGCTGCACCTGCTCGGCCAGCAGATCGACGACGGCCGCCCATGTCACGGCATCCTGGCCGAAGGTCGGCTCGTCGAGGATCAGGATCCGCGGGGCCGCGGCCAGCACCGTGCCCACCGACAGGCGGCGCTTCTGCCCGCCGGAGAGCGTGAACGGGTTTGCCTCGGCCAGCTCCGTCAGCCGCAGCCGATCGAGCAGCTCGTCCACGCGCCCGGCGATCTCCTCCTCCGGGACCCCGGCCCGGCGCGGGCCGACCGCGAGCTCCTCGCGCACCGTGCCGGTGAGGAACTGGTGCTCCGGCTCCTGGAAGACCGTGCCGATCCGCTCCACGAGCTCGGGACCGGACCACACCGAAGGATCGTTCGGGATCCCGTCGGCCAGAGCGTCGGCGGCGCGCACCGCACCGGAGGCGGGCACGAGCAGCCCGGCCAGGCTCAGCGCCAGCGTGGACTTGCCGGCTCCGTTGGGACCGGTCAGGGCCACGGCCGACCCGGCGCGCAGCTGGAGGTCGACCGGCAGGGCTGCGGGGGCTCCGGCCATCGAGTCCTCCGGAGCGGGCCGCCCCGAGCGCACGCGCCGTCGGCGCCTGGACAGCCGGCGCTGCGAGGGCTGCTCGCGCGAGACCTCCAGGGCCTCGGCACTCAGCAGCAGGTCGCCTGCCAAGGCCTCCGGCAGCAGCGGCTCGACCTGCGCCCCGGGAGTCCACACACCGGCTCGGCGCAGCTGCTCGGCGTAGGTTCCGTGGGCGTCGAGCAGCTGCGTCGGAGATCCGTCGGCCACCACGCCGCGCGGACCGAGGACCACCACGCGATCCACGAGATCGGCCCACACCTCGGTGCGGTGCTCGACCACCACCAGGGTGGCCCCGGTGTCCTCGACGACCGCCTCGACGGCCCGGCGCACCGTGGCCACGCCCTCGGGGTCCAGGTTGGCGGTGGGCTCGTCGAGCAGCAGCAGCCGCGGGCGCATGGCGGTGATCCCGGCCAGCCCCAGGCGCTGCTGCTGACCGCCGGACAGGGCGGAGGTGTCCCGGTCCGTGGAGATCTCGAGCCCCACGGAGTCCAGGGCGCGGTCCACGCGCGGGCCGATCTCGGCCGCCGGCACCGCGAGGTTCTCAGGCCCGAAGGCGACGTCGTCACCGGCCCGCGCCAGCAGGATCGAAGACTCCGGATCTTGCTGCAGCAGCCCCGTGACCGCGTCCCGCTGCGCCGCCGGGCGCCCGTCCACCAGCAGTTGCCCGCGGGGGCCGCTGCCCGCGCCGTCGTCGGTCTCGTCCTCGGTCTGGGGCAGCACCCCCGCCAGGGCGTGCAGCAGGGTGGACTTGCCCGACCCACTCGCCCCGAGCAGCAGGACCCGCTGACCGGCGGGGATCTGCAGGTCGAGGCCCTGCAGCGCGGGCTCGCCGCGGCCGTCGGGCTGCCAGCCGAAGCCGCGGGCCGTCACGCTCGCCCCAGCGGTGCGGACAGCCTCCGTCATCGCCCGGAGGCCAGGCCCGACAGGACACCGGTGGCACGCAGCGCGCGCACGAGCAGCCACATGGCAAGCCCGGCGATCACCGCGCCAGAGGCCGTGCCCAGCACGACGTAGACCGCCTGGTGAGCCCCCGGCCACTCGTAGTAGTAGAGGAGGCACTCGCTCAGCGTCCCGAGGGCGCCGGCCAGCGCCCCGGAGGCGATCGCCACAGCCGGTCCGAAGCGGCGGTAGCCGAAGGCCAGGAAGACGACCTCCGCTGCAGCGCCCTGGATCAGGCCGGAGATCACGACGGTGGCGCCGAACGTGGTGCCCAGCAGCCCCTGGAAGGAGGCGGCCAGCAGCTCGCAGGCCAGGGCCGCTCCCGGACGGCGGATGATCAGCGCGCCCAGCGGTCCGGCCAGCAGCCACCCGCCCACCAGCAGCCCGCCTGCCGGCGGGTAGCCGACGGTCAGCGCCTCGGAGACCGGGTAGACCAGCGACGACCAAGCCCAGAACAGGACACCGCAGGCGGCGGCCAGCACCGCGAGGACCACGAGGTCGAGCACGCGCCACCGCAGGCGGGAGCGGGAGCCGCGCTGCGGGGAGCGGGCGGCGCCGTCCGGGCGCGGGTGGGGACCGCTCTGCGAGCGCGGATCGAGGCCGGGATCGGCGCTGCTGCGATCGGGGCACAGCGGGTCGGTGCTGCGATGCTGCGTCATGGTGCTCCTCCTGGGGCATCGGGGGCGCCATGGCGTCCCGCTGATCAGGAGGGGAAGGATGCGTGCCGCGCTCGATGGCGGGGCCGGAAGGCGCCGATGCCGCTGCGCGACAGCACCCTCGAGATGCTCGACTCCCTTCGCCGGTGCTAGCCGGAGCAGGTTCGAGGGTCTGCGGCGGACCGCACTCTCAGCGCCCTCGGGCGCTCCCCTGTCGTATGCCCGGGATCCTACGCCAAACGCGCAGCAGATGCAGGTCGCCCTCAGCCGGGCCCGGAACGGACGAAGGCGCCGGGAGCACACGGCTCCCGGCGCCTTCGCTATCGATCAGCAGGCCGCGCGCAGCGACCGGCCCGGACCGGTCGAGATCAGGCGCGGCCCTTGGCCTTCTCCTGCGCCTTGAGCTCGGCCTTCTCGCGCTGCTCGGCGACCTGGCGGTTGACCAGGGTGCGCACGACCGTGGTCAGCACGCCGCTGACCACGGCGAACAGGACGATATCGAGCCAGCGGTCCTCACGGGGGTCATCGCCCTTGGACGGGACCTGGCGGCCGGTGACCTTCTTCCACGTGGCGTCGAGGCCCTTGGTGGCGGCCTGCACGCCCAGCACGGACGCGCCGGTGCCGATGAGTCCCATGATCTTGGGGTTCATGTCATCTCCTACCCCGAGTGAGCTACTCGGGAGATCGCGGAACCGGCGCCTCAGCCGGCGCCGGAGGTTCGGTGCTCACCCTAGCGCGCTCGGCGAGCCGTCGCGGATCACGACGGGCGATCCGCGCCGCCCTGCGACTCGGCGGTGTCGGCCTCGTCCAGGGCTGCGGCCAGGTCATCGGCGATCAGCGTCTCATCGAGCACGTGCTTGGTCCGATAGCTCGAGCGCCCCACCATGTGCGCCGAGACCGGCGCCGTGAGCAGCATCAGGGCCCAGCCGAGCAGGGCCAGCGGCAGCAGCGTCCACTCGCGGGAGTGGATTACCACGGCCAGCAGCATGCACAGCAGACCGAGCACCTGCGGCTTGGTGGCCGCGTGCATCCGCGACAGGACGTCCGGCAGCCGGATCAGGCCGAGGCCGGCCGTCAGGGACATGAGGCAGCCCACGAGCAGCAGCACGCCCACGACGATGTCGAGCACGAGGTCCATGGGATCCATCAGCGGTGTCCCTCCTTCTCGGACGGGGAGGGCTTCTGCATCGGGGCGGGCCGGTGATCCTGCTCGGCCCGCTCGCCCTCGACCGGCTCCTTGGTGGCGCCCTCATCGGTCTGGCCCGTCTTCCGGGGCCGCGTGGGCTGGACGAACCGCGCCACGGACACCGAGCCGATGAAGCCCAGCAGCGAGACGGTCACGATGACCATCATGTAGTCGGAGTGATCGCTCCAGACCATCTCCAGGGCGATCGCGGCGACCACCACGGAGAGCAGGACGTCGCTGGAGAGCACGCGGTCCAGCAGCGAGGGTCCCTTCACCAGTCGATACAGCACGCCGGCGGCCGCACCGGCGAGCATCACGAGGCACACGGCCATGACGATGGTGCTCATCGGCTCTGCTCCTCATCCCCTCGTTCGGCCTTCGATCTGTGGGCGTAGCCCGCCCAGCTGCGCAGCACGGCCCGAGGGCTGAGTCCACGGCCCTTCTGGGCGTCCTCGCGCCGCAGCGCGGCGTAGTCCTCCGGAGAGCCCATCATGCGGATCCAGGCAGCCTCGGTGTTGCGCACGGACTCCCGGAAGTGCTCGATGTCCTCGTCGTCGTGCACGTCCAGGACGTGGAAGTAGAGGATCGCGTTCGGACGGTCCACCTCCAGCAGCACCGAGCCCGGGATCAGTCCCGTGGTGCTTCCGGTCGCGGTCATGATCAGATCGGAGTGCGAGCGCATCTGCACGGCGGTCACCGACGAGGAGGCCCTGGGCCCATGGGCGATCACGGTCCACATGACCTCGAAGCTGGCTCGGATGACCTGCCACAGGAAGGTGACGAACAGGGTCACGGCGTGCAGCACGTTGAAGCGGCTGGACAGCTGTACGGGCTGCAGTGCCAGCGCCCGGGTGACCAGCAGGGACAGCACCAGGCCCACCAGGAGGTTCTTGGCCGTCAGCTCGCCCCACAGCACGGCCCATACGAGCATGAGCCATAGGATCAGGGGGATCTCCACGGCCCAGCGGTGCTCGCGCCGCCGCGGCCGGGCGGATGCGGACCCGCGGGATGTCGCTGTCGAGCTCACTGATCTGCCTCCTCGGACTGCTCGGCGCCCTGCCGCTGCGCGTCGGCCTCGGCCGAGGGCCGCGAATCCGTGCCGTCGTAGACCTCGCGCTGGATGCCGGCGCCGCTGTCCTCGCCCACATCCTCCCCGTACTGCTCGCCCTCCGGCACGCTCGGTGCGGCAGGGTCATCGGAGCTCGGGTCCTCGCCGTCGTCCACGACGCCGCGCGGTCCCGATTCGTCGCCGAAGACCGCCTCGACGTAGCGCTCGGGGTGCATGAGGTTCTCCGCGGCGTTGTCGGCCACCGAGAACAGCGGTCCCGCGAAGACCGTGAGGGCGACCCCGACCGCCACGAGCATCCCGGTGGGCATCACCATGGAGAACGGCATGAGCTGCACGTTGCTGCGACCGGCCCACCGGCCGCCGCCCTCGGCCTCCATGGACACCGAGGCGGCGCTGCGGGGCCCGTGCTCCCGTGCCTCGTCCCGGGAGACCAGCAGGACCGGATCCGGGTAGTCGGCGTCGTCGGGGGCGCGCAGGAACGCCTTGTTCCAGATGCGCATCAGGGCCATCAGCGTCAGCAGCGAGGTGAGCACGGAGCCGGCGATCACGACCCAGATGGCCCAGCCGCCCTGGTCGGTGCCCGCCTGGATCAGGCCCACCTTCCCCAGGAAGCCGGAGAACGGCGGGATGCCGCCCAGGTTCAGCGCGGGGATCATGAACAGCAGGGCCAGCAGCGGCGACAGCCCGACCAGACCGCCCAGGCGGTCCGTGTTGGTCGACCCGCCCCGGCGCTCGATCAGACCGGCCACCAGGAAGAGGCTGGTCTGGATGATGATGTGGTGGACCACGTAGTAGACAACTGCCGCCATGGCGGTCTGCGTGCCGACCGCGATGCCGAAGATCATGTAGCCGATGTGGCTGACCAGCGTGAAGGACAGCAGACGCTTGATGTCGATCTGGGCCAGCGCTCCCAGGATGCCCACGACCATCGTAAGCAGCGAGACCCACAGCAGCAGCTGATCCGCCCCGTCCCCCGGGAACAGCAGCGTCTCGGTGCGGATGATCGCGTAGACGCCCACCTTGGTGAGCAGGCCCGCGAACACGGCCGTGACGGGTGCCGAGGCCGTGGGGTAGGAGTCGGGCAGCCAGAACGACAGCGGGAAGACCGCGGCCTTGATGCCGAAGGCGACCAGCAGCATCAGGTGCAGCTGCATCTGCGTGCCCACCGGCAGATCGCCGAGCTTCACGGCCAGATCCGCCATGTTCACGGTGCCGGTGGCCGCGTAGATCATCGCGATGGCGATCAGGAACAGGACCGAGGAGATCACGGAGACGACCACGTAGGTCACGCCGGCCCGGATGCGCTGGGCCGTGCCGCCCATGGTCATCAGGACGTAGGAGGCCATCAGCAGGATCTCGAAGCCCACGTACAGGTTGAAGAGATCACCCGCCAGGAACGCGTTCGAGACGCCTGCGACCAGGATCAGGAACGTGGGGTAGAAGATCGAGATGGGGCCGTCGTCATCGCCGTCGGCGATGCCCTGCCCGGTCGCGAACAGCAGCACCGCCAGCGAGACCAGGGTCGAGACCACGAGCAGGATGGCCGAGAGCTGGTCCACGACCAGCACGATGCTGAACGGAGCCTGCCACCCGGCGACGTTGATCGAGGTGGGGGCCGACTCCCATGCCGTGGCCAGCACGAGGCACTCGGCCAGCAGCGTCAGCGACAGCGACACGATCGCCACGAAGCGCTGGGCCCGGTTGCGGCGCACCAGCACCAGCGACAGCGCCGCGCCCAGGAAGGGCAGGACGATGGCCAGCGGGGCGAGCTGGATGATGTCGAAGCTCATCGCCGTCCCTCCTTGCGCTGACGCCGCCGCTCAGCGGACTCATGCTCCCTGCGGTGGCGTGCCAGCTCCTCGGCCCTCTCCTTCTCGTGCCTGTCGATCTCGTCGTCGTCGAACTCCGAGTCCTCCTCGGGCACCTCGGCGTCCAGCTCCTCGTCGTACGACGACTGGACTGCCACGCGGCGGTCCTCGGCGTCGTCAGTGATCTCATCGCGATGGGAGAGCACCCAGGAGCGGTAGATCATGCCGAGCAGGAACGCGGTGATCGCGAAGCCGATCACGATCGCCGTGAGCACGAGCGCCTGCGGCAGCGGGTCCGAGTAGGCCCTCGGGTCCAGACCTGAGTCGTAGAGCGGCGAGCGCCCTGGCAGCCCTCCGGTGTGCAGCAGCAGCAGGTTGGTGCCGTTGGTCAGCAGCATGATGCCCAGCAGCACGCGGGTCAGCGAGCGCTCGAGCAGCATGTAGACGCCCACGGCGTAGAGCACGCCCATGACCACCAGCATGGTGAGGTTCAGGCTCATCGTCGTCCCTCCCCCGTCCGGTCGTCATCGGTGCTCGTGCGCTTGCCGGCGCTGAGGATCTGCTGCCGGTCCATGCCCCCGCCCCCGAAGTCCTTGAGGTCGGTCTCGGAGACGGTGACGTCCTGCGTGGCGTCGCTCTCGGTCAGGTCGACGTCGTCGCTGGCCTCTTCGCGCAGGACGGTGATCGCCCCGGTGCTGCCCGGCTCCGAGGAGGGGCGGCGCACCACGCGGATGCGGGCGCCGCCGCGACCGGCGGCACGACGACGGCGGCGCAGCGCCTCGTCCTCCGTGTGCCGATCGATCTGCCCGCCGAGCGAGCGCAGGACGTCCAGGACCATGCCCACGACCACCAGGTAGACGCCGACATCGAAGATCATGGCGGTCACGAACTTCACCTCGCCGATGATCGGCCAGGTCCACTCGAACGTGTAGCTCTGCATGATCGAGCCGCCGAAGAAGATCGGGGCTATGGCGTAGACCGCGGCGATGGCCAGGCCCAGGCCCAGCATGGTGCCCGCGTTGATGGGCGTCGAGCGCCACAGCTCGTAGCGCCCGCCCGCGAGATAGCGCAGCGTGAGCGCCAGACCGGCGGTCAGGCCGCCGGCGAATCCGCCGCCGGGGAGGTTGTGACCGGCGATCAGGAAGTACAGCGAGACCATGATGATCGTGTGGAACAGCAGCCGGGTCACGATCTCGAGCACGATCGAGCGCCGCTCCGGGGACAGCGTGCGCCCGGCCACGATGTAGGGATCGTCCTCGTCGCCGCGGAAGGACCGCGAGGCGCGGTCGAACTCGGTCTCGAAGCTGCGCGCGGTGATCTCGGCCCGCTGGCGGATCTGGCGGATCTGCCCGGTGCTGGGCTGGGCCGTGGCGTGCGGGCGGTCCCGGCGCCCGAGCACGAAGATCAGCGAGGCGATGCCGGTGGCTGCCAGGACCAGCACGGAGATCTCCCCGAACGTGTCCCACACGCGGATGTCCACGAGCAGCACGTTCACGACGTTCGCGCCGTCGCCCTCCTCGTAGGCCAGCCGCGGCATGGCGAACGAGACCGGGGACTCGGTGCGCGAGGCCATGGAGAAGGCCGCCAGCAGCATCATGAAGCCGCCGAAGAGGATCGCGATGATGGCCCGCGGCAGGCGGGTGCGATCGGCCTTGCGGTCCCACACGGGCGCTGGCAGGGTCCGCAGCGCCAGCACGAAGGCCACCAGGGCGATGGTCTCCACGAGGGTCTGGGTCAGCGCGAGGTCCGGGGCGCCCTGCAGGGCGAAGGTCAGCGCCAGGCCGTAGCCCGTCACGGAGACGAGCAGCACGGCCAGGAAGCGCTTGCCCGCGCGCAGCACGGCCAGGCACGCGCCGATGATCAGCGCGGCCGCCACGAGCTGTCCCCACGAGTCCGCGATGCGCATGGAGCCCAGCGGCGGGGTCTCGTAGAGGAACAGGACGGTGACCGGCACGACGATCGCCGTGATCAGGATGACCGAGAGGTAGAAGCTCAGCGAGCCCCTCTGGGTCTTGCCCGTGACCCACACAGCCAGCTTGTCCAGGGAGTCGATGACCTCGCGGTAGATCCGCTCGGCCGGGGTCATGTGCGGCAGGGAGTGCAGCACCGCGGCCAGCGTGCGGCGATTGGCGTGCAGGAGGAGCCCGAGCGCGATGATCCCCAGCGAGATCAGCAGCGCGCCGTTGATGCCGTGCCACAGCGCCAGGTGCAGCGTGGCCTCGCCGGCGAACTCGCCCACCCAGGGCAGCAGCGAGTGCTCGACCGGTCCGGGCACGAAGCCGTAGACGATTGTCAGGACGGTGAGCACCACGGCAGGGGCCACGAAGGAGCGGGCTGCGTGGTGGGCCGGGGTGCGCATGGGCCGGCCGTCCTCGCCCGTGGGCAGCTGGGCGAACGCGCTGCGCTTGACCCCGAAGGCGCCCCACACGAAGCGGGCCGAGTACACGACGGTGAACACCGAGCCGAGGATCACGCCGAGCAGGCGGATCCAGGCCAGGGCGTCTCCCGTGTCCGCCTGGACGTCGTGGAGCAGGGTGCCGAGCACGGCCTCCTTGGCCACGAAGCCCCCGAACGGCGGGACGCCTGCCATCGAGGCCGCCGCGATGATCGCTACGACCAGCAGGACGGGCATCTGGCGACCGACCTCGGAGAGCTTGCGGATGTCTCGGGTGCCGGTCTCGTGGTCGATGATCCCGACCGTGAGGAAGAGGGTCGCCTTGAACAGCGCGTGGCCCACGAGCAGCGCCATGCCGGCCAGGGCGGCGTCGGGGGTGCCGACGGACAGGACCAGGATCATGAAGCCCAGCTGGGACACGGTGCCGTAGGCCAGCAGCAGCTTGAGGTCGTACTGGCGCATGGCGACCCAGCCGCCGAAGACCATGGTGCCGACGCCCAGCGTGAGCAGCATGGGCTGCCAGGCGGCGGTGTCCGAGTAGCCCGGGGCCAGCCGGGCCACCAGGTAGACGCCGGCCTTCACCATGGAGGCGGCGTGCAGGTAGGCCGAGACGGGCGTGGGGGCGGCCATGGCCTCGGGCAGCCAGAAGTGGAACGGGATCAGCGCCGACTTGGTCACAGCGCCCACGAGCAGCAGCGCGATCGCGACGTCGATGATCGGCCCGTGCGAGGCCAGCTGCGGGCCCATGGCCACGAGCTCGGAGATCCGGTAGGTGCCGGCGCTCTGCCCCAGCAGGATGACGCCCACGAGCATGGTCAGGCCGCCGGCGGTCGTGATGATCAGGGCCTGCATGGAGGCGCGACGAGCCGAGAGCCGGACGCGGGCATACCCGATGAGCAGGAACGACAGGACGGTCGTGATCTCCCAGAAGATGAACAGCAGCAGGAGATCATCGGCCACGACGAGCCCGTACATGGCCCCGGCGAAGGCGACCAGCTGCGCGCCGAAGGAGCCCGTGTCCGGGGAGTCCTCCGAGAAGTAGCGGGCGCAGTAGGCCAGCACGAGCGCACCGATGCCCAGCACGATCAGCGACATCACCCACGCCAGGGAGTCGGTGCGCAGGGCGATCGCCAGGTCCATGGTGGGCAGCCAGGGGATCACCTGCTGCCACTGCCCGGAATGCGCGGCCCCGCCCTGCAGCAGCACCCAGATGAACGAGGCCGCCGGCACCGCCGCGATGACGTAGAAGGCGGACCGGCCGAAGCGGGTGAACAGGAGCGGTGCGAGCAGAGCGATGGCTGCGTGGGCTATCAGCACTGCCAGCACGTGCGCCTCCGTTGCGGCTCGAGGAGTCGACGACCAGCGGCTCTGCAGGCCAGCCGATCGGTCGAGGGACCGGCGACGAGGGCAGCGGCTCGTAAGTCGTCTTGCGGGGTCGTCTTGCGGGGAACTGCCCAGCAGACTACCAACTCGCCGGCAGGCCCCGCCGTGCCCAGGGCCACCTTCACCTTGTCGCGAAATCGTCCGACGGCCGCCGTCGCCCCTAGTCTTCAGCATCATGGAATCCACTGCGCGGCCCGCGGCCGTCGATCCGACGGTTCCCCCTGCTCCGCTGTCCCCCGCCGGGCCCGGCGCCCTGCGCTCCTGGTACCTCTACGACGCCGCGATCTCCGTGATCGATGCGCTGATGATCACGTTCGTCTTCGGGACGTACCTGACGTCAGGGTCCTTCGGCAGCACCGAGCACGCCACGCAGATGCTGTCCCGGGGAACGGTCGTGGCCGCGGTGATGATCGCCGTGGCGGCTCCGCTGATCGGCTGGCTCTCCGACCGCAGCGGCCGCCGATCGACCGGCATCGCCGTGTTCACGGGGATCTGCGCGGCGTGCACGGCAGCCTGCTTCCTCGTGCGCCCCGAGGAGCAGCTGCTCATGCTCGGCGTCGTCCTGCTCAGCGCCGCCAACGCGGCCAAGGAGCTCGCCGTCGTGGACTACTCCGCGACCCTTCCCGGGCTGACCTCCCCGGAGTCGATCGGACGCGTCAGCGGACGCGGCTGGGCTGTCGGCTACATCTTCTCGATCCTGGCCACCGCGTTCGTGCTGTTCGGCTTCATCACGCCCGGCTTCGTGGGGCTGCCCACGGACGAGGCCCTCAACGTCCGGGCGGTCGCCCTGTTCTGCGCCGTGTGGTGCGTCGTCCTGGCTGTCCCGCTGATCGTGAGCCTGCGCCGCATCGAAGCCCGGTGTCCCAGCCGCCGGGCCCCGGGCCCCGGCGGCGGAGCTCTGGCTCCCTACCGGGAGATCGTGCGCATGGTGGTCCACCTCTGGCGCACAGATCGTCGGGCGCTGCACTTCCTCGCGGCCTCGGCCGTGTTCCGCGACGGCCTCTCCGCCGTGTTCGCCTTCGGCGGCCTGATCGCTGCGGGGACCTTCGGGTTCAGCCTCACCGAGGTCATGATCTTCGCGATCGCGGGCAACCTGATCGCGGGCCTCGGTGCACTGCTGGGCGGCCAGCTCGACGACCGCCTGGGTCCCAAGCCTGTGATCGTCGCCGCACTGGCCCTGGTCGCCGTGGCCGGCACCGCCCTGATGCTGCTCGAGGGCAAGGGGGCCTTCTGGGTCTGCGGACTGGCGCTGTGCGTAGCGGTCGGCCCGGCCCAGGCCTCGTCGCGGTCCTACCTGGGGCGGCTGACCACCGAGGGCACGGAGGGCTCCCTCTACGGGCTCTACGCCACGACCGGGCGTGCGGTGAGCTTCCTGGCCCCGCTGCTGTTCGGGACGGCCATCGGCGTCTTCGGCGAACAGCGCTACGGGATCCTGGGCATCGTGGCCGTCGTCCTGCTGGGCCTTCTCATGATGATCGGGCTGCCCACGCGGCCCCGGCCCGCGGTGGCCGCCGCCGTAGCGGTCTCCACCGCGCACACAGCCTGAGCCCTGCAGCATGCGGCTGCGCACAGCAGCCCGCGCCGCCCGAGTGCTCCTCAGCGCGGCAGCTGCGTGCGGTGGAAGCTCAGGTGCGAGCGCGAGGCCGTGGGTCCGCGCTGGCCCTGGTAGCGGTTCTGGTGATCCCCCGTGCCGTAGGGCTCCTCGGCGGACGACGACAGCCGGAAGAAGCACAGCTGCCCGACCTTCGAGCCCGGCCACAGCTTGATCGGCAGCGTGGCCATGTTGGACAGCTCGAGGGTCACGTGCCCCGAGAAGCCCGGGTCGATGAAGCCCGCGGTCGAATGCGTCAGCAGCCCCAGGCGCCCCAGCGAGGACTTGCCCTCGAGCCGGGCGGCGATGTCGTCGGGCAGGCTCACGCACTCGTAGGTGGAGCCCAGCACGAACTCGCCGGGATGCAGCACGAAGGGCTCCTCCGGAGCCACCTCCACGAGCCGGGTCAGCCCCGGCTGCTCGATCGACGGGTCGATCACGGCGTGCTTGTGGTTGTCGAAGAGCCGGAACCATCGGTCCAGGCGGACGTCGATGCTCGAGGGCTGGATGAGGTCGAGGTCGCAGGGCTCGAGCCGGACCCGCTGGGCCTCGAGCTCGGCGCGGATGTCGCGATCGGAGAGCAGCACGGCTGCCACGGTAGTCCACGCGGGCGCCCGACGCATTGGCGCCGTGTCGTGGACTGCGCTAGAGTCGGCGTTCGTCGCGCGGCTGTAGCTCAATGGTAGAGCGCACGCTTCCCAAGCCTGATACGCGGGTTCGATTCCCGTCAGCCGCTCTCTCGTCGGCCTGCGCCGACCGCGCCCGCAGACCCTCCGGTCTGCGGGCGCTTCTCATCGGACGGCCCTTCCGGCTGCGGACAGGGGCGCTCCGTGCGGCCGCAGCCCCGAACGCCACGCGCATATGCCGTCAGCGGCATCAGAGCTTCCCCGCACCCCTGCTCGCGTCTCGTGAAAGGCAGCCATGCTGCGCACCATGTTCACCGGCAAGATCCACCGCGCGACCGTGACCCACGCGGACCTGCACTACGTGGGCTCCGTGACCGTCGACCTGGACCTGCTCGAGGCCGCCGACATCCTCCCGGGCCAGCTGGTCCACATCGTCGACATCACCAACGGGGCGCGCCTGGAGACCTACACGATCCCCGGCGAGCGCGGCTCGGGCGTGATCGGCATCAACGGCGCCGCCGCCCACCTCGTGTCCGTGGGCGACCTCGTGATCCTGATGGCCTACGCCCAGATGGACGACCAGGAGGCCCGCACGTACGAGCCGCACGTCGTCCATGTGGATGCCGGCAACCGCATCGTGCACCTGGGGCAGGACCCCGCCGAGGCCGTCGTCGGGGACGTGAAGACCCCCGATCACGCCGTGAGCTCCCCGGACGCGCGCGCCGAGCTGGGCGGGCGCGGCTGAGATGGCCGGGGTCCTCGCGGGATTCGCGGTCATCTGGATCATCATCCTGGTGGGGGCCGTCGTCTCCCGCGCGGGGATCCTGGGCGATGCCGGCCAGCGCTCCCTGAGCGCCTTCTCCTTCTGGGTGGCCTCCCCCTGCCTGCTGTTCCTGACGGTCTCCGGGGCGGACGTCTCTCAGATCTTCTCCGCCCCGCTGCTCGTGGCCCTGGTCTCCGCCTGGGCCACCGCCTCGCTGTGGTGGGGCTTCGCCTTCGCACGGCGCGCCCTGCGGCGGCGGGATCAGCGGGATCGGGCCGCGCAGAGCCTCCCCTCGGCCGACGACGACGGCAGCTCCGTCGAGCGCCGCGGCGCCCAGGGCGGACGCGCACGGCTGGGCTCCGTGATCATGTCCGGACAGTCCGCCTCGATGGTCAACTCCGCCAACCTGGGCATCCCGCTGACGACCTTCGTGCTCGGCGATGCCTCGGCCGTCGTGCCCGTGATCCTGTTCCAGCTGGCGATCTACACGCCCATCTACCTGGCCCTCATGGACATCGCAGTGCTCGGGCGCCGCCCGAACCCGCTGTCGCTGGTGCGCTCCGTGGCCACGAATCCCATGATCCTGGGCTCGCTGCTCGGCGTGGTCTTCTCGGCCACCGGCTGGCAGCTGCCGACCGTGGCCCACCAGCCGATCGAGCTGATCTCCGGGGCGGCCATCCCGTGCATGCTCGCGGCGTTCGGGATGTCGCTGGTCTCCCACCGCCCGTTGCAGGGCACTCGCGCCCACCGCCAGGAGGTCGCGCTGCTCTCCGCGCTGAAGCTGATCGCCCAGCCCGTCCTGGCCTGGCTGTTCGGCCTCGCCCTGGGCTTGGACCCCGCCACGCTCTACGGCGTGGTCCTGATGGCGGCGCTGCCGACGGCGCAGAACGTCTATGTGGCGGCCGTGCGCTATCGCAGCGCTGAGGCCGTGACCCGCGACGTCGTGCTCGTGACCTCCGTGGCCGCCATGGGGACCATGGCCGTCGTGGCCCTGCTGCTCGCCTGAGCCGCCCCCATTCATCTCCCGTTGCGCGACTTCCGGGGACTCGCCCAGACGATTGTGTGCCAATTCACATCTGGGAGTATCCTGGGCCGTGGAGGTGCCTGCCGTGTCCACGGTGCACCTCGCACGAATCGAGCACACGGAGGAACCTCGTGAGAGCAGAGCACCATCGGCGACGGCTGCGCACCGCAGCGCTCGCCTCGATCGGAGCACTGATGCTGGCGGGCTGCGCATCGGATGATGGCGGTCCCACCGAGCTGACGTGGTACATCAACCCGGACAACGGGGGGCAGGTCACGATCGCCGAGCAGTGCTCCGCGGACTCGGGCGGGAAGTACACCATCACCACCTCGCTGCTGCCGCGCGATGCCGCCACGCAGCGCGAGCAGCTGGCCCGCCGCCTGGCGGCCGGCGACAGGTCCATGGACATCATGTCCCTGGACCCGCCCTTCATCCCCGAGCTGGCCGAGCCGGGCTTCCTGGCCGCACCGCCGCAGGAGCTCGTGGAGACAGCTACGCAGGACACCCTCGAGGGCGCCCAGGCCGGTGCGCAGTGGGACGGCGAGTACGTCTCCATCCCGTTCTGGGCCAACACGCAGCTGCTGTGGTACCGCAAGTCCGTGGCCGAGGCCGCCGGGCTGGACATGACCCAGCCCGTGACATGGGAGCAGATCATCACGGCCGCGAAGGACCAGGACAAGTACCTGGGAGTGCAGGGCGTGCAGGGCGAGTCCATGACCGTGTGGGTCAACAGCCTCGTGGAGTCCGCCGGCGGCTCGATCGTGGAGGGCGACCCCGCCTCGGTCGACACCCTGGAGCTCGCGCTCGATTCCGAGGCCGGGGGCAAGGCCGCAGGCATCGTCGGGACGATCGGCGAGGAGGGACTGGGCGGTCCGGGCATCGACACCCAGGACGAGAACGCCGCCATGGAGCAGTTCCGCGGCGAGAAGGGCTCGTTCATGGTCAACTGGCCGTTCGTCTACTCCGCCACCCAGGGCGCTGTCGCGGAAGGCTCGGTCGAGCAGTCCGTGATGGACGACATCGCCTGGACCACCTGGCCCCGCGTGGACGCGGACACCCCGTCGGCTCCCCCGCTGGGCGGCATCAACCTGGGCGTGGGCGCCAGCTCCGAGAACCAGGACCTGGCATGGGAGGCCATCGAGTGCATCTCGGACCCGGCCAACCAGGCGAAGTACATGGTCTCCGACGGCAACCCCGCCGCCGCCTCCTCTGCCTACGAGGACAAGGCCGTGCAGGAGGCCTACCCCATGTACGAGGCCATCCGCGAGTCCCTGGACAGCGCCGCCCCGCGCCCGCAGACCCCGTACTACAACGAGATCTCCTCCGGCATCCAGCAGGAGTGGACCCCGATCCATGAGGTCAACGAGAACACCCCGGCGAACTCGCAGGAGTTCATCGACTCCGTCCTGAAGGGAGAGTCGCTGCTGTGAGCACCTCGACTCAGGGCCGCCGACGGCCCGCCTCCGCCCCGGTCTCCGACCGGCTGAAGTCCGAGCGCCGCCTCGGCTGGCTGCTGGCCGGACCGGCCTTCGCGGTCATGCTGCTGGTGACCATGTACCCCATCGTCCAGGCGCTGTTCGACTCGCTGTTCTCCTACCGCCTCACGGCCCCGGATGACCGCGAGTTCATCGGCCTCCAGAACTACTGGACGGTCCTCACGGACGGTGTGTTCTGGAAGGACCTGTGGGTCACGTTGCTCATCACGGTCGTGACCGTCGCCGTGGAGCTCGTGCTCGGCTTCGCGCTGGCGCTGGTCATGCACTCGGCGATCAAGCAGCTGCGCGGCCTGCTGCGCACCGTGATCCTGGTGCCCTACGGCATCATCACGGTCGTGTCGGCCTTCGCCTGGTTCTACGCCTTCGACATCAACACCGGCTACGTGAACTCGTGGTTCGCCTGGCTGCCGGTCATCGGCCCGGACTTCAACTGGTTCGGCCAGGGCTGGTCCGCGCTGCTGGTGATCATGGCCTCCGAGATCTGGAAGACCACACCGTTCATCTCCCTGCTGCTGCTCTCGGGCCTGGCGCAGGTGCCGAACGAGCTCGGCGAGGCCGCCAAGGTCGACGGCGCCGGCTGGTGGGAGCGCATGGTCAAGGTGACCATCCCCTCCATGAAGGCCGCCATCATGGTCGCGGTCGTCTTCCGCGCCCTGGATGCCTTCCGCATCTTCGACAACATCTACATCATGACCAACGGCCAGTACGGGACCGAGTCGCTGTCGCTGCTGACCTACCGCACCTCGATCACCCGTCTGGAGATCGGCCTCGGCTCGGCGATCTCCGTGATCCTGTTCATCTGCGTCCTGCTGATCGCCGTCGTGGCCATCAAGGGCTTCAAGGTGGATCTCACCGGAAGGAAGGGCTGATCCCATGACCGGCAAGCAGAAGCTCGGCTGGGCGGTCATCACCGTCCTCGTCCTCGTGTGGTGCCTCTTCCCGGTGCTCTCGATCCTCATGAACTCCTTCAAGTCCGCCTCGGACCTGACCTCGGGCGGGTTCATCCCCACCCAGTTCACGTGGGAGAACTACGAGATGATCTTCGTGGGCTCGGCCCAGGACCTCTTCGTCCCGGCGCTGCGCAACTCGATCGGCATCACGCTGATCGCCACGGCGATCGCTGTGGTGCTGGCGACCCTGTGCGCCTACGCCATCGCCCGCCTGGACTTCCGCGGCAAGTCCCTGATCCTCACGACCTCGCTCATGGTCTCCATGTTCCCCGTCGTGTCGATCGTGACCCCGCTGTTCAACATGTGGCGCCAGATCGGGCTCTACGACACCTGGCTGGGCCTGATCCTGCCGTACCTGTCGCTGACCCTGCCGATCTCCATCTGGACGCTGGCGGCCTACTTCCAGCAGATCCCGTGGGATCTGGACTCCGCGGCCCAGGTCGACGGCGCCACCACCCTGCAGTCCTTCCGCAAGGTGATCGTGCCCATGGTGACCCCGGGCATCTTCACGACCGCGATCATCGCGTTCTTCATCGCCTGGAACGACTTCGTGTTCGGCATCGGCCTGACCTCGACCTCGGCGGCCCGCCCCGTGCCGGCCGCACTGGGCTTCTTCACCGGCGCCTCGCAGTTCGAGGACCCCGCCGGCGCCATCTCCGCCGCCGCGATCGTGGTCACCATCCCGGTGGTCCTGCTGGTGCTGCTGTTCCAGCGCCAGATCGTCTCCGGCCTCACCCAGGGCGCCGTCAAGGGCTGACGCCCGGTACGGACCCGAAACCACACTTCCTCCCCACGAGAGGCGCACAGCACCATGGCATCCATCACCATCGACAATCTCATCAAGAAGTACGACGACGGCTTCCCCGCCATCAAGGGCGTCAGCATCGACGTCGCCGACGGCGAGTTCCTGATCCTCGTCGGCCCGTCCGGCTGCGGAAAGTCCACCCTCCTGCGCATGGTCGTGGGTCTGGAGGACATCACCGACGGCGAGCTGCGGATCGACGGGACCCGCGTCAACGAGAAGCAGCCACGAGAGCGCAACCTCTCGATGGTCTTCCAGAACTACGCCCTGTACCCGTTCCTGACCGTGTACGAGAACATCGCGTTCCCGCTGCGCCTGGCCAAGGGCTCGGACAAGCTCCCCGAGGACCAGATCGACGCCAAGGTCCGCGAGGCCTCGCGCCTGCTGGATCTCGACGATCACCTGGAGCGCAAGCCCGGCAACCTGTCCGGCGGTCAGCGCCAGCGCGTGGCCATGGGCCGCGCGATCGTGCGCGAGGCCGACGCCTTCCTGTTCGACGAGCCGCTGTCCAACCTGGACGCCAAGCTGCGCGGGCAGATGCGCACCGAGATCGCGCAGCTGCAGCGCCGTCTGGGCATCACCTCGCTGTACGTGACCCACGATCAGACCGAGGCCATGACCCTGGGCGATCGCGTGGCCGTGCTGAAGAAGGGCGAGCTGCAGCAGATCGCCTCTCCGCGCGAGCTCTACGAGCAGCCCGTCAACCTGTTCGTGGCCGGGTTCATCGGCGCCCCGTCGATGAACTTCCTGCCGGCCCATCGCAACGGCGACGTCTTCGTGACGCCGCTGGGCGAGATCCCGGTCCCGGCCCATGCCCAGGGCCGTCTGGACTCGGCCGGCGAGCTGCTCGTGCTGGGCGTGCGCCCGGAGCACTTCGCGGATGCCCGCGACGTCGCCGACACCCCGTGGTCGGCCAAGGGCGCCACGTTCGACGCCGAGCTCTCGCACACGGAGTGGCTGGGCAACCAGCAGTACGGCTACGTGCAGTTCGAGCAGGACCGGGACGTCAAGGACAAGCTCGACGAGCTCGCCCGCGACCTGGACGCCGATGAGATGCCCGCCCAGGTGGTCGTCGAGCTGCCCGCCAGCTCTCGCGTGCGCGGCGGCTCGCAGGCCAAGCTGTGGCTGAACACCTCCAAGATGCACGTGTTCGACCCGCAGACCGGCGAGAACCTCACCCGCGACGAGGAGGCCGGCGCCGAGCTGACCCGCGAGGCCAACGAGGAGCGCAAGGCCGACATCGCGCGGATGCGCGACCATCAGGCCTGACCCGCCTCCTGCCTGACGACAGCGGCCGGTCCTCCCCTCACGGGAGGACCGGCCGCTGTCGTCGTGCCGGGTCGCAGGGTGGCCGTCCGCCTGACTCCCGCACGGCGATCCGGCGGGGCCGGCGGCTCAGCCCTGGTTCCAGGCCATCCACACCAGCAGCAGGACCGCGGCGATCGCCGCCAGACCCGTGAGCAGGGGACGCAGCCACGGGAAGCGCATCAAGGGGCCCACGAGCCGCGGCCAGGTCTTCGCCATGTGCGCTGGGCTGGCCTGGGCGAAGCGCTCCGTCTTCACCCCCAGGTGCTCCACGAGGCGGTCGATGGACTTCCGGTCCCAGATCGTCCCGTCCATGCGGAACAGGCGCCGCCCCGCGTCGTCGGCCGCCCACAGGTAGGGCCGAGCGACGCCGCGGCGGCGCTTGGTCCCGTCGGAGCCGGTGCGCGCCGGGCGGCGCAGGGAGTCCACGACCACCAGCCGCTCGATCTTCGCCCGCTCCATCGTGTGGAAGCCGATCGTGCGCGAGCCGAGCACATGGGTGGGCGTGATCGCCACGGTCACGGGCCGCAGCCAGCGCCACGCGCTGACGGCGCAGCCGATGATGACGATGACCAGCACGATGATCCCCATGGGCGCCGGCCGCCGCACCCCCAGCACGGCAAGGCACAGGAGCCCGAGCACGACCGCGGGCAGGCAGGCCAGCAGACGCCGGCCCATCGAGCCGATGCGAGGGTGCAGAACCCGCTCGGCGGTGCCGTACTTCGCGGGGATCTGGCGGATGGACTCGGCCATGGAGTGCGGCTCCTTCGAAGCGCGGGCGGTGTCGTCGACTAGCGTAAGGAGGATGGATCAGAACACGGCGGTGCGCAGGGCGATCGGCATGTGGCTGGTCCTTCTCGTGCTCGCCATGGCTGCCGCGTGGATCACGATCTCGCTGGTCAACAAGTACATGTACGGCCCGGAGACGGACGTCCGCGCCTACTTCGAGAGCCTCCAGGACGGCGACGGCGGCCGCGCCCTGGGCCTGCTCAATGCGCAGGTCGATCCCGAGGACGATGCCGTCCTGCTCGACGGCGAGCCGCTGGCCGCGGCCACCGAGTCGCTCGAGGACCTCGAGATCTCGACCGTCTCCCAGGACTCGGAGGAGGCCGTGGTGCGCGCCGACTTCACCCTGGACGGTCAGCCGCATGCCTCCGAGTACCGCCTGGTGCCCGTGGACACCCAGTGGGGCTTCTTCACGGTGTGGGGCTTCGAGGAATCCGAGCTCCCCTCGGTCACCGTGTCCATGCCCGGGGCCACCAGCGCCGATCTCAACGGAGCCTCGGCGGCGCTGCCGGAGTCCGAGCAGCGCTTCGCAGCCTTCCCGCCCGGTGTCTACTCGGCCTCCTACGCCTCGCGCTGGGTCGACACCGATCCTGCCTCGGTCGTCCTGACGGACGAGGCCCAGACCGAGACCATCGCGCTGGAGGCCACCCCGTCGGAGGCTCTGGAGACCGAGATCTCCGAGCAGATCGCCGCTGACCTGAGCACCTGCACCGAGCAGTCCAGCCTGTACCCGACCGACTGCCCGTTCTCCTACGACTTCGACGGCCGAGTGGACGGCGACGTCACCTGGAGCATCACCAAGCAGCCCGAGCCGCCCGTGACGATCGGCGTGGACGGCGGCAAGGACTGGGCCCTGGGCTCGGCGAAGGGCATGGCCGAGGTCTCGTTCACCTCCGTGGACCTGTTCGACGGCACCACCGAGGAGGTCACCGAGTCGGTGCCCTTCACCTACCAGGCCGATCTGGCCGTCAGCGACGACAGCGTGAAGGTCACCCGCCGCTGAGCCCCTCGCGCCTGCTGCCCGCATGCGCTTCCGCGCCGCGCATGCGGCATCCAGGCACACAGGCGCGGGAGGCCGGGTGGGAGGGGTCAGGCGTTCAGACCGCGCAGATCCAGCACCAGGGAGTCCTCGGCGCCCTCGGCGACCGTGAACGGGATCCCCCAGTCCTGCTGGTACAGGTGGCAGGCGGCGTGGTCCGGGATCTCGCCGCCGGGCTCGCCGTCGCAGGCGGCCGCGCGGGCGGTGATGTGCAGGACGCCCTCGGTGACGCCATCGGCGAGCGTGATCTCGCGCTTGAGGCCCTGGGCGGCGCCGCCGCCGTCGACCAGCGCCTCGGCCGGGGAGACCGACAGCTTCAGCTGCGTGGGATCTCCCCAGCGGTCGTCGAGCTTCTGGCCGCTGGGGGCGGCGAAGCGGACGTCGATCGTCATGGTGCCGCCGGCGATCGGGGTGCGGCTGCGCTGGGAGACGGAGGCGCCCTCGTCGACCTGCAGCAGCTTCTCCGGAACGGGCAGGCGCACCAGGCGGTGCCGGTTGGTCTCCACCACGATCAGCTCGGGGGTCTCCCCCGAGGCGTCGACCAGCAGGTCCGACGGCTCGTCGAAGTCGCGCTCGAGCGTGGAGAGCTGTCCCTCGACGGGATCCCAGCGCCGGATGGCGCCGTTGTAGGTGTCGGCCACGGCGATCGAGCCGTCGGGCAGCACCGCGACGCCGAGCGGGTGCTGCAGGCGCGCCTGGGTCGAGTCGCCGTCGCGGAAGCCGAAGTCGTAGAGGCCGAGCCCCGCGGCCGTGGCCACGCCCGAGAGGGCGCCGTCCGCCACCGCGATGGAGCGCAGCGCCGAGGACTCGGAATCCGCCGCCCAGATCGTGCCGTCCGGGGCCTCGACCAGCCCCGACGTCTGCGCGAACCAGGACTGCGAGGGATCCCCGTCGACCAGGCCCTCGTCGCCGGTGCCCGCCGCCACGGCCAGCTCGCCGGTGCGCGGATCGAAGGTGAAGATCTGATGCGTGCCGGACATCGCCACCACCAGGGTGTCGGCGGCCGCGGACCACACGACGTCCCACGGCGAGGACAGCGCGACCTCCCGCGGGTCGGCTTCAGGATCGATGTGATCGGCGTCCACGCCCTTGGCCCGCTCCGAATCCAGCAGGCGCTGCACACCGCTGCCCGCCAGGGTCGTGACCTCGCCGTCGGACAGGCGCACGCCGCGCAGGCGGTGGTTCACGGTGTCGGCCACGATCACGTCATAGCCCACCTGCTCGCGGACGCCCTGCGGCAGCAGCGCGAGCCCGCGCGGCTCGTTGAAGTGCGCCTCTTCGGGGCTGCCGTCGGCGTGGCCGCGGGTGCCGTCGCCGATCACGGAGCGCACGGTCTGCAGGTCGGCGGCCATGCGGACCAGGCGGTGGTGACCGGTGTCGGCCACCAGCACGGATCCGTCCTCGAGGGCCACGGCCTTCTCCGGGAAGCGGAGGTCGCCGTCGGTGATCTCCGGGGGGACGTAGGGACCGTCGCCGCGGTGCAGCGTGCCGGCCGCCTCGTGCTGCTCCACGAGCTGCTCGACGAGCGAGACGATCCCCTGGACGTGGCCCTCCCCCGAGAGGTGGGCCACGATGTAGCCCTCGGGATCCACGACCACCAGGGTCGGCCAGGCGCGCGCGGTGTACGCGTCCCAGGTGCCGAGCTCGGGGTCATCGAGCACCGGGTGGTGGATCTCATAGCGGTCCACCGCCGAGGCCAGGGCCTCGGGATCGGCCTCGTGCTCGAACTTGGGCGAGTGCACGCCGACCGTCACCAGGACGTCGGAGAAGCGCTCCTCCAGCGGACGCAGCTCATCCAGCACGTGCAGGCAGTTGATGCAGCAGAACGACCAGAAGTCCAGGATGACGATCTTGCCGCGCAGCTTCTGCCAGTCGAGCTGCTCGCCGCCGGTGTTCAGCCAGCTGCGGCCTGTCAGGGCGGATGCTCGGACGCGGGACTGCGCGCTCATCTGGGGTCCTCTTCCTCGTGCTCGTCTCGTGCGGGGCCCGATCGCTCGGTCCTGCCCCGTCGTGTCAACCCCCGGCGGGCGCCGGGGTATTCCGTCCGGCTCAGCGGCGCTCGCGCTCGGCCAGCGACTGCATCATCTCGTTGTAGGCCTCGAGCTCGGCATCGCCGGTGCGATCCGCCTCGCGATCCACCCGGCGGTTCTCGCGCTTGCCGTCCATGGCCCACTGGATGGCCACGACGACGGCCAGGATGGCCGTGGGCAGCTCGCCGATGCCCCACATCAGGGCTCCGCCCATCTGCTGGTCCTCGATCGCCGAGGCGCCCCAAGGACGGCCCATGTTGCCGAACCAGGAGGCCTCCAGCAGGGAGTCCATGCCCATGATCGTGACGCCCACGAACGCGTGGTAGACCATCGTGGCGATCAGCAGGACCAGTCGCATGAAGTGCGGCGGCCGGTACGGGATGGGGTCCTGGCCCACGAGCACCAGGGCGAACATGTACCCGGTGAACAGGAAGTGGGCCATCATGAACTCGTGGCCCACGTGGTAGCGCAGCGTGACCGACAGCAGGTCCGTGAAGTAGAAGATCACGATCGAGGCCGCGAAGTTCACCGAGGCGAAGATCGGGTGCGTGACGACCTTGCCCCAGGTGGAGTGGACCAGGCGCAGGATCCACTCGCGCGGTCCGCGAGTGCCGTCCTGGCGCGGCTCCAGGGCCCGCAGGAGCAGGGTGACGGGCGAGCCCAGGACCAGGAACACCGGGATGATCATGGTCAGCGACATGTGCTCGACCATGTGCGCGGAGAACAGCACCCGCGCGTAGATGGCCAGACCGCCGGACGTCGCGTACATCAGCAGGGCCAGGCCGGCGAACCAGGACACTGCGCGCAGGGGCGACCAGCGCCCGCCGGTGCGCGCGAGCTTCCACAGGGCCCAGGCGTAGGACAGGCCCAGCACGGCGATGACCGCGACCCACAGCCAGTCGAAGCGCCACATGGTGACCAGGCCCTCGGGCGTCGGCGCCGGCGGCAGCTCGTAGAACGTGAGGATGCGCGCCGGGGAGGCGTTGTCGGAGAGCTCCTCGGGCACCGGGGGCGCCGAGTTGCCGAGTGCTACGGCGACGCCGATCAGCGCGCCCATGAGCACGAGCTCGCCCAGGATGACCTGCCATACGGCTCGGCGCCCCGAGACCTTCCCCGCCTCGAGCGCGGGGATCACTGCGCGGCGGTGCATGAGACCGGCCACGCCCAGCAGCAGGGTCAGCAGGAGCTTGAGCAGTGCCAGGACCCCGTAGTCGCTGGTGAGCTGCTCCCAGGTGCCGATGCGCACCCCGGCGTTGATGATCCCGGAGGCCAGCACGAGGGCATAGCAGCACAGCGCCAGGGTCGAGAAGCGATGCAGGACCACGGCGATGGTGGGGACGCGGCGGCCTCGGGCGGCCTGCCCGGACTCGGCGCCGCGGCGCCCGCGCGTGCCGATCGGCAGTGCCGAAGTGGTGGTGTCCGCGGCCAGCTGCGGCGAGATCCACGCCAGAGCGGCGAGCCCGCCGGCCCAGAGGCAGACGCCGAGCAGGTGCAGACCCAGGGAGTTGACCGCGCCCATGTGATCGTCGCCGCCGGCGCTGTGGCCGTTGAGGGCCATGGTCACGATCGCGAGGCAGCCGACCGCCATGGCCGCGGCCAGTCCCAGCCGGGAGCGCAGGCCGAAGAGCAGGGTCGTGGTCACGGCGGCGACGATCGTGCCCACGGCGATCGCCTGCCCCGTGGGGATCTCGGTCGCGAAGCTCACGAGCTGGCGCGTGTAGTCCGAGCTGGCGGACAGCTGCACCCCGGAGACATCGGCATAGGTCAGGATCAGCACCGCGACCGAGGCCACGGTCCACACGATCGACGACGCCCCGGCCAGAGCGACGGTGCGCGCGAACAGCGGGGACTCGGGCTCCTGCTCCCCCGCGCGGGCCCGAGGCGAGCGGCCCCGCCCCGAGCGCTGCCGGTGCGGGAGCACCGACACGGCCAGCAGCACGGACCCGAGCGCGACGATCATGCCCGTGTCCCGCAGCGCCTCGGCGATCGGCAGACCCCAGCGCACTGCGGCTCCCGGATCGGCGACCTCCTGCGGGGCGGAGGCGCCCGAGAAGGCCAGGGCACCCAGAAGCGACAGCAGCACCACCACGAGCACCCCTGCGATCCACCAGGGCGAGAGGCCGTGGACGACCCCGGGCCCGGTGGAGGGCGAGGATCCGCCTCCGAGGGCGGGGCCTCGCCCCGACCGCCGCTGCTGGGCGGTCCCGGTCGAGTTCGCCGTGCTGCTCATGCTGTCCTCCCGGCCGGCGCCGTCTGCGCCGCGGCCTGTGCTGCTGGGCGCGCCGTCGCGGCGCACCTCCATCCATCTGCTGCCGGCCGACCGGGGCCCGCGTTCGGGGCCTCCGCCGGGCAGCGCTGTCCCGAGGGTCTCACCACAGCTGCTCCCCCACGAATCCGCCCGGCTCGCAGGCCGGCGGGATCGCGAACACCGAGGACCCGATCGGCACCGTCCAGGTGTTGAGCATGTCGAGCTCGTCCAGGCGCTGCTGGATCGGGAGGAACTGCTGGGCCGGATCCGACTGATACGACGCGAACAGCAGACCGGAGTCGCTGACCCCGCCCTCCGTCTCGTCGTGGCGGGAGAACCCGGAGGCCCCGCTGACGGGCATGTCGTAGTTGTAGACCCGCCGGTGGATGCGCACCCGCTCATCGGGGTGCCGCGCCCGGCGCATGTGCGAGTAGTCCGAGATCACGGGGAACCCCACGGGGGTCGTGGCCTCGAAGTCGGGCTCGTCGTGCTCGTGCTCACCGGTCAGGGGCGCCCCGGTGTCCAAGGTGCGTCCCACGGCGTCCTCGCGCCCGATGCGGTCGACCTCGTCCCAGGTGTCCAGGTTCATGTGGATCCGGCGCAGCACCAAGGAGGTGCCGTTCTGGATCCAGGGCTCGAACGCGTCCTCGCCCTGGCCCCACACGATCCTCTCGTGCTCGGGCGTGCCTGCGGCGGTGTCGACGGTGCCGTCGACCTGCCCGAACAGGTTGCGCGGCGTGGTGCCCGCGGGTTCGGCTCCGGCGGCGGTGCGGAACCCGTCCTGCACCCAGCGCACCTGCCCGAAGCCTCGGACGTCCTTGAGCAGCACGCGCTGAGCGTGCGCCAGGGTCAGCGGGTCCTCGCAGCACAGCTGCAGCAGCAGGTCGCCGTCGCTCCAGCGCGGCTGCAGCTGATCGATCGAGAACTCCGGCAGCGGGGCCAGCCACGACGGGGCGGCCGCCGGGGCCAGGATCCGCATCAGCCCCGACCCGAAGCCGAAGGTCACCGTGAGCCTCGACGGGTTCAGCGCCAGCTCGGGCTCCTGGTCGCCGATCGGGGCCTGGCCCTCGGTCAGCTCGGCGGCGTCCTGGGTGAGCACGACGAGCATGCGGCGCAGGTCCTCGCGCGTGGTGCCCTCGGTCAGATCGATGCCCAGGAAGGCCGCGAAACCCTGCGCGGGGGTGTCGATGCCGGCCTGGCGCTCGCCGTGGAAGTCCTCGGCGATGTCGCCGATGAACGCGGGCTGAGCCTCTTCCGCCTGAGCGTTCGAGCCTCCCGAGCGCGTCGGCACGGACAGCCTGGAGGCGCCCAGACCGACAGCGCCCAGGCCAGCCGCAGCGGCAGCTCCCACGGCGCCGCCTGCGCCGAACAGCCCGCGCCGGGACAGGCCCCGCGCGGGACGGGACTCGCCCTGAGGCGCCCCGGCCGCAGCCCAGGGCGGCTGCGCTGAGCCGCCCTGGGCCTCGACCGGGCCCTGCTGCGCGCCGCGGGAGCGCGCAGCAGGATCGGGACGGCGCTGTGTCACGCAGCCTCCTCGCACATGGGCAGCGCCTCCGAGGAGGAGTCCTCCATCCCCGCCATGTCACCGTGATCCATGCCCTCCATGCTCTCGTCGGCATGTTCCGGGCTCTCACCGGCGGTGGGCTCCTCGCCCGGTGCGTACTCCTCCTTGGCACCGGCGTAGTCGCGCACGGGCAGCCGGAGGCTCTGCTCCTGACCGCCCTCGAACTGCAGCTGCACGCTCAGCTCGGTGCCGGCCATGGGGGCGCACTGCAGATCCATGAGCATGATGTGCTGCCCACCCGGTTCGAGGGTCACGGTCTCCCCCGGCTCGATCACGATCGGGTCCTCCAGCGCCTGCATCTTGGTGGCCCCGGTCTCCGGATCCGCGACGGTCTCGTGCAGCTCGACCTCGCCCGCGATGCCGTCGGCAGAGGCGCCGGTCAGGGTGACGGCGGTGTCGCCGTCGTTGCGCAGCTGCCCGAAGGCGGCGGTCATCCCGCTATCGGCCGCCTTGATCCAGGGCTGCTCGACGCCCAGCTGATCGCCGCCCTGCGCCTCGGCGCTGCTCGAGGCGCTGCTGGAGGCCGAGTCGCCGTCCGGGGCGTCCTGTCCCACGGCGCAGCCGGACAGCAGGAGCAGGCCGCCCACGGCGGCCGCAGCGGGCAGAAGGCGCCGCCGCGCGGCTGCCTGCGCGCTCATCGCCCCATCCTCCGCATCATCACGACGGCCGCAGCGACGGCACCCAGCACGACGACGCCGCCGCCGATCAGCAGCCACAGGGCTGTGCCGGAGGACGACTCGTCCCCAGTGTCGGACGAAGGCTGGTCGTCGTCCTGCCCCTCGGTCGGGGCGTCGTCCGCGTCCGGGGAGGCCGACTCCGGGGCCTGCGCCGAGCCGGATGCCCCGGCGGACGACGACCCCTCGGCCGGCTCCCCGCCTGCGGGCTCCTGCGAGGCGCTGGCCTCCCCGCCCTCGACCGTGTAGTCGTAGGCGCCCTCGATCGGGTGCCCGTCGGAGGAGACCACCCGCCACACGACGGAGTACTCGCCCGGCTCGTCCGCCTGATCCGACAGGGGCTGGGTGACCGTCGTTCCCTGGATCTCGGGCTCGCCGTCCGTCACGTCCGAGCCGTCGGGCCCGCTGACGCGGATATCGAGGCCGATGTCCTGCGGGGCCGCGGAGAACGTCAGATCGATCCCCTGGGGAGCCTCAGCGCTCGAGGCCCCGCTCTCGGGGCTCGAGCCGGTGAGGCTGTCGTGTGCCAGCGCCGGTGCCGGCATGGCGATCAGCGCGGCAGCGGCCAGTCCGGCCCCCGCGCTCATGGTGTGCTTGCTGATGGACATGGAGTTCCTCCTCCGCCGCGCCTCGGACATGCCCTTCAGGGAATGGAGGGGCGGCGATGATGCTGTGATGGAGCCGATCCGGTGCCGGTGCTGGCCCGCTCGGCGTGGAGCTGCGCATCTCGCCATCGTCCGCAGGCAGAAGCCGCTGGACCCGTGAGGGGCCGCGACGTCCACGGGCCGACGCGCCGGTGCGGTCTCAGGCGCACTCCGGAGCGCGCGGCTCGACGTGGAGCGCGGAGGATCAGATGGCGAGCATCCGCACGGGCGGACCCCGGTAGCGCAGTGCGGCCAGGATCACCTGGGCGAGACGCGGCACGGCCGGGCCCATCGGTGCGCAGCGCCACGCGGATGCGGCGATGACGACCGGGTCCCCGATCCGCGAGATCAGTGCTCGAGCACGGATCAGCAGCGTGGCCGCGGCCCGCAGGGCGAGCTTCTCGCCGTGGCGCAGCACCAGCACGGTCACGATCCCGGCCGCAGCGTGCAGGACGGGCATGAGCCATGCGGCGCTCGCGGAGCTGACTCCGAGCGCCTCGAGCGCCGCATGGTCGTGGACCATGGCTCCGGTGGCGCTCAGGACCAGCTCCGGGCCGTCGGAGGCGGCACCCACGTGCCCGGCGTGCGAGGTGTGATCGACGGCTGCGGACATGCTCCCGGACACGGAGAACAGTCCGTGGAACAGCAGCTGCGACACGGCGACGGACAGCGTCAGCCCCAGCCCGGGCAGCCGCAGTCCGGCCAGCAGCATGCACACCGGCGCCGACAGCGCGAGGCACAGGGCCACGAGCAGCGGCGACGGCCACGGGCCTCCGGCGGCGGTGTGGGCCAGGGCGGCTGCACCCGTGGCCACCGCGGCCGCGGTCCAGCCGCGCAGCAGTCGGAGGGAGCGCGCGGTGATCACGGCGAGCGTCCCTCCTTCGGGCCTCCGGCGGCGATGCGGACTCCGGGCGGCGGGGCCTCGACCGCCCGGGCAGATGCCCCACAGTATGCCGCGCGCCGCGTCCGCCCCGCAAATCCGCGGGGGCCGGTTGCGGGGCCATGACGCGGAGCACCGCCTGGTCCGAAAACGCCTCAGGGCGGCTCCCCCGAGGGGGAGCCGCCCTGAGGCGCTCGGGCCGGGCAGCAGTCCTGCTGCTCAGCCGCGCCGCATCACTTGGAGGAGGCCGCAGCCTTCAGCTTGGAGCCGGCCGAGAGCTTCACCGAGTGGCCCTCGGGGATCTCGATGGACTCGCCGGTCTGCGGGTTGCGTCCGGTGCGCGCCTTGCGGACGGTGCGCTCGACGGAGAACCAGCCCGGGATGGTGACCTTCTCGCCCTGAGCGACGGAGGTCTCGAGGACCTCGAAGAGGGCGTCCAGGACGCCGTTCACCTGCGCCTGGGTGGTGTCGGCCTTCTCGGCGATCTCGGCGACGATCTCGCTGCGGTTCTTAGCCATACTGCAGTCCTCCTGAAGATTGGGGTCTACTCAGTGGCATCTCATCGGGAGATGCCCGCCGAACGGGAAATTACCAGCTCGACTTGGTGATGCCCGGCAACTCGCCCTTGTGAGCCATGTCCCGGAAGCGCACGCGGGAGATCCCGAACTTCTGGAAGGTGCCGCGCGGGCGGCCGTCGATCTGGTCGCGGTTGCGCACGCGGACCGGCGAAGCGTCGCGAGGAAGCTTCTGCAGGCCCAGACGAGCTGCCTCGCGAGCCTCGTCCGAGGCGTTCTCGTCGATCAGGGTCTTCTTGAGCTCCGCGCGCTTGTCGGCGTAGCGGGCGACGATGACCTTGCGCTGCTCGTTCTTGGCGATCTTGGACTTCTTGGCCATCTCAGCGCTCCTCGCGGAAATCGACGTGCTTGCGGGCGACCGGGTCGTACTTCTTCAGCACGATGCGATCCGGGTTGTTCCGACGGTTCTTGCGGGTCACGTAGGTGTACCCGGTGCCGGCGGTGGACTTCATCTTGATGATGGGACGGACGTCCTTATCCTTGGCCATATCAGAACTTCTCCCCTCGTGCCTGCATCTCGGCGACGACAGCATCGATGCCGCGGGCGTCGATGACGCGGATGCCCTTGGCGCTGAGGTTCAGCGTGATGTTGCGGCGCAGGGACGGGACCCAGTAGCGCTTCTTCTGGATGTTCGGGTCGAACCGGCGCTTGGTGCGGCGGTGCGAGTGCGAGATGGTGTGCCCGAAGCCCGGCTGAGCTCCGGTCACCTGGCAATACGCTGCCATTGTGCTCTCCTCCAAATGTCGACGAATGACGGCACGCTGTGGTGCGCGCTGATGCACGGATGCAACTGCGGCAGCGGCCAGGGCGTCCCGTCACCTGAGTACAGCCACCGTTCATGAACCCAGGGCCCGCACTCGGGCCCGGCACGGTGGGTAACCGTCAGGGGTCCGCCATGACGACGGTGAAGATCTTGGTGCCGGAAGGTGGACTCCACCACACGACAGCCTTAGATAGTAGGTTGACGCCGGGTTGCCCGCAACTTTCCGCATCCCCCGGTGAAGGAGGATGCCGCCCCTCCCCGGGTGCCGTCCGGAGCCTTGATCGGGCCCGAGACAGGGATGGGACGAGAGGCGAGTCTAGTCGACACGGCGCGGAAGACCAACCGGCAGGGGGTGGGATCACCCACACCCTGCCGCGCGGCTCAGCCTTCGACGGGGCTCACGGAGCCGGTGGTCCACGGCGCGGTGGGGGCGTCCGGGTCCATGGTCCGCGGCTGCGAGGGCGCGCCCTCGCGGTTCTGCCTGCGCATCCCGCGCCCGAGGGCCCGATTCATGACCGCGGACAGCGAGCGCACGCGCTCCGAGCCCTGGATCTCCTCGAGCAGCACGCGTCGGCCCTCGTCATCGGCCAGCGGGATGCGCCAGTTGGGATGCTGCTCATCGGTCGTGCCGGGCTGGTTCTGCACGCGGCGCTCGCCCACGGCGTCGACGAGCTGGACACAGTGCAGCAGCGACGGCGCCAGTCCCAGGTAGGCGTGCAGTGCCTCGACGGTCTGCTGCTCGCTCGCCTCCTCGGGCAGCAGGCCCTCGGCCCGGACGGCGTCGAGCCAGCGCTGCAGCGTCTGCTGAGCCTCGGCTCGCTCCTGCTCGACGGGCCGCTCGAGCAGTCCGAGCTCATCGCGCAGGTCCACCTGGACGCCCTGGAGGTAGCCGGCGGTCGGCGGGAAGTCGTGCGTGCCCACCGAGGCCATGGTCTCCACGCGGTAGTCGCGGGGGTCCTTGGGGCCGTCGCCCTCGGTCTCGAACCACAGCACCGAGGTGCCGAGCACGCCGCGGGCCGCCAGCTCCTCGCGCACCCAGGGCTCCACCGTGCCGAGGTCCTCGCCGACCACGACGACGCCCGCGCGCTGGGCCTCGAGCGCCAGGATGCCGAGCATGGCCTCGTGGTCGTAGTAGACATAGGCGCCCTCGGAGGCCCTGTTGCCCTCCGGGATCCACCACAGCCGGAACAGGCCCATGATGTGGTCGATCCGGATGCCGCCCGCGTGGCGGAAGATCCCGCGCAGCATCTCCCGCCACGGGCGGTAGCCGGCCTCCGCCAGACGGAACGGATGCCACGGCGGCTGGCTCCAGTCCTGACCCTGCTGGTTGTACATGTCGGCGGGAGCGCCCACGGAGACTCCCCGAGCCAGAGACCGGTTCAGCGACCAGGCATCGGCCCCGTCCTTGGACACTCCCACGGCCAGGTCATGCATCACGCCGATCGCCATGCCCGCCGAGTCCGCAGCGTGCTGGGCGCTGGCAAGCTGCTCGTCGAGCAGCCACTGCAGCCAGATGTGGAAGTGGACGCGGCTCTGCAGGCGCGTGCGGGCCTCGACGGCGTACGGCGAGTCCGGACCGGCGGCCTCGTCCTCCCACAGCGGCGAGTCCTTTCCGATCTCCTCTCGGATCGCGCACCACAGCGCGAAGTCCTGCAGCTGCTGCCCGCCCTCGGCGGCGAAGCGGCGCAGCTGCTGCTGGCGCTGTGCTGAGCGGCGGACGGTGTAGAGCAGCTCCAGCGCCTTCAGCTTGGCGGCGTAGACGGAGTCCCGCTCGACGTCGTCGACCTCGAGGATCCTGCGCCGCTGGATGGCATCCAGCGTCTGGACGACCTCGGCGTCGCCGGGACGGAGGTAGACGATCTCGGGGATGCCCGCGATGCGCAGATACAGCGGGTTGAAGAACCTCCGGGTCACCGGCAAGTAGGGCGAGGCCTCCAGCGGGGGCACCGGCTCGGAGGCGTGCAGGGGGTTGATCAGGATGTAGTCCGCGCCCTGCTCGCCGCCGATCGCGGCCAAGCCCGCGAGGTCGTTGAGATCGCCCACGCCCCAGGTCCGGTTCGAGGCCACGGAGTAGAGCTGCACGGCCCAGCCCCAGCGGCGCTTGTCCTGCAGCCGATCGGTGGTGGACAGGCGGGCGGGCGTCACCGCCAGCTCGACCTCGGTGGGCACCCCGTGATCGATCTCCGGGGCGCTGGCGCGCAGCTCGTACCACTCCGGGGCCAGATCGGAGGGGATGCGGTAGAGGATGCGATCGACCGGGCACCCGTCGATCTCCCGGGTGCTCAGGCTTCCGGGCACGGCCTCGAGGGGCCGGGTCCGCTCTCCCGCGAAGAGCTCCACGGTGGGCTCGCTGCCGGAGGGGACGTGCACGGGGAAGGAGTCGTCGCGGCCTTCGACGGCGATCACCACCGGCGGCAGGAGCCTGCGCCAGGGGGCATCCAGGTGCTCCTGCAGGGAGTCCAGCGCGGCCCGCTCGGAGGAGACATCGAGATCCAGGGCCGTGAGCACCGAGCTCAGCGTGGCGTCCGGGACCTGCGCCTCCTGGCCGTCGAAGCCCTCGTAGCTGGTGCTCACGCCCAGCTGCTCGGCCAGGCGCCGCAGCGTCTGCCCGGACGGACTGCCGCCGGTGCTGGTGGGTCCTGCGGAAGTGCTCAAGCGCTCCTGGGGTTGATCCATGCCGCCATCGTATCGGTCGGCTCCATCGTCCCGACGAGTCGACCCTCACACCGCCGACGAGCCCTCGTCGCGCGCGGCGAGGGCTCGTCGGAGTCGGGTCAGCGGTTCCAGAGGCCGTAGGTCGCGGCGAGATCCGAGACCTTGCGGGCGCGGGCCAGGCGCGGCAGGTAGCTGCCGTCCATGGTCCCGGACATGCCGGACTCGTGCTCGTGGAGCAGTTCGCGGGCCCAGGCGATCTCCTGCTCCGAGGGCGCCAGTCCGGAGTTGATCGCCTCGGTCTGAGCCGGATCCAGGGTCAGCTTGCCGGTCATGCCCATGGACTGGGTCACGCGGCAGGCCTCGTCGAGCTGCTCGCCGGAGGCGCCGGGGGTCGGGCCGTCGATCGGGCCGGGCAGACCGCCCACGCGGGAGGCCACCACCAGGGTCGAGCGGGCATGGGCCAGGGCCATGGGGTCGCCGGAGGCGCCGGTGTCGCGGCGGAAGTCGCCCACGCCGAAGGCCAGGCGGAAGACGCCCGGGGCCCGGGCGATGTCATTCGCGTTGACCAGGCCCAGCGCGGACTCGATGAGCGCGATGACCGGGGTGCCGGCCGGCATCATCATTGCGGTGCGCGTGATGTGATCGGACGACTCGGTCTTGGCCAGCATGATCCCGCGGAGGTTGCGCGCCCCGGACAGCGCATCCAGGTCCGCCTGCCAGTGCTCGGAGTGGATGTCGTTGATCCGCACCCACGCGCCCGCGCCCTGGTTCAGCGCCTCGACGACATCGGCCCGCCCCTGCTCCTTCTGCCCCTCGGGCAGGCCGTCCTCGATATCGAAGATGACGGAGTCGGCCTCCGAGGCCAGCGCCGGGACGAAGGCCGAGGGATCGCCGGCTCCGACCAGCAGCACGGAGCGGGACAGCCGGGCCGGCAGAGCGGCGGCTCGCTGATTGCGGTACGGGGTCACGGAATCATCCTTCAGGGGAGTGGGGGCGGCCCGGCGGCGGGGGCGGGGCCTGCGCGGCAGCCGGGCGGGTCTCGACCCACCAGCGTACCGCCGTCGCCCCAGCCGGGCCGGGCCGCTGAGCGCAGGTCGCGCCGCGGGGTCGGCGCCCGGGCTCAGACCGCCAGGGGCGTGTGCGCCGGATCCACGCGCTCGTCGGGGCGCACGGGTCCGGGGGCGGTCCCGTCGCCGAACGGGCTGCCGCCCAGCGCCTCGCGGCCGTGGGGCTCGAGCCAGTTCTCCAGCGACGGCCCGACCGGAACGATCTGCGTGGGGTTCAGGTCCTCGTGGACGATGTAGTAGTGCTCCTTGATCTGCTGGAAGTCGACGGTGTCGCCGAATCCGGGGGTCGTGAACAGATCGCGGGCGTAGGCCCACAGGTTGGGCATCTCGGACAGCTTGTTGCGCGAGGCCTTGAAGTGGCCGTGGTAGACGGGATCGAAGCGCACCAGGGTCGTGAACAGGCGGACGTCCGCCTCCGTGACGTGATCGCCCATCAGGTAGCGCCGGTCCGCCAGCCGCTCCTCGAGCCAGTCCATGGCGGTCCACAGCCGGTCGTAGGCCTTCTCGTAGGCCTCCTGCGAGCCGGCGAAGCCCGCGCGGTACACCCCGTTGTTGACCTCGGTGTAGATCCGCTTCATGACCGCCCGCATCTCGTCCTCGAGCTCAGCCGGCCACAGGTCCGGGGCGCCCTCGCGATGATGAGCCGTCCACTGCTTGGCGAAGTCCTCCGTGATCTGCGGGAAGTCGTTGGTCACGACCCCACCGGTCTCGATGTCCACGATCGCCGGCACCGTGATGCCGCGGGGGTAGTCGGGGAATCGGGCGAAGTAGGCCTCCTGCAGCCGCTCGATGCCCAGCACCGGGTCCTTCCCGCCCTCGTCGAGGTCGAAGCGCCACGAGCGGACGTCGTGGGTGGGCCCCGGGAGCCCGACCGAGATGGCATCCTCGAGCCCGAGCAGGCGGCGCACGATCAGCGTGCGGTTGGCCCACGGGCAGGCGCGCGCGGCGACCAGGCGGTAGCGCCCCGCCTCGACCGGCCAGGCCTGCGCCCCCTCGTTCAGCCGCGCCGACGACGGGTCCGCCACGATCCGGTCCTCGATGTAGTTGGCGTCCCGGTCGAACTCCTCGCCCTGGTGCACGTAGGCGCCCTTGGTGCTGTGCTCGGTGCCTGCTGTCGTCAGCTCGCTCATGGCTCTCCTCCATCGTGGTGCGCTTGCGGCCCCGAGCCCCGCGCTGCGGCGGGGCCGGCGACCCGTTCCTGGTTTAGATGATACGTCACCAAAAGAGATCCGGCCAGTGCCCATGACCCGCCTCACGACCGAGGACGCTCGCGCATCCCGTACGATCCCGCCAGACGTCCTGCGCCCGCCCCCACGGACGGCGGGAACACCCCGACACCCCCACCGTCACCCGGCCCGCTGCGCGCGGGCCAGAGGGAGAGCACCCCGTGAGCCAGAGACTTCGCGTCGACATCGTGCGGACGGAGGCGCAGCTGCAGGAGTTCATCGACCTGCCCTGGGAGCTGCACCCGGCCCACCTGCACATGCCGATCATGGAGGAGACGATCCGCAGCTGGTTCCACGGCTCCGCGGATCACCCGGGGCGCATCGACCTGGTCCTGGTCCGCGACCAGGAAGGGGCCGCGCGGGCTCGCTCGACCGTGCACACCCACGACGCCTTCGAGCAGCGTCTGGGCACGCCGACCCTGTTCTTCGGGGCCACCGAGTTCGCAGATCACGCCTGCCTCGAGACGCTGACCGCCTGGGCCGCCGAGCGCGGGCGGTCCATGGGCAAGCAGCAGCTGCTCGGCCCGGTGGCCCTGGACGGGCAGGAGCGCTGCGGCGTGATCACCAGCGGCTTCTCCCAGCCGACGTTCATGGACCAGCCCTGGAACCCGAGCCGCGTCCCGGACAGCTTCGAGGCCCTGGGCTTCGAGCGCTGGACCGAGGGCGCGACCTGGAGCGTGGACCTGACCCGCGCGCCGCTGCGCCGCCCCGAGGCAGCCGAGCTCGACGCCCGCGGTGTGGAGCTCGTGCAGCTGCGCCGCCGCGACGTGGACGGCATCCTGCCGGAGATCGCCGCCGCCGTGAACGAGGCCATGGGCCGCCAGCACTACTTCACACCCATGGACGAGCAGCAGTTCGCCGCCTCGGTCAAGGACCTGTCGATCATGCTGGATCTGGAGATCGTGGGACTGCTGCGCGATCGGGCCACCGGGCGGATCGCCTCGCACTTCATCTGCATCCCGAACATCTCGCCCGCGGTGCGCGAGGCGCGCGGCCGGATGCGCCTGTGGGACCAGGCCAAGCTGCTGGTGTGCAACCGGCGCTACCGCCGCGAGGCCCTGCTGCTGGTCCAGGGCACGCGCGCGGAGCACGAGGGCCAGGGCCTGCTGTCGATGCTCAGCCAGGAGGTCATGTCCCGCCTGCGCGAGAAGGGGTATCGCCGGCTGCTGGTGACCTTCATCGTGGAGGAGAACCGCGGCTCGTCGCGCCAGTTCGAGCGGGTGGGCGGGGCCCCGCTGCACGGCACCACCTTCTACCGAATGGATCTCACCGGGACCCGCGAGGCTCCGGTCGTATCCTGAAGACGGGTCAGATCCGCCGCAGGTCCGCGGGCGGATCAGAACCACCAGGAGGTGATCCCGTGACCGAGCGCCCCGATCCGGCCGAGGACTCCGTGCACGCGCCATCGACGGACGAGCGCACCGTCCGCGCGCGACGCCGGGCTGTGCGCGGGATATCCCTGGCCATGATCAGCCTGGGCCTGCTGCTGTGCGCTTCGCTCTCCGCAACCGGCCGGAGCCTCCTGGGAGCCCTGGGCCTGCTCCCTGCGGTGCTGGGTGCTGCGGGATTCCTGGCCGTGGGCATGGGCGTGCCTGCAGGGCTGCGCCTGCCTGCTCGCGAGCACCGCCGCGGCCGCGCGCTATGGCTGCTGCCCTCCGCGGTGCTTGCCCTGGCCCTCGTCTTCCTGGGCGCAGCCTTCTGGGCCGACGGCACCGCCCCGGAGTCCGGCTCCCCCTGGACGATCGTCTGGCTGGTCAGCGCAGCCACCCTGGTCACCTTCGCCGGACTGAGCTTCGGACTCGTGGCGGCCTCCCGCCTCACCATCCACGATGACGATGACGCCCCGCTGCGCCGTGTGGACTGGGCCGAGGAGTATCCCGAGCGCTTCGAGGACCGCCCGCACCGGCGCCCCGACGACGGCTACGACTCCTCCTGGATCCGCGGCCAGCGACGCTGAAGAGCATCCTGCCCCCGGGGGTGCGAACGGGCCCTGCCGCTTGGGGGATCGGCAGGGCCCGTTCTGGCGTCCGCATCGGGGGAACGGGACGCACCATCGCGCGCGGGAATCATCCGAGAACACATACGGGGGACGTCCTCGGGCCGATACGCGCGACATCCCCCAATATAGGGGACACCTCAGTCCACTGACAAGACATCGACTAATCATGTTTCTCCGCACGTCGGGCGGAGACTCAGATGCCCCCGGGCGCACCTGGTCGGTACCCCCCGAGGGCTCGTGCGATGCGACGCCGGCCAGCGGGAGCTCCCCCCTGGCCGGCGTCGCGGGATCAGCGGAGGCTGATCACTTGGTCTCGCCCTCGCGGGCCAGGACGTAGTTGTAGGTCGCCATCTCACCCGGGGCCTCCGGGTTGTCCTGCGGATCCAGCATCAGCTCGGGCTTGACCGCACCGGCGATGTCGTCCTCGTTGTGGACATCGCCCGGGAAGTAGAGCTGCTGGGTGACCAGCTGGTAGCCCGGAGCGTGGACCTTGATGTGGATGTGGGCCGGGCGCCAGGCGTGCCAGCCGGCGGCTGCGATCAGCTGGCCGCAGGCGCCGTCGGTGGGGATCTGGTACGGCGCCGGGCGCTTGGTGTGGATCTCGAAGTGGCCGTTCTCATCGGCGGCCACAGTGCCGCGGAACAGCCACTTGGGCAGCTCCGGGGCGTACTGCGAGTAGAAGCCCTGGGCATCGGCATGCCAGATCTCGACGGTCGCATCCTTGATCGGGTTGCCCGCGGTGTCGGTGAAGTCGCCCTGGAAGACGAAGGGGGTGCCCTCCTCGTCCTCGCGCATCTCCAGCGTGGCCGGGGTCTGCATCTGCGGGGCGTTCGGAACGTAGTACGGGCCCTCGATCGTGCCGACGACGCCCGGACGGTCCTGAGAGTTGATGTCCTCGATGGTGTGCTCGAGCCACACGTCGAGGAACAGCGGCCACTCGCCGTCCGAGCCGACCTTGATGAGCCAGGCCTTGAACGCGTTGAACTCCTCGTACGTGGCGCTGTGCTTCACGGCGATCTCGTTCAGGGCGTCGACCAGGTCCGAGGCGATCGCGTCGACGCGCTCGACCGGGACGTCCAGGCCGGAGAGCTTGCCGGACTCGGCGAAGCGCTGGGTGGCGAGCGAGCCGGCCTCGACGGCTGTGCCCTCGTGCTCCTTGCGGGTTTCAGTCATGTCGACCTCCACATAGTTCGGATTGCCGACGCGAGCACGCCGCCCATGGCTGCGCCGCGTCGATGCGGAGCCGTCCCCGCCGCAGCGGATGCCCATGAGCCCCAGGGGGCTGCGGACGTCCTGTCGGAGCGAGGAGCCCGGCCGCACATGTGATGTGCAATACAGCAAGAGTAGGTCGCTCATTGCTCACATCACAAATATCAATCGACCTGTTTCTCTTCTCGAATCGGCACATGCGAACCCCTTGCCCTGCACTAGGCATTCCCCTGATGTGAGCGCCGTCACCGAGCCCCAGACTTGGAGCACCATTGAAGCGTGCCGCATTGCCGCAGACCGCACGTCGGGAAGCGCGAGCCGCGCACCCGCCCCAGGACCTTTCCGGGGCGGCCCGGTCGACACTCCAGGATGAGCCATGACTGAGAACCTGAGCCATCTGCACGAGGTCATCGACAACGCCGTCATCGACGACCGCGAGAACGGCGTCATCCGCGCCAAGCGCGAGATCTTCACCGACGAAGAGGTCTTCGAGCTCGAGATGAAGTACATCTTCGAGGGCAACTGGATCTACCTGGCCCACGAGTCGCAGATCCCGAACGTCGGCGACTACTACACGACCAACATCGGCCGCACCCCCGTCGTGATCACCCGGGACAAGGATGAGCAGCTGCACTGCATCATCAACGCCTGCGCGCACCGCGGGGCCATGCTGTGCCGACGTAAGACGGACAACCGCACCACGTTCACCTGCCCGTTCCACGGCTGGACGTTCCGCAACAGCGGCGAGCTGCTCAAGGTCAAGGACGGCCGCAACGGCGCCTACCCGGAGGGCTTCAACAAGGAGGGCTCGCACAACCTCACCAAGGTCGCGCGCTTCGAGTCCTACCGCGGCTTCCTGTTCGGCTCGCTGAACCCGGACGTCAAGCCCCTCGAGGAGCACCTGGGCGATGCCACCAAGGTCATCGACTCGATCGTCAACCAGTCCCCGGACGGCCTCGAGGTCCTGCGCGGCGCCTCCACCTACACCTACGACGGCAACTGGAAGGTCCAGGCGGAGAACGGCGCCGACGGCTACCACGTGACCTCGGTGCACTGGAACTACGCCGCGACCACCTCGCGCCGCTCCTCGGGCGACTCCACCAACACCACCAAGGCCATGGACGCCGGCAAGTGGGGCAAGCAGAAGGGCGGCTTCTACTCCTTCGAGCACGGCCACCTGCTGCTGTGGCAGGAGTGGGGCAACCCGAAGGACCGCCCGCTGTGGGACCGCCGCGAGGAGCTCGTGGAGAAGTACGGCGAGGAGATGGCCAACTTCATGGTCAACATCTCGCGCAACCTGTGCCTCTACCCGAACGTCTACATCATGGATCAGTTCTCCTCGCAGATCCGCGTCTTCCGCCCGCTGTCCGCGGACAAGACCGAGGTGACGATCTACTGCATCGCCCCGGTCGGCGAGTCCAAGGAGAACCGCGCCAACCGCATCCGCCAGTACGAGGACTTCTTCAACGCCTCTGGCATGGCCACCCCGGACGATCTCGAGGAGTTCCGCTCCTGCAACAAGACCTACTGGGCCAAGGGCGCGCAGTGGAACGACATGACCCGCGGCATGGAGCACGAGATCCAGGGCCCGGACGAGCAGGCCAAGGCGCTGGGCATGGACAACGTGCTCGCCTCGGGCGTCAAGACCGAGGACGAGGGCCTCTACCCCATCCAGCACGGCTACTGGCACGAGGTCATGGAGTCGGGCCTGCAGGCCGAGGAGGCCGCCGAGGCAGAGGCTGCGGAGTCCGCGGCCGCCTCGAGCTGACGCACGCCCCTCGCAGACCGATTCCCCAGACCTGAAGGAGACACCACATGGCTGAGCTCATGAGCATCGAGGACATCCAGGTCCTCGAGACCGTCCGCGCTTTCCTCCACCGCGAGGCCCGCCTGCTCGACGACCGCGACTTCGACGCCTGGATCGAGTGCTACCACCCGGACGCCGAGTACTGGATGCCGTCGTGGGACGACGATCACGAGCTGACCACGGATCCGCAGACCGAGATCTCGCTGATCTACTACGCCAACCGCGGCGGCCTCGAGGACCGCGTCTTCCGCATCAAGACGGACCGCTCGTCGGCCACGTCGCTGCCGGAGCCGCGGCACAACCACAACCTCTCGGACATCGAGGTCCTGGGCCGCGACGGCGACACCGTCCACGTCCGGTACAACTGGCTGACCGGCTACTTCCGCTACAACAACGACATGTACTACTGGGGCCACGCGGAGGTCGACATCGACCTCGCCGGCGACAAGCCCCAGATCACCAAGAAGAAGGTCGTGCTCAAGAACGACTACATCCACCAGGTGATCGACGTCTACATGATCTGATCGCAGGCGCCCTCCGGCCCGCCGACCGTGCTCTGGCTCCGTCACGGACCGACGCAGAGCACGGCGGCGGGCTTTCGGGTGTCGCCCGTCGAACCCGCGCGAGTCGCCGTCTGCCCGGCGCCCCGCACCCCCGCCCGGGGCCATCCCGGGCCTTCCCGAATCCCGACCCCCGCGCGAGCATCCCGCCCGCGCGGCCGTCGGACCACGAGCTTTCCTGCGCCGGCCGCAGCGCCGCAGAGGACGAGGAGAAGACCATGCCCAACCAGGTCGCACTGAATTTCGAGGACGGCGTCACCAAGGTCATCAAGGTCGGTGACATGGAGACGATCATGGATGCCGCGTTCAAGGCGCGCATCAACATCCCGTCGGACTGCCGCGACGGGGCCTGCGGTACCTGCAAGTCGTTCTGCGAGTCCGGCGAGTTCGATCCCGGCGACTTCATCGACGACGCCATGACCGAGGACGAGCTGGAGAAGGGCTACCTGCTCACCTGCCAGTCGACTCCCGAGTCGGACATGTCGATCAACATCCCGTCGACCTCCGAGGTCGCCAAGACCTCCGCCGTGACGTTCAACGGCAAGGTCGACATGATCGAGCGCCACTCGGACTCCACGATCTCCTTCGGCATCGACATCCCCAACCGGGACGAGCTCTCCTTCCTGCCGGGCCAGTACGTGAACATCAAGGTCCCCGGCACCGACGAGGTCCGCTCGTACTCGATGTCCAGCGGCCCGAACACCGACGAGACCGCCTTCATGGTCCGCATCTCGGAGAAGGGCGCCATGTCCGAGTACCTGCGCGACCGCGCGCAGGAGGGCGATGAGATCGAGTTCTCCGGCCCCTTCGGCTCGTTCTTCCTCCGCGAGCCCAAGCGCCGGCTGCTGCTGCTGGCCGGCGGCACCGGCCTGGCCCCGCTGCTGTCGATCCTCGAGAAGCTCGCAGAATCCGGCACCGATCAGCCGGTGCACCTGATCTACGGCGTGACCCGCGAGGCGGACATCGTGGGCCTGGACCTGCTCAAGGCCTACGAGGACCGGCTCTCCGACTTCACCTGGGACTACATCGCCTCCGAGGAGGGGACCTCCGCCCCGCACACGGGCTACGTCACTCAGATCACCGAGCCGGAGCACCTCAACGAGGGCGACGTCGACATCTACCTGTGCGGCCCGCCCCCCATGGTCAACGCCGTGTCCTCCTGGCTCGACGAGAAGCAGGTCAACCCGGCCAACTTCTACTTCGAGCGCTTCGCCCCCAAGGGCACCACCGGCGGCGACGACGAGACCGGCGCTCCGGTCTCCCCCGACGAGGTCGACTCGTCCACCTCCGCCGAGCAGGCGGTCTCGTCCATGGAGACCGGCGTCCTGAAGTTCGGCAAGGTGGACACCGCCGCGCACCTCGATGCCCGCGCCGGGCTGGAGACCGCCGCCGCCCGCCTGCTGATCGGCAAGCTCACCGAGGAGCAGCTCGACAACTGGGGCCGCCTGGCGGACAAGTGCGACGGCACCGTCGAGGACGGCAAGCTCGTGGACTACGAGGCCTTCGTGGCCGCGAACTACGACTTCCACGAGTACCCCTTCACGGTCGCCGACAACCCCGCGCTGCTCGCGGCGTACCAGGGGCTGGACACCCCCTCCCACATGCGCGAGGCCCTGGAGAACGGCGGCGTGATCTTCGAGACCGTCACGCAGGAGCACCACGATCTCGTGGAGCTCATGCGGGCCGGTGAGCTCGAGAAGACGCTCGAGCTGATCCAGTCCCACACCGTCCAGGCCAAGCAGACCATGGACACGGCAGTGGACGCCCACGAGACCTCCGCCGACGAGAAGCCGGAGACGGCCGCCGGGGCGGATTCCTGATGGCCTCCGCAGACGGCAAGGGCCCCGGCACTCCCGGCGCCACGGGCACCGATGTCTCCGGGATGCCGACCGTCGAGGCTGAGGCCGGGCAGCGCGCGCACCTGAGCCCGGGCCGCTTCGCGGACCGTGTGGTCGTGGTGACCGGAGCTGCTCAGGGCATCGGCCGCGCTGTGGCAGAGCGGGTGGCGGCCGAGGGCGGCACCGTCGTGCTCGTGGACCGCTCCGAGATCGCCGAGGAGGTCGCCGTGGGCATCAACGAGCGCGCGGAGACGGGCTCCGGCGCCGGCCGGGCCACCGCGGTGACGGGAGTGGACCTGGAGCAGGCCTCGGGCGCGGAGCAGTTCGTCTGCGCAGCGCTCGAGGCGCATGGCCGGATCGATGTCCTGATCAACAACGTCGGCGGGACCACCTGGGCCCGGCCGTACGAGGAGTACGACGTCGAGAAGATCGACAAGGAGATCCGCCGCTCGCTGTTCCCCACCATGTACGCGTGCCACGCGGTGCTGCGGCCCATGCTCGAGGCCGGCTCCGGGACGATCGTCAACGTGTCCTCGGTGGCCACCGGCGGGCTGAACCGCGTGCCGTACGCAGCGGCCAAGGGAGGCGTCAACGCCCTGACCAAGGCACTGGCATTCGAGGTCGCCGAGCGCGGTGTGCGCGTGGTGGCCACGGCCCCCGGAGGCACCCTGGCACCCCCGCGCGCCGTCCAGCGCGGACCCGGCCCGGAAACCGAGCAGGAGGAGGCCTGGTACCGCGCGATCGTGGACCAGACCGTCGACTCCTCGTACATGAAGCGCTACGGCACGCTCGAGGAGCAGACCGCCCCGATCGTGTTCCTGGCCTCCGACGAGGCCTCCTACATCACCGGCTCCGTGCTGCCGGTGGGAGGCGGCGACCAGGGCTGAGCCCCCGGACGCAGCCCCCGGGGCCGGTCGACTCCCTCGAGTCGGCCGGCCCCTCCTTCTCGGGCAGATCCCGCGTCGTCGAGCCTTCCCGGGCCCGAGCCCCGGACCGCTCGGGCGCGATCGCTATGATCTGCCCATGCCCCACGCACCCACCGGAAGCTCCGGCGATGTCGCGCTCGTCGGGCGCGATGCGCAGCTCGAGCACCTCCTGCGGCTCTACCAGGAGGTGCGCCGCGGTCATCCCCGCACCGCAGTGATTTCCGGGCCGGTGGGCATCGGCAAGACCAGGCTGCTGCGCGAGCTGCTCGCCCCGACAGCGTCCCGCAATCGCACGGTCCTCTCCGCCAGCGGCAGCGATTGGGAGTCCGCGCTCCCGTTGGCCGGTTACACCCAGCTGATGGGCAGCGCCCCTCTGCGCAGTCCCTCCGGGTTCGACGGCGGCCCGCAGCCGCCCTCGCAGGTGGTCGAGCGGCTCACCCCCGACCAGGCGCTGAACTACGCCCAGACCCTGCAGACCCACCTGGAGGCCCAGCAGCACCGCGGGCCGGTGATCGTCGTGATCGACGACCTGCAGTGGCTCGACGAGGACTCGCTGCGCATCCTGATCTTCGCCGCGCGGCGGCTGCACAGCTGCCGGGTGCTCTTCCTCTTCGCCGTCGACCTGGACCAGGCCGACGGGCTGCCGACCGGGATCATCGACCATCTGACCGGCTATCCCACCGAGGTGCTGCACCTGCCTCCGCTCGAGGCCGAGGCCGTCGCCGCCCTGGGCCGCGAGATCGTGGGCGCCGAGCTGAGCATGACGACGGTCCACGAGCTGCTGCGCCATACCGAGGGCCACCCGCAGTCCGTGATCGAGCTGCTCCGGGAGGTCCCCTCGGAGCAATGGCACGGCTGGCTGCCGAAGCTGCCTCCGTCGCGGCGCACGCGCGCCCGGGTGGCCTCCCAGCTGCGTCGAGCCTCTCCCGAGCTGCTGCGCATGGCCGAAGCCGTCTCCGTGCTGGGGCAGGACGCGCCTCTGCAGCAGGTGGCCGCTCTCGCGCGGCTGTCCCACTTCCTGCCCGTCGTCGACGAGGGCCACGCCGCCGGGCTGCTTCGCCTGAGCATGGACCGGCAGCCCTCCGCGGTGCACTTCGTGGAGCCCAGCGCGACCGCTGCCGTCTACCAGCAGATCGCCCCCACCCGCCGCTTCACCCTGCACCGGGCTGCCGCGGAGCTCGTGGCCGATGAGGGCGCGCGGCTGGGCCACCTGGTCGCGGCCTCTCCCGGTCCTCAGGAGCTGCTGGCCCTGCAGCTGGTCGCCTACGCCCAACGCCAGGCGGCCGACGGCTGCTGGTCGGAGGTCGCCTCAGCCATGCTCTCGGCCTCTCGGCTCTCGCTGGACCGCCGCGACGGCGACCTGCGGCTGCTGCGCGGGGTCGACGCCCTGATCGGAGCCGGCGACATCACCAAGGCCTCGAGCCTGGTCGGCGTGGTCGAGTCCATGCCGCCGTCTCCCCTGCGCGCTTCCGTGCTGGGCTACCTGGCGGTCGTCACGGGACGGCGCTCGACGGCGGCGGCCCAGCTGGCCATGGCCTGGCGCACGGTGCGCGAGGACCTGGATCCCAGCGCCGGAGCGCGCATCGCCCTGCGGCACACGCTGCACGCCCTGGCCGACTGGGACGGCGAGGGCATCGTCGCCTGGGGCGAGCGCACCGCCGAGCTGGCCGAGGCGCCGCATCACGTCAGCGTCGAGGCCCGGGCCATGTACGGCCTGGGACTGTTCGCCTCGCGGCGCCTGGACGAGGCCGAGCGGCCGTACATCGATGATCTGGACACGACCGTGGGCAATGCCCAGGAGCAGCGACTGCTCATGGGCTACGCCTGGCTGGCCCTGCGCACCGACGACGTCGAGACCGCCCGCCTGCGCTTCGAGGAAGCAGTGCCCACCGAGTACCGCGGCGGGTCGCTGCGGATCTCCCTGTGGGCCGAGTCCTGGCTGGCGCGCTGCCAGCTGATCCTGGGCGACTGGGATGCGGCGGCGGCCACGATCGCCCACGCCTCCGTGCGCCTCGAGTCCTCGGGCATGCGCCTGATGCGACCCTTGCTGTACTGGACCGCCGCCGAGCTCAATGCCATGCGCGGGGACTGGGATCGAGCCGAGCACTTCCTGTCCCTGACGACCGTGCCGACCGACGGCTACCGCAGCATGACGGTCCCGGCAGCCCTGGCCCGAGCGCGCTACCACGAGGCCAGGGCCAACTACGAGTCCGCGCTGGAGGCCCTGCGTCCGCTACGCAGGGCGGATCCGGTCACCGACCGGCGCGAGCCCTTCTGGTCCTGGCAGGACACCCTGGTGAACTCACTGGTCATGTCGGATCAGCTGGACGAGGCCCAGGAGTTCCTGGACGAGCTCAAGGCCGTCGCCTCACCCACGCCGTTCCCGTCCGAGACCGCCCGCATGGCATGGGCGGAGGGGCGGCTGCTGGCCGCGCGCGGAGAGGTCGAAGCCTCCCAGGAGCTCTTCGACCGGGCGCTGGACGCGCTGCGCTCGAGGCGCCGTCCCTATCTCGAGGCCCGGGTGCGCTTCGCCTACGGGCAGAGCATGCGGCGGGCCGGCAAGCGGCGGCTGGCCTCGCGCGTGCTGCGCTCGGCCCGCGAGCTCTACGCCTCCCTGGGCGCCCAGACCTACGTGTCCCGATGCGATCGGGAGCTGAAGGCCGCCGGGGCCAACGCCCTCGTGCCGGCCGCTGAGCAGACCGGCTCGGACGGGCTCTCCGATCTGCGCAGGCAGGGCCCCGACGCCCTGCACGTCGGCTCCGAGGCCGTGCAGCTGACCGCCCAGGAGCAGGCCGTCGCCCAGTTCGTGGCCGGGGGGTCGACCAACAAGGAGGTCGCCCAGGCGCTGTTCATCGCGGAGAAGACGGTGCAGTTCCACCTGACCCGCATCTACGCCAAGTTCGGGGTGCGCTCGCGCAGCGAGCTGGCGGCCGTCTACGCCAGGGAGGGCGTGGGCTCGACCGACGGGTGAGGGCGCAGGAGCCCTGCGAGGGCCGCAGCGGCCCTCGCAGGGCCGAGCGGCTCAGCGGTCGCGGTGCGCGGCCAGCTTCTCCAGATCGGGCTCGGTGCCCACGCCCGGGACGTCGGGGACCATGATCTTCCCGTCGGCGATCGTCAGCGGCCTGGCGATGAGGTCATCGGCCATGTCCAGGTAGTTGGACAGCTCGCCCGCCCGGCGGTGGGTGTGCTCGAACGCCGCGCCGAACACGACGGAGGCGACCGAGCCGATCTGCGTGTCGATCTGGTTGCCCACGTAGACGTCCACGCCGGCCGCCTGGGCGAAGCCCACGATCTTGGCGGACTCGGTGAACCCGGTGCGCGCGGTCTTCACGCACAGCAGGTTCGCTCCTCCGGTGAGGATCTCGCGCGCGGCCTCGCCCATGTTGGGCGCGGACTCGTCGGCGGCGATCGGGATCGCGGACTTCTCCACGAGCCGACGACGGCCCAGCACCTCGCGGGCGTCGTCCGGCTCCTCCAGGAAGCTCAGCCCGAGATCCGCGGTGCGGCGAAGGACCTCTGCGGCCTCATTGGCGCTCCAGCCGCGGTTCGAGTCCATGTAGATCTCGGTGTCCTCGCCCAGGCCCTCGCGCAGCACGCGGGCGGCCTCCACGTCCAGCGACAGCGGGCGGCGGCCGGTCTTGAGCTTGAACGTGTCGATGCCGTAGGTCTCGCGGAACTCGAGGGCCAGATCGAGCAGCTCCTGCGCGGGCTTGAAGCCGAGCATGTGCGAGACGCGCATGTGATCCGAGAATCCGCCGAGCAGCTCGGTGACGGATCGGCCCAGGATCTTGCCGAGGCAGTCCCACAGGGCGATGTCCACGGCGCCCTTGGCGGTCTCATTGTGGATCGTCCGCGCCATGACGGCCTGGGCCTTCTCCCGGTCGAAGACCGAGAGCCCCTTCAGCTGCGGGGCGAAGATGTCCTCGATCACGGCCACGATCGACTTCTGCGTCTCCCCATACGTATACGGCCGCGGCGGGGTGTCTGCCCAGCCGACGACCCCGTCCGAGGTCTCGATGCGCACCAGCACGTGATTGGCCTCGTGGACGGCCCCGGAGGCGAAATGCAGAGGGGTGGAGTACGGGATCGTGTACGGGATCGCCTCGATCTTTGCGATCTGCATCAGGGCATCGGCCTTTCGACGGGGTCGCGACCCGGCTGGTCCTCGGATTCTGGTTCATCGGCCAGCTCGGTGACCAGCTGGATGAAGTTGGACAGCAGCACCGAGCGGTCCTCGCGCCGCCAGGCGACCGCCAGCTCCGCGTGCGGGGAGTCCTCGAGCTCGCGGTAGCGCACGCCGCGCAGCTGGACGCTGCGCACGCTGGCGGGCATCAGCGCCACGCCGCCGCCTGCGGCCACGAAGGACAGGATCGTGGAGGTCTCCTGGGCCATCTGCGAGACGCGGTGCTGGAATCCGGCCTCGCGGCACAGGTCCGCGGTCATCCGGTACATCACGGACTCCGGCGGGTAGGTCACGAAGCGCTGCTCGGTCAGCTCGACCATCGACAGCGGCCGGTCCGAGGCCAGCGGGCTGTGCGCGGGCAGCGCGACCACGAGCGGCTCGCGGTTGATGATGCGGAAGTCGATCTCCGGGCTGGAGACCGGGGGGCGCAGGATCGCGGCGTCGAGCGTGTGCTCGAGCAGCCCGCGCTCCATGGCCGGGGTCAGCATCTCGCCGTGCAGGTCCAGGGTCAGCCCGGGGTACGCCGTGCCGGCCGCGCGCACGATCCGGGGCATGACGCTGTACGTCGAGGCTCCGGAGAAGCCCACGTGCAGCACGCCCGTTGCCCCCTGGCCGACCTGATAGACGTCCGCCTGCAGCGCCTCGACGTCGTTGAGGATGCTGCGCCCGCGCTCGAGCATCAGCGCCCCGGCCGCGGTGAGGTCCACGCGGCGGGTGGTGCGGTCGAAGAGCTTGACGCCCAGCTGCTCCTCGAACTGGCGGATCTGCTGCGACAGCGGCGGCTGGGCGATGTGCAGCCGCTTGGCCGCACGCCCGAAGTGGCGCTCCTCCGCGACGGCGATGAAGTAGGTGAGCTGGCGCAGTTCCATGGACGCGGCCTAGCTGCGACGGGCCAGGTCGACGCCCAGCTGCTCGAGCTGCTGGCGGACCTCGCGGCGCTGGATCTTGCCGAGCATGGTGCGCGGCAGCTCGTCGAGCTCGATGATCCGTCGGGGCACCTTGTAGCGGGTGACCTTGCCATAGCAGTGCTCGCGCAGCCGGGCTTCGTCGAACGTGCGGTCCGGGGAGGTCACCACGGCGGCCACCACGACCTCCGAGCCGTCCTCGCCCCGCAGCCCCACGACGGCGGCATCCGCGACCTCCTCGGCCGTGGTCAGCGCGTGCTCGACCTCGGTCGGCGCCACGTTGAAGCCGCCGGTGATGATCAGCTCCTTGAGCCGGTCGACCACGCGCAGGAAGCCGTCGTCGTCGACGGTGACGATGTCTCCGGTGCGCAGCCAGCCGTCCTGCAGGACCTCGGCGGTCTCCGCGGGGCGCTTCCAGTAGCCCTGGAAGACCTGCGGGCCGCGCACCCACAGCTCGCCGGCCTCTCCCACCGGGGTGTCCTCGAGCGTCTCGGGATCGACGGTGCGGATGTCGGTCGACGGGAACGGGATGCCGATCGAGCCGGTGCGGCGGGAGTCGTTGAGCGGGTTGCAGGCCACCAGCGGCGAGCACTCGGTGAGCCCGTAGCCCTCGATCAGCATGCCGTCGGTGTGCGCCTCCCACTCCTCGACCAGATGATGCGGCAGCGCCATGGCCCCGGAGACGCCCACGGTGATGCCCTCGAGCGAGCGGCCCTTCTCATCGGCCAGCTCCATGACCTTCTGATAGATCGGGGGCACGGCCGGCAGCACCGTGGCCGGAGTGCGCTTCATGGCGCCCACGATCAGATCCGCGCGCGGCGTGGGGAACAGCACCAGGGTGGCGCCCAGCGACATGGCGAAGGTCATGCCCAGGGTCATGCCGAAGACGTGGAACAGCGGCAGAGCCCCGTAGACGACCTCGTCGGAGCCGGTGTGCAGCCATTCGCGGCCCATCACGGCGTTGGACTCGAGGTTGCGATGGCTGAGCATCACGCCCTTGGGCCGGCCCGTGGTCCCCGAGGTGTACTGGATGATCGCGAGGTCCTCCGCGTCCGGGCGCGGGTGGTCGTGAGCCAGGGGCCCGTGGGAGAGCAGCTGCTTCCAGTCCGTGGCCCCGGAGGCCGGGGTAGTGAGCGTCGCGCGCTGCTGCCTGAGGCGGCGCACCGGCAGGCGAAGGGCTATGCGCATGGGCAGCGGCATGGACCGGGTGATGTCGACGGAGATGATGCTCTCCACGGCCACATCGCCGGGGAGACTGCGGACGGTCTCGACCGCCTTGTCCCAGACCACCGCGACCTTGGCGCCGTGGTCCTCGAACTGGTGGCGCAGCTCGGCGGCGGTGTAGAGCGGGTTGTGCTCCACCGCGATCGCGCCCAGTCGCATCACGGCGTAGAAGGCGACGATGTGCTGCGGGCAGTTGGGCAGCACGAGGGCCACCCTGTCGCCGCGGCCCACTCCGAGCCGGCGCAGCCCCTCTGCGGCGCGCTCGACCTCGGCGCCCAGGCGGGAGTACTTCCAGCGAGCTCCGAAGAACTCGAGGGCCACGCGCTGCGAGTTGACCGCCACGGAGCGCTCGAGCATATGGATCAGCGAGGTCTCGGGCAGGTCGATGTCATGGGCGACGCCGTCGTCGTAGGAGGCGGTCCACGGCCGGGTCGCGAGGAGCTCCCGCGAGGATCCTGGGGTGGCCGCCGGGTCATCTGTCTGCTCAGGCATGAGATCGAGGATACCGTCCGGGCTGTGCGCGCACCGGCTGCGGTCCCGAGATCGAGCCGGGCCCTCCGCAGGACGGGCGGGCGACCGACTCGGCGATTCTCAAGTCATATTCATGGACAATTGGGCACGGATCCTCTTCGACGGCCCCGCGCTGGACTACACTGACACAAGTCCATACGCCGGAGACCGCGCCTGTTCGGGGCAGACGCGCGCTCCGTCTCGGGGGCCACACCTGCCTGAGAGGTCATCAGTCCGTCACCCGGACGGACCCTCAGGCCGTCCGATTCCGCCGACCTCCCAGAGGTGTCACATGCCGTCCACGCTCGTCGCCGTCGTCGATGACCACGAGGTCGTCCGCGAGGGCATCCGTCTCGTCTCCATGACCTCCCAGGCGGACGTCAAGCTGGTGGGCTCGGCCTCGACCGTGCCCGGCCTGATCGATCAGCTGGGCCGCGACCCGGAGAACGCCGCCCTGACCGCCCCGGGCGCCAAGCGCATCGAGTGCGACGTCGTGCTGCTGGACCTCTCGCTCACGGACCGCTCGCGCCCCTCGGAGAACGTCGAGCGCCTGCGCGAGGCCGGCATGAAGGTGCTGATCTTCTCCATCGGGGAGAACGCCGCCCTGATCCGCGAGGCCCTGCGCGCCGGCGCCCTCGGGCTGGTGCGCAAGTCCGAGCCGCTCGAGCACGCGATCGAGGAGGCCCGCAACATCGCCGACGGCAAGCCGGTGATCACCAAGGAGCTGGCGGCCGCGATCGACGGCGACATCGAGTTCGCCCGCGCCAACCTCTCGCCGCGCGAGCAGGAGACGCTGCGCCTGTACGCCTCGGGCTTCGCCCAGGTGCAGGTGGCCCGCCGCATGGGCATCAAGCAGTCCGCCGTGAAGACCAACATCGACCGGATCCGCGAGAAGTACGCGCGCATCGGCCGCCCTGCCCCCACCAAGATCGATCTGCGCATCCGCGCGATCGAGGACGGACTGGTGGAGCCCGAGGCCGATGTGAACAACGTCGAGATCCGCCGCTGAGCAGCCCGCTCGTCCTGCTGACCGGGGACGACGCGCACCCATGATCCACGCCGCCGAGCCGTCCTCCCAGGACTTCAAGCGCTATCACGGCAGGGCCCTGCGCTCGCGGCTGCCCTCGCCGGCCTCGGCCGGCACCATGGGTCCGAACGTCTACCGTCTGCAGTGGTCGGCGCAGCTGTGCGCAGCGGCCGCGATGTTCGCCAGCGGCCTGGCCGCGCTGCCCTCGGTGAGCACGCTCACCGGGGCGCCCGCGCTGCTGAGCACCCTGTTCTTCGCCGGGCTGCAGGTCTGCGCGGGCATGCTGTTCTACTTCGGCGCACGGCGCCGTGTGGTCACCTGGCCCTCCACGGCCGCCGTCGTCCTGATCATGCTCTGCTACACCTCGCTGGCCCCGATCTGGGCACCGGCCTCCGAGATCTCTCCCCCGTGGCTGTCGTTCCTGCTCGTCCTCGCGGCGGGGCTCACCGCGATGACCTGGGGAGCGATCGCCTCGCTGGCCGTGATCGGATGGGCGGTGCTGTGCCTGGGGATCTACGTCCTGCAGATGCCGCTGGGCTATCCGCTGCAGTCGGAGATCATCCAGACCGGGGTCGACTGCCTCTATGCGATCCTGCTCGCGATCGCGGTCTCGCTGACCCTGCGCGCCGCCGATCACGCCGACACCGACTACAGCACGGCGATCGCCCATGCCACCGCGCTGCGCCGCTCGCGCACGCAATCGGATGAGCAGGAGCGCCTGGACCGGCTGATCCACGACAACGTCATGGCGGCGCTGCTGGACGCCTCACGGGCCCCGGGCGCCGTCTCCAAGCGCACTCGAGAGCTGGCCATGCGTGCCCTGAGCGTCCTGGAGTTCGAGGAGAAGCGGGCCACTGGAACCGCCACGACCTACGTGCACACGCTGATGGACGACCTCCTCGACGCCCTCACCCCGTGGCGCTCGCGCGTGCGCTTCAACGTCCTCGTCCCCGACATCAGGCCCATGGGCCACACCCGCGCCTTCCTGCCCTCGGACACGGCCCAGGCCCTGATCCACGCGGTGACCGAGGCGGTCTCTAACAGCGCACGGCACTCCGGCGTGGCCACCACCTTCGTGACCATGGACGGAGGGACCTGCCCTCCCACGGCGCTGAACCCCTTCGGCTTCTACCTCTCCTTCGAGGTCCTCGACCGCGGCAAGGGGTTCCAGATGCGCTCCATGGACTCCCGGCGCCTCGGCGTGCGAGTCTCGATCATCGGCAATGTCGAGAACGCGGGGGGCCGGGTCGACGTCGCCTCTGCCCCGCACCGCGGGACGCGCATCCAGATCCTGTGGCCCAGCGATGCCCATCCGTCGGACTAGGCGCCGCAGCGCCAGGTACCGCGCAGACGTCGACGTCGGGCTGCGCAGCCGCCTGCTGGACCTCGTGGGCCAGTGGGTCGCACGGCTCACGGCGGAGGGCCGGGCTCAGAGCTCCGTGCTGTTCTTCGGCTCGCTGCTGGCCTTCCTGATCCCGTCGCTGATCGCGGGGCTGCCGCAGCTGCAGGTGCTCCAGCATCCGCAGCTGCAGCTGATCTCCGGCGTGCCGTACATGATCGCGGTCCTGCTCGTGATCGCCCCAGGGCGGCGCCGGCTCGACGAGCTTCCCGTCATCACCGCCGTAGTGGCCATGATCTCGTGCCTGGCGCTGACCCACGACGCCGACCCCGAGCGGCTGCCGCTGTTGTCGCAGCACTGGGGGTACCAGGGGCTGCACCTGTTCCCGGTCGCCCTGGCCGTTCGCCAGCACACGGCGTGGGCCTGGGGGACGGTGTTCATCGCGACCACCCTCGGTGCGACCTTCGGCGCTCGCTCCGAGCACGGCATGCTCATGGGCATGGCGCCCATGGCCACGGTCGCAGGCACCCTGGTCATCGCCATCCTGATCATCACGGAGATCGAGCGGCTCCTGGATCGCCGCCGCGAGGCCCGGGCGCTGGGGGCATCGGCGCGGACCGATGACGACGCCGAGCAGGACACCGTCAACGCCTCGATCCGGCGCATGCACGAGGTCCGACGTGTCGTCGGCCCCGCGCTCGAGCGGATCGCCTACGACTCGAGCCCCGTGGACGACGAGGAGATCCGCCGCTTCCGGGTCCTCGAGGCCCACCTGCGCGATTCCATCCGCGGTCGGTCGATCTCGACCCCGGAGCTGCACGAGGCGGCCCGCCGAGCCCGCGAGCGCGGCGTCTCCGTGGACATCCTCGACGAGCGCGGCTCCGTCCTGCCCGAGCGCGTGCTGCGGATCGTGGGGCGGCAGTCCGCCGCGGTGCTGGACGCCGCGCAGGCGGGCTCGGTGACGATCCGCGCGTTCCCCGCGGATGACCAGACCGCCGTGCTGATCGTGCACGACCCGGGCGACGACGACGAGGACGCGATCGCCCTGGAGATCGCCCAGGGAACCGGTGAGATCTCCGAGTTCTGAGCCCTTGGGCACCAGGCTCCACAGCACCCGGATCAGCGGAGATGGGGGCCGCAGCTGCACAGTCCGGCCCTCGGGCCCCGATGCTGCTGCGAGCATCGCCGTAGCGTGCCGCCATGCACACCGCCGAAGCCGCCCACTGCTCCTCAGATGCGCCGTCCTGCACCGACCGTCCGCGCGCCGACCCGTCCGTCCTGCTGAGCCCCGTGCTGTGCGCCGACGGTCGGCTGCGCTGCCCGTGGGCGCTGTCCACCCCGGATGTCCTGGACGATCACGACACCTCGTGGGGCATCCGCCCGCAGCTGCGCTCCGAGTGGTTCCGGGCGCTGAGCCTCGAGATCCTGCAGGCCGGGCTGGCCCCGGGCGCCTCGGTGTCGCGGCTGCCCGCGCTCGAGGAGGTCTTCAGCTGCTTCGACCCGCGGATCGTGGCCGGTCTCGATGACGACGCCGTGGACGAGCTGCTGCTGGACCGTCGGCTGATCCGCAATCGCGCCAAGCTCACCGCTGTGGTGGTCGCCGCCCGCGCCGTTCGCAGCTGGTCCGGCGAGGACTGGCAGCGGGAACTGGAGCCGGCCGAGGGGACGGATCACGTCCAGGCGGTCGCAGGTCGCCTGCGCGAGCACGGGCTCGTGCACGCCGGCCCCGGCACGATCGCCCGGCTGCTGGCCCGCACCGGGATGACCCCCGGCCACCTCGACGGCTGCTTCCGCTGCTGAAGGGGCCGCGAGCTCCTGTGCGCATGCCTCGGCCCCGGCAGCGACGCGCGCCGGCCGGGGCCTTCCGCAGGGGTGCTCGTCAGGCCGTGAGCGGGTTCAGTCGAGCAGCAGCGCGGGCTCCTCGAGGATGCGGGCCACGTCCGCCATGAAGCGCGCGGAGAGGTCGCCGTCGACCACACGGTGGTCGAACGATCCGCCGAGCGTGGTGATCCACCGCGGGATGATCTCCCCGTCCACGACCCACGGCTTCTGCTTGATGGTTCCGAAGGCCACGATCGCGACCTCACCGGGGTTGATGATCGGAGTGCCGATGTCGATCCCCAGGGAGCCGATGTTCGTGATCGACAGGGTGCCGTTCTGCATGTCGCCGGGCTGGGTGCGCCCGGCACGAGCCGTGGCCGTCAGCTCGTTGAGGGCGATCGCCAGCTCGCGCAGGCTCATGTCCTGGGCGTCCTTGATGTTCGGGACCATGAGCCCGCGCGGGGTCGCCGCGGCGATGCCCAGGTTCATGTAGCGCTTGATCACGATCTCGCGGTCGGTCCAGGTCGCGTTGACCTGGGGGTTGCGCGCTGCGGCCCAGATGACGGCCCGGGCCAGCAGGAGCAGCGGGGTGACCTTCACTCCCTCGAAGTGATCGGAGGTCTTCAGCCGCTTCACGAACTCCATGGTCCGCGTGGCGTCGACATCCACGAAGATCGACACGTGCGGGGCCGAGAACGCGGACTTGACCATGTTCTGGGCGGTCAGCTTGCGCACGCCCTTGACCGGGATCCGCTGCGTCCGGTCCCCTGCCCCGGGGGCGTCCGAAGAGACCCAGAAGCCGTCGGGGCCGTCCGGGACCTCGCGCAGATGGGCGGCGTAAGCCAGCAGGTCTCGCTTGGTGACCTGTCCGGCCTCGCCCGTTCCGGAGACCTCCCGCAGGTCGATGCCCATCTCCTTGGCGGCCTTGCGGACGGGAGGCTTGGCCAGGGCCGGCTGGGAGGCCCGCGCCGGCTGCGCTGCGGCCGCGCCGCTTCCCGGGGCCGCGGCCTCCTCTCGGGAGCCGCCCCCGGCCAGGCGGGCCAGCCGGTCGCCGCGCGAGCCGGGCCCCTGCCCCAGGCCCGCTCGCGAGAGCAGGTCGGCGATGCCGTCGCCCAGCGAGGCCCTCCCGCCGGCGGGCTCGGCCGTGCTGCGGCCGCGCGAGGGCTCGGCCTGCTCAGCAGGGGCTTCCGGACGGGTCGGCTCCGGGCGGGCGGGGCGGCGCGAGCGCTGCCTGCGCACGACCGGATCCGCCTTGGGACCCGACCCCACGAGCGGCTTCTGCTGCGGCTCCTCCTCCGCGCTGGAGGACTGCGCCGGTGCTTCCGGATCGCTCGAATCGGCGGCGGCATCGCCGCCCGCGCTGGTGGCAGAGTAGCCCGGATCCGGGCGCGAGCCCGGGGCCTCGGCGGAGTCGCCGATCGAGACCAGCCCTGCGCCGACCTCCAGGGTCTCGCCCTCCTGGGCGAGCAGCTCGAGGACGGCCCCCTCCCAGGGCGAGGGCAGCTCGACGAGCGACTTGGCGGTCTCGATCTCCACGAGGGGCTGATCGACGGAGACCTGGTCGCCGACGCGCACCTTCCAGGTGACGATCTCGGCTTCGGTGAGCCCCTCGCCGACATCGGGGAGGCGGAAGATCTGTGCCATGCGGGAATCCTTCGGAAGCGACGGTGCGGGGCGCGTGCGTGCGGTGAGCGGGTCCTAGTAGGCGAAGGCCCGGTCCATGCCGTCCAGGACGCGGTCCAGGTCCGGGACGTAGTCCGCCTCGACCCCGGCGGGCGGGTAGGGCATGTGGTAGCCACCCACGCGGATCACGGGGGCTTCAAGGCTGTAGAAGCTGCGCTCCGTGATGCGCGCGGCGATCTCGGCCCCCAGCCCGGAGAAGACCGGGGCCTCGTGGGCCACGACCATGCGCCCCGTGCGCTGCGCCGAGGCCTCGAGGGTCGCGAAGTCGATCGGCGACAGCGAGCGCAGGTCGATCACCTCGACCGAGCGGCCCTCCTGCGCGGCGGCCTCTGCGGCGGCCATGGCCACGGGCACCAGCGGACCCCACGCCACGAGGCTGAGCTCCGAGCCCTCGCGCAGCACCTGGGCGCTGAAGGGATCGGCGGTGCTCGGGTTCTCGAGGTCGACCTCCCCCTTGAGCCAGTAGCGGCGCTTGGGCTCGAAGAAGATCACGGGATCGGGGCAGGCGATCGACTGCTGGATCATCCAGTAGGCGTCCTGCGGCGAGGACGGCGAGACGATGCGCAGCCCGGCAGTGTGCGAGAACTGGGCCTCGGGCGACTCGGAGTGGTGCTCGATCGAGCCCACGAGCCCGCCGTAGGGGATGCGGATGGTCACCGGGACGGTGACGTCGCCGTCGGTGCGGGCATGCATCTTGGCCAGCTGGGTCGTGATCTGGTTGTAGGCGGGGAAGGTGAAGCCGTCGAACTGGATCTCGCACACCGGGCGGTACCCGCGCATGGCCATCCCGGTGGCGGTGCCCACGATCCCGGCCTCGCCCAGAGGGGTGTCCAGCACCCGGTGCGCGCCGAACTCCCCCTTGAGCCCCTCGGTCACGCGGTACACCCCGCCCAGGGAGCCGATGTCCTCGCCCATGAGCAGGACCCGGGGGTCCTCCCCCATGGCCCGGCGCATGCCCATGGTCAGGGCCTTGGCCAGAGTGGCCCGGACGGTCGTGGGTCCGCCCGTGCGCGTCTGCTGCTCGCTCATGGCCTCTGCCCCTCCTGGCTCTGCCCTGCGTCTGCGCCCGGTCCGCCCTCGCCGTCCAGGAAGGAATCGGCGTAGTCGCGATGCCAGGCCCGCTCCTCCTCCACGAGCGGGTGCGACTGCGCGTAGACGACGTCGAAGCGCTGGTCCAGCTCACCCGGATCGGAGCGCAGCAGCTCGGAGCGGACCTCCGTCAGCCACTGGTCGGTCTCCTCCTCCAGGTCCTGGAACCACTGCTCCTGCACTCCGAGCTCCGTCTCGAGCAGGGCGCGCATGCGCAGCAGGGGCTCCTTCTGCGCCCACTGCGCCTCCTCTGCGGAGAGGCGGTACTTGGTGGGGTCGTCCGCGGTGGTGTGCGCGCCCAGTCGGAAGGTCTCCGCCTCGATCAGCACGGGGCCGCGCCCCTCGCGGGCCTCGGCGGTCGCCCACCGGGTCACCGCCAGGACGGCCAGAGGGTCGTTGCCGTCGACCCGCACGCCCTCGAAGCCGTAGCCGGCCGCCCGGGCCGCCAGGGGCACGCGGGACTGCGTGGAGAACGGCACCGAGATCGCCCACTGGTTGTTCTGCACGAAGAACACCACGGGGGCGTCGTAGGAGGCGGCGAAGACCATGGACTCGTGGATCTCGCCCTCGGTCGAGGCGCCGTCGCCGAAGTAGACGGTGACAGCACCGGGCTCCGGCGCGGGCTCCCCCGCCTCCTCGGCAAGCCGGCGGTCCTGGACCATGCCCATGGCGTAGCCCACCGCGTGCGGGACCTGGGAGGCCAGTACCAGCGAGTAGACATGGGTCCGGGTCTCGGACGGCTTCCAGCCGGAGGCCGCGTGGCCCCGGAACTGCACCAGGACCCGCTCGGCCGGGACCCCGCGCTCCAGGACCACGGCATGCTCGCGGTAGGAGGGGAAGACGTAGTCGTGCTCGCCCTGGGCCAGCGCCGAGCCGACCTGGGCGGCCTCCTGGCCGCGCAGCGGGGGCCACAGGGCCATCTCGCCCTGGCGCTGCAGCGCGGTGGACATCTCGTCCAGGCGGCGCGCCCGCACCATCGAGCGGTGCATCCGCTGCAGCGCCTCGGCATCGACGTCCTCGACCCAGCGCGAGAAGCGCTCGTCGTGCTGGCGGGCGCCGTTCTCGTCGAGCAGGCGGACCACGGGCATGGTCGCGGCCACGGCCGCGGGGTGCGCTCCGATGCCGGCGCTCGCACGGGCGTCATGGGGATCCGCGACGAGCGCTTCCGGCGATCCGTCCGGGGCCACGTCGGCGGCGACCTCGACGGCCGGCGCGGCCTGCGCCGTCTGCGCGGACGACCGCTCAGCGCTGGGCTGCTCCTGATCGGGTCCCCGCTCCGGGACCTCGTCGGCCTGCGCCATGGGACACCTCCAGGTGTGGTTCACGCGGTGGCACGGCCCCGGGCCGTCCGGCCCGGCAGCTCATGCCTGCGTCTCCGTCTGCTGCGCGCAGAGCCCGGAGACGAAGCTGTCTCATGAGACTACGTGACGCGCGGGCGTCTGGAAGTTGGAGCAGATCTCCAAAAACCTGTCGTTGGCCTGGGGCACATCGATGCTGACCCGCACTCCGTCGCCGTCGAACGCCCGCACCGACAGAGCCTGCTGCGCGCAGGCCTCGGCGAAGCGGCGGGCGTCCTCGCCCAGCGGCAGCCACACGAAGTTCGCGCGCGTCTGCGGGACGTCCCAGCCCAGTTCCGCCAGCCGGGCCAGGACGCGCTCGCGCTCGTCGACGATGCGCTGGACCCGCTCCTGGACCTGCTCCAGGTGATCGAGCGAGGCGATCGCCGCGGTCTGGGCCATCTCGGTCACCGCGAACGTGGTCGCGACCTTGCGCAGCGAGGCTGTGACCTCCGGCTGCGAGAGCGAGTACCCCACGCGCAGACCGGCCAGGCCGTGGGCCTTGGAGAAGGTCCGCAGCGCGACCACGTTCGGGTGGGCGCGGTAGGTGCGCACGCCTTCGACGAGCTCCGGGTCGCCCTGGAACTCGAGGTAGGCCTCGTCCAGCACCACGAGGATGCCCTCGGGCACCCGGGCCAGGAAGCGCTCCGTCTCGTCCTGGCGCAGCGACGGGCCGGTGGGATTGTTCGGCGAGCACAGCAGGATCACGCGGGTGCGCTCGGTGATGGCCGCGAGCATGCCCTCGAGGTCGTGCGAGCCGTCCGGCAGGTTGGGGACCTGCACGCTCACGGCGCCTGCGGTCCCCACGACGATCGGGTAGGCCTCGAACGAGCGCCAGGGATAGATGACCTCATCGCCCGTGCCGTCGGAGGAGGTTCCCGCGAAGGCCGCGATGATCTGCGTCAGCGCACCCAGGCTGCCCGCACCGGTCACGATGTCATCGGCGGGCACGCCCAGGTGCTGGGCGATCCGCTCGCGCAGCGGCGCGGCGGTCGGGTCGGGATAGCGGTGCATCCGCTGTGCTGCCTGGGCGATGGCCTCCTGGGCTGCCGGCACCGGGCCCCAGGGGTTCTCGTTGGAGGACAGCTTGAAGGCCTCGAGGCCCTCGACGGGCTGCGGGGGCCGGCCCGCAGCGTAGTCGGGCAGGGCGGACAGGGCGGCGCGGGGTGCGACGGAGGACATGACCCTCACTGTAGCGGCGCGGCCCAGCATGAGGCCCACCCTCGGAGCCCCGTTCCGGACGGAACGCCGGCTCGAGCAGCGCGCGCCCGCCGCGCGCCCGGAGACGCCGCCCGAGGATGGAAGAATGTCCGCATGTCTCAGTCTTCCGCCCCCTCGACCGACGATCCCACGGCCCGCATCCCGCTCGGCGGGCTCGAGCCGCCCCTGGCCCTCGGAGCGCTGGACGGGCGCTACCGCCCGGCCGTCGCACCGCTGATCGATCACCTCTCGGAGGCGGCGCTGAACCGCAACCGGCTCCATGTGGAGATCGAGTGGTTCATCCACCTGTGCGCCGGACGCGTGCTGCCCGGGATCGAGCCGCTGGGCCAGGAGCAGATCGACGGGCTGCGCCGCATCGTCGAGGACTTCGGCGCCGAGGGCATCGCCGAGCTGGCCGAGATCGAGGCCGTGACCGTTCACGACGTCAAGGCCGTCGAGTACTACATCGGGCGCCGGCTGCCCGCGCTGGGCCTCGAGCACCTGATCCCGCTGGTGCACTTCGCCTGCACCTCCGAGGACATCAACAACCTCGCCTACGCCGTGGGCGTGCGCGATGCCGTCGAGCTGGTCTGGGCCCCGGCTGCCCGCGAGCTCGTGGAGCAGATCTCGCAGCTGGCCGCCGACAGCGCGGAGGCGCCCATGCTCTCGCGCACCCACGGACAGCCGGCCACGCCCACCACGCTGGGCAAGGAGCTCGCGGTCTTCGCCCACCGCCTGGGGCGCCAGCTCGCCCGGGTCGGATCCACGCAGTTCCTGGGCAAGATCAACGGGGCCACCGGAACCTACGCCGCCCACACGACCGCCGTACCGGAGGCCGACTGGCAGGAGGTCTCGCGCACCTTCGTCGAGGGGCTGGGGCTGAGCTGGAACCCCCTGACCACGCAGATCGAGTCGCACGACTGGCAGGCCGAGCTCTACGCGGACGTCGCCCGGTTCAACCGCATCCTGCACAACCTCTGCACGGACATCTGGTCCTACATCTCGATCGGCGTCTTCCGCCAGGTCCCCGTCGAGGGCGCCACCGGGTCCTCGACCATGCCGCACAAGGTCAATCCGATCCGCTTCGAGAACGCCGAGGCCAACCTGGAGATCTCGTGCTCGCTGCTGGACACGCTGGGAGCCACGCTCGTGACCTCGCGCTGGCAGCGCGACCTCACGGACTCGTCGTCCCAGCGCAACATCGGCACCGCCTTCGGGCACTCGCTGCTGGCGATCTCGAACGTCGCCAAGGGCCTGCAGCGCCTGGATGTGGCCCACGACGTCCTGGCCGCCGACCTCGACGAGAACTGGGAGGTCCTGGGAGAGGCGATCCAGACCGTCATGCGCGCCGAGGCGATCGCCGGGACCCCCGGCATGGAGAACCCCTACGAGCGCCTCAAGGACCTGACCCGCGGCCACCGCGTGGATCAGCAGCGCCTGCAGGAGTTCGTGGCCGCGCTCGGGCTGCCCGATGCCGCAGAGCAGCGCCTGTCCCAGCTCACGCCGCAGACCTACATCGGGATCGCCCCCAGGCTCGTGGAGCATCTCGAGCGCTGAGGGGCCCCGTCCCGTCCGAGGCTCCCGCGCAGACGACGCCGGGCGGTGCTGCTGGTCCAGCAGCACCGCCCGGCGTCGTCGTTCGCATCCCCTCTCAGCGACGCGGATCCGTCAGGTCCGCACCGCCCGATCACATGTCCTTGGCCGCCCAGCCAGCGGTGCGCACGCGGCGACGGCCGAACAGCCGTCCGGGGCGCGACGGGCGCAGCTCGGCCTGAGCGCCGACCGTCTCGAGCCACTCGGGGGCCATGCGCCCCAGCTCCTCGGCAGAGCCCGCGAAGGCCAGCGCGTCCACGGCGCTGTCGGCGCTCACGGCCACGGCATCCCACAACTCAGCGCCGACGCCGCGAGTCTGCTCGCAGAGCACGGCGAAGGCGCGGGCGCCCCGCTGCAGCGCGGGGTCCAGCACGGTGAGGTCCTCGCCCAGGGCCTCGGAGATCTCCCAGGCGGCGCCCACAGCGCTGACCGAGGAGCCGACCGCGATGGCCAGGGAGGCGAAGGGATCGGCCTCCTGGACGCGCTCCATGATGCGGTCGGCGGCCCTGGCGCAGCCGATGTCCCACAGGCCGAGCTCGGTGCCGCGCGGCAGGGTGAGCCGGCGCGTGCGGGTGTCGAGCTCGACGGTCTCGCCGCCGGTCAGCTCTCGCGACAGGCGGATCGGGCGGTACCAGCCGCTCGAGACGGCCTGGGCGCGCTGAGCGGCCTTGAGGACGGCGCACAGCGTGGGCGAGATCTGGGCGGTGAGCGCATGATCGCTGCTCAGGGAGAGCAGCAGGGACAGCTCGGAGTCCGGGCGCTCGGTGCTGAGCACCCGCGACAGGTCGGAGAGGACCTCGTCTGCGATGGACTCGGCGACCATGCGGGTCAGCGGGTCGACGGCGGACACGGTCCGCTGCGCCGTCAGCGTGGGGGCGCTGCGGCGGAGCCTGGGGGGAACGGCCATGGTGGGGGAACCTCGTGGGGGGATGAGGCGGGGCTGGGGATGCCCCGGACCAGATGAAGGCCGCCGCAGATCGACACCGGCCAGATTTTCGGGAGACAGAGGGTGAAGACGTATCGCAGCCCGCGATCCGGCTCCGCTCCTCTGCGCGATGCCCCGAGACTCCAGTCTCTCGGACTGCTGTCACAGCCCCTGTCGAATCGGCGCGCCATGTCGACGGAAGTGAGGTGAGGGCCTCGGCAACCGTCGGCACAGCCCATACGTTACCTGCGAGTAATGAAGATGCAACACCTTTTCTCCGATATTTTCGACCCATCTGACTGGGGACGATATTGAAACATGGTTGCATTGAATATCTAATGAATATGCATTTTGCAGTGGGCTGTTCAACACATTCTATCGCTGCTGCCGACAGCGGTGGGGGCACCGCCCGCAGCGAGTCGATCCAGCAGCTCCCCCGGCCGGTTGGTCGTGATCTGCTGGACGCCCAGGGCAAGGCACAGCTCGAGGTCCGCCGCGGTGTCGACCGTCCAGACCCGCAGGATCGAGCCCTGCGCCAGCCAGGTCCGCACGAGACCGGGGTGATCCCGCACGAAGGCGATGCCCGGACCCGCGATCTCGCACAGGCCCCGGGTGATGATCGGCTCCGCCGACGGCACGACCCAGCGCATGCCGGCGTGCACGAGCCGGGCCGTCACAGCCGGGACCCGCAGGCTCGCGGCCACGGACTCCGGGGTGGGATCCTCGATCAGCTGGCACACGTTGCGCGGGGCGACGGTCTGCAGGACATGGCGCACGGCATCGGGGTGGAAGCTCATGATCGAGACCTGCAGGTTCCCCAGGCGCCCGGTCTCCGGGTCCCAGCCCTCGGCCATCAGGACGCTGAGCACGGCCTCCTCCAGCCGATGACCGGCCGGGGAGGGATGCTTGGTCTCGATGGCGAGTCCGACCCGCCTGCCCGCGCCGCGCAGCAGCTCGAGCAGCTCCGGCAGCGTCAGCAGCTGCTCATGGGGCCCGCCGTGGCTGACCGGGATCTCGACGCCCTTCCAGGAGACGAAGTCCAGACGGCGCAGCTCGGCCAGCGTGTGCGAGGAGATCGGTCCGCGGCCGTCGCTCGTGCGCCCCAGCTGGGCGTCGTGGTGCAGGACCAGGTGGCCGTCGCGCGTGAGGTGGACGTCTCCCTCCACGCCGTCGGCCCCGTCCAGCAGGGCCTGCACGTATGCCGCCCGCGTGTGCTCGGGGTACTGAGCGCTCGCTCCGCGATGCGCGAGGATCCTGGGGCCCAAGCTGTGCCTTCCTGCGAGGAGAGGGTGCTGCGCCGTCGACTCGCAGGGAGTCGGACAGCGCTCTCGCCTCTCACGCTAGGGGCCCGCTGTGAACGCCGGGGGAACGACGACGGCCGACCCGATGAAGCACCTGGTCCCCGCCTGAAGGATCAGGCGGGGACCAGGTGTCCTGCATCATGTCGGCCGCTGTGCGCCGCAGGACTCAGCTGTCCTGCTGACCCTCGCCGCTGATCTGCGCCGGCTCACCGGCCTCCTCGGAATCCTTGGAGCGGTCTCGGGCGTCGTCGGCGAGCTTGGGAGCCCGGTCGACCTCGGACAGCTCGGGCGGGAAGCTCGCCGGAAGCGGCCCGAAGGCCTCCTGGGTGCTCTTCACGACCGCCCGCGACATCGCCAGGTTGGCGCCGCCGCCGACCACGGCGCCGATGCCGAAGGGCAGCGCGCGGCCCAGCGCCGCCGTGGACTGCTTGCGGATGAAGCGGCGCACGAACATGTTGCGCAGCTTCTTGCCGACATCGAGGCCGCCCTCCTTGGAGCCGGTGCCCATCATCAGGCCCCAGCGGTTCGTCAGGCCTCGGGACTTGGAGCTCGAGGCCAGGACCTGCTTCATGAGCACGCCCCCGTCCTCGCCGAGCATCAGGGCCATGACCATGGAGCGCGTGCGCACCGGGTCGGAGGTGTGCACGCCGTGCAGCTCCGCGATGGCCTGGGCGTACAGCGCGGTCATCTCCAGGTAGCCGCCGACCGAGACGGTCGACACGCCCAGGGAGGCCAGCGTGCCGATGCCCGGGATCATGGCCGCACCGCCGGCCACGCCGCCGGTGGCCGTGTTCGCCCGGACGTACATCCGCTCGAGGCGCTTGGCGATCTGCTCGGGGGTCTCGTCCGGGTGCTCGGCGCGCAGCCGCTTGACCCAGCGCAGCACGACGGGACGCTGCACCTTCAGGGCGTTGTCGAGGAAGCCGTTCAGCGCCGGGGTCGGCTTGCCGTCATCATCGAATGCGTGCTTCAGGGGGTTGAACGCCACGGTCGTCTCCTGGGGTGGGTGTCCTTGAGAAGTTCGACACCAGCCTACCCAAGGCCATCAGCGTCCTGTCTGATCGGCTCCTGACGACTGGCTCGGAGCCGCAGCCACGACTCAGCGCACGCGCAGATCCGCCCAGACGGGCCGATGGTCCGAGGTCGGGAAGGGATACGAGCCCGTGAGCTCCGCGCCGGGCCGCCCCGGGGCGGGCCAGAACACCTGGGAGTCCTGCACCCGGAGATTCGACGACGGCAGGACGTAGTCCACCCGCAGGTTGCCCGGCGCCTGGTCGGTGAAGTCCGCCGTGTCGAAGCGGTGCTCGCCCAGATGCCTCGTGTTGGCCCCTCCCTGGGCGGCAGCCGCCGCGACGGCCCCCTCCGAGCTCGGCCGGGGATCCTGGATGCGGTGGTGCTCCAGCAGCTGCCGGGCAGCCCCGGGCCAGGAGTCCCCGTCCTGAGGGTCGGAGTTCAGATCGCCCATGATCACGAACCTGCTGCCGGGCAGCAGTCCGCCGGTGCCCCCGTTGTCGTCGCGGATCCAGCTGCCGCGGCGCGAGCCCGTGATGTAGTCCGCCCAGAAGCGGATCTCGTCGTGGTTGCGCCTCCCGTTGCGGTCCTCGGATCCGTCGAACGACGGCGGAGTCGGGTGGGAGGCCAGCACATGGACGGTGTCGCGGCCCACCCGCACGGGAACGTCCCAGTGCGACTTCGACGACAGCCGCAGCCGCTTCCCGATCTCGCGGCCGTAGTAGTCCCAGGGCAGCAGGCTGTCCGGCATCTGCGACCAGAGCTGAAGCTGGAAGGTCCGCACCGCGCCGTGGTCGATGGGCGCCGTGGAGTACACGGCCATGCCGTACTGGCCGGGGAAGAGGCCGAAGCCCCAGGCATCGTCGCCGGTGCGCAGCGTCCCGTCGCCGTTGAGATCCAGGCCCGAGTCCACGCCCGTGTTGACGGCAGCGGTGAAGACGTGGGGGAAGTCCAGCGGGGCCTGGCCGTTCTGGCTGCGCGCCAGGTAGTTGTCCCGGAACAGCTGCACGCCCAGGTGCTCGGCTTCGTAGTCGAACTCGTTGATCAGCAGGACGTCGGGGGCGCAGCGCTGGATGACCTCGGCGACCGCCTGCGCCTGGGCGTTGCCGGGCGTGGAGAGATCCCGCACCAGCTGCCCCTGCGAGCCGCGGTTGAGCGAGGCGTTGTAGGTCATGAAGCGCAGCGTCCGATGCCCGGCCCCGCCGCGCTCGGAGGCTGCGGCGGGAAGGGCGATCGAGGTCACCGCGGCCCCGGCCAGGCCTTCGACCAGGCTGCGGCGGGTGAGTGCGGTGCGGCGGCTCATGTGATCCCCTGGAGTGCTCGGTGGGCGCGGCCGGTCGGCCGATGACATGGACCGACCGTAGCGAGAGCGGTTGAACCGGCCGTGAACGCACGGCGAGCGGATCGCGCGGATCGGTGAGACGATCCGAGCATGTCCCGCCCCGCACGCCGCTCCCGCTTCCTGTCCGCCCTCGACGCCGGGGCCGAGATCGCCTGGGACGAGCTGACCGGGGGGTGGATCCTCAGCATCGGCGGCGCCGAGCAGTCGCACGTGGACCTGGCGGATCCGAGCCGGGTCTTCTACGAGTACCTGCAGCGGATGTCGGCGGCCTGCGACCTGCAGCGCCCGAGCGGACAGCCCGTGCGCGCGCTGCATCTGGGGGCCGGGGCGCTGACGCTGCCCCGCCGGCTGAGCGCGGTCCGCCCTGGATCGCAGCAGACGGTGATCGAGCTGGCCCGCGAGCTGCCGGGGTTCGTGCTCGAGCACCTCCCCTGGCCGGACTCGCAGCCGCCCCGGATCCTGATCGGCGACGCCCGGGAGCAGCTCAGCGCGCTGCGCGAAACCGAGACGGAGCCGTTCGACCTGCTGGTGCTCGACGTCTTCGCCGGCGACGACGCACCCGACCATCTTCGCGAACGATCGTTCTACGAGGAGATGGCCCAGGTCCTGGCCCCCGACGGGGCGCTGATCGTCAACGTGGGCGATGACCCGGGACTCGGCTTCTTCCGCGAGCAGGCCGAGCGCATGGTGCAGGCCCAGGGCAGCGGCGGTGCCCCGGCCTTCGCCGACGTGTGGTGCCTGAGCGACGCCTCGATGCTCGACGGGCAGCGCGCCGGCAACCTCATCCTGCTGGGCTCGCCCTCGAGCATGCCGCGCGAGAACCTGGACGCCCTGCGCGCCGCCGGCCCTCACCCGGCCGCGGTCCTGGACCGCATGCAGCTCGAGGACTGGCTGGCCGGTGAGTGAATCCGCCGCTCAGGCGGTCGTGAAGCCGCTCAGGTCGCCCTGGGGGTCCTCGAAGTGCGCGTCCACGCGCATCACGGCCCCCGGTGCGTCCGGGCCCTGGATCTCCTTGAGCAGATCGCGCACCGCCCAGCGGGTGCCTTCAGCGATCACCTCCACGGTGCCGTCGTCGAGGTTGCGGGCGCAGCCCACGAGCCCCAGCTTCTCGGCGTGCTTCCACGTCCAGTAGCGGAAGCCCACGCCCTGCACCGTTCCGTGCACGATCGCGATGGCCCTCAGCCTCTGCCTGGTGTCCAAGCCGTCCTCCTCGTCTCGTGCTGCGACCTGCTGGCTCATGCCCGGGTCCCGGAATCGCTGGAGGAGCCCGAGGAGCCCTCGGCCGCATCGCGCAGGACGTCGCGTAGGTCCTCCGCGCTGCCGATCTCCCCGAGGTCGATGGCCCTGCCATCGGCCACGAAGCTCGGAGTCCCCGTCAGCTCGAGGTCCTCCGCCTGCTGGCTGTGCTGCTCGACGATCTCCTCGACGTCGCTGGAGCCCATGTCCTCGCGGAAGCGCTGCTCATCCAGCCCCGCCTCCCCGGCGAGCTCGACGAAGCGGTCCTCGAGCTCGCCGTCCGAGAGCTCGGACCACTCGTCGACGTCGTCGTAGACGAGGCTCGCGTACTCGTGGGCCTCCCCCTGACGACCGGCGGCCTCGACCGCGTGGGCCGCCGGCACCGCGTTGTCGTGCATGGACAGGGGGAAGTTCTTCACGCGCACGACGACCTCGCCGTCGAGCTCCTCGGCCACCTGCTCGACCGCAGGGTGGAAGGACCCGCACGCGGGGCACTCGTAGTCGGTGTACATGGTCACGACGGGCAGATCTCCGCTGGCCGTGTTCAGGGCGTAGCCGTCCTCGATGGCCTGGTCCACGCCGGCGACCTCGGTGTCCTCCTGCGGGGCCTCGGAGTCCTGGGCGCTGGCGGAGTCATGAGCCGAGGCGGAGCCCTCGGTCGAGGGGTCCTCATCGGAGCTGGGAAGGCAGCTCGTGAGCAGCAGCGCGCAGCAGGAGACAGCCGTCAGGCCGGCCGCGAGGCGGGATCCGGTGGGATGGGATGTCATGGCACTCCCGGGGGGGTGAGGCGGTGCCCGGAGGGCCCCGCGGTGATCGGTCTGCGATGGCCCAGACTACGGGCGGGATCTGACTGCGCGATACCCTGCCAGCGTCGTGCCGTCCGAGAGCCCGTTGCCAGAAGGAGTCCGCCCGTGCAGCTGATGGTCCCGTTCCAGATCGTGCTCATCGTCCTGGCGGTGATCGTGATCGTCGTGGGAGCCGTGATCTCCGACCCGCTGCTGATGCTGCTCGGGGCGCTCATGGCCGCGATGGCCATCACCGGGCTGGGCATGGCGCTGCGGATGCGCCGACGGCACTCGGGCCAGGCCCCGCAGCGCCCCACGCGCGGCTGAGACCGGATCAGCCCTGGGCCTCGGCCTGCTCCTCGTCCAAGGGCAGCGGCTCTCCGTCCAGCCGGTGGTCCAGGTGCATTCCGGCCTCCGCAGCGCTGCCGCTCAGGGCCTCGGCCGCTTCCTCGTACTGCGGCTCGCTGTACTCCGGCAGCCGCTCGGAGCGCACCCTGAGCATCGGCGCCGCCCCGTCCGAGCCCTCGACCCGCGCCGTGGCCTGCAGATCAGGGACCTGGCCCAGGTCGTGGAGGTCCTCGAGCAGCTCGGGCGTCAGCGACTTCGCGAACGCGCTCGGGACCGTGAGCCGCACGCGGCCGTCGATCACGGTCACAGCATCCTGGTGCCCGCCCGGCGCCTGGCCGGCCTCCTGGGTGTCCCTGAGCACCCGGGAGAGCTGGGGAAGCGCCCCCTCAGCAGACAGATCCGCCGTGTAGACGGTGGTCACCTCCAGCTGCTGGCCCACGCTCACCGACCAGCGGCGCTCGGGCCCCTGCTCCACGGCGGAGGACGGCGACGCCGAGGGATCCGGGGCAGCCGTCTCCTGCGCGCCTGGCTGGGGGCCTGTGCGCTGCAGCGCGGCGAGCAGGTCGATGGCCTCGGGGATCGTCGCCGCCGGGCCCGCCGCCCGGCCGTCCGCAGCGGCGGGCTCGGAGGCCGTCGATGCCTCCGCCGGTCCCGAGATCGAGGATCCGTCGTCGAGCACCAGGGAGACCTGTCCCAGGCCGATGCCGGTCCCCGACAGCTGGGCCTCGGCCTCCGTCTCGGCCGAGGACCAGGCCTGAGCGATCTGCTCGGGGGTGGCTTCGGGCGCGAAGAGCAGCCCCAGGTCCACGGTGCCCTCGCGGGCCTCGCCCGCCTGGGTGTACGAGCCCTCCACGGAGGCCGAGACCACCCCGGGCTGCTCGCACAGGGCCAGCTCGGTCTGCGGCACCACGAAGGCCACGTCAGCGGCATCCGATGCGGGTGCGGTCCGCGCCAGGCCGTCGTCCTCGGCGCTGGGTCGAGGCTGATCGCAGTCGGCGCTGCGAGCCCAGACGGGCAGCTCAGCCCCGGCCACGAGCCCGGGCTCGGCGATCTCCCGGTTCGGCGGCTGCTCCATCTCCGGGATGTCCGGCTCGGGATCGGCCGGTGCGCAGCCCGCCAGCGGCAGTCCCATGGCGGCGAGACAGCCCAGCAGCGCGGCCGATCGGAGTCCGGCGCTCGGGCGCGAGGCGGCTGTCATCTCAGATGCCTCCTGCGAAGCGAGCGGATACGGGGGGGGTGCGCCGCCGGGCGGCGCCGCACGGCCATCCTACGGATCGCGGCCTCCTGCCGCGCACTGCGGTCCGGGCCGTGACGCGCGAGCCGTCTCAGCCGCGCAGCCAGGGACCCGTGACCGAGTCGGGATCGGCGGCGACCTCCTCCGGAGTGCCTGCCGCCACGACGGTCCCGCCGCGGCGCCCGGCGCCCGGGCCCAGATCGATGACATGGTCGGCCGTGCGGATCGCCTCCGGGCGATGCTCGGCCATCACGACGGTCGCCCCGTCGCGGGCGAGGTCGTGCAGCACCCGCAGCAGTCGCTCGGCATCGGCCGGATGCAGCCCCGTGCTGGGCTCGTCGAGCAGGTAGAGCGTCCGGCTGCGACCGGTGCGGTGCAGCTCGGAGGCGAGCTTGATCCGCTGGGCCTCTCCGCCGGAGAGCTCGGTCGCCGGCTGGCCCAGTCGCAGGTAGCCGAGTCCCAGCGCCCCGAGTGCCTCCAGGGGCCTGCGGATCGCATCGACCCGGCGGCGCTGGGAGGCCGAGCGCTGCTGATGCGCGGTCTCCTGGTCGGACGGCTCCTTCGCGAAGACGGCGAGCGCCTCGGCGACCGTGAGCTCCAGGATCTCGGCGATCGTCCTCCCCTCCCAGCGCACTGAGAGGGTCTCGTCGTCGTAGCGGGTCCCGTGGCAGACCGGGCAGACGGTCCAGGAGCCGGGCAGGAAGACCAGCTCGACCTCCACCTGGCCCTGCCCCTGGCAGTGCGGGCAGCGCCCGGGGGTCGTGTTGAAGGAGAACCGCCCGGCCTTCCAGCCGCGGGAGCGGGCCTCCGGGGTGTCGGCGAACAGCGCGCGCACGTGATCGAAGAGCCCCGTGTAGGTCGCCAGGTCGGAGCGCGGTGTCCGTCCGATCGGCTTCTGGGTGATCCGCACCAGGCGGCGCACCTCCTCCAGGCCCTCCGCGGCCGCGACGGTGGTGCCCGGACGGCGCTGCTGCTCGGACCCAGAGCCCTCGCCGGTCTCCTCCGGGTCGCCGGCCTCGAGGTCCACCACGCCGGAGCCCTCCAGATGCTGCGCCGTCGCATCCCCCAGCGCATCCAGCAGCGAGGACTTGCCCGAGCC